>DASWRQ010000343.1:0-11737 GCA_036403095.1 Kutzneria sp. | reverse complement strand
CCAGGGAGAACGCGTACCCTCAGACCGCTAGGCTACCGGTCTCGGCCAACCCGTACCGCGCCCTGCACAGGCGCCTCTCGGGCCCGCCTCCGGGACCGACGCCCCTTCGTCGGTGCCGGTCAGCTGTAGACGTGCGGGGCGAGCGTGGCGACGCCGGTGAGGTTCCGGTAGCGCTGGTCGTAGTCCAGGCCGTAGCCGACGACGAACTCGTTGGCGATGTCGAAGCCCACGTAGTTGACCTCGATGTGCACCTTGACCGCGTCGGGCTTGCGCAGCAGCGTGACGATCGAGATCGACGCCGGGCTGCGGCTGCTCAGGTTCTTCAGCAGCCAGGACAGCGTCAGGCCGGAGTCGACGATGTCCTCGATGATGAGCACGTTGCGGCCGGCGATGTCCCGGTCGAGGTCCTTGAGGATGCGCACCACGCCCGACGAGGACGTGGACGAGCCGTAGGAACTGACCGCCATGAACTCCAGCTGGACGGGCACCGGCAGGGCCCGCGCCATGTCGGTCATGAACATCACCGCGCCCTTGAGCACGCCGACCAGCAGCAGGTCCGAGCCGCCGTCGCTCGCGGGATGGTCCGCGGCCACCTGCTTGGCCAGTTCCTGGATCTTGTCGCTGATCTGCTGCTCGGTGATGAGCACGGAGGCGATGTCGCCCTCGTACACGGGCCGCTTCCCCTCTGTCGGCCTGGTTGCGTGGCCCCTGGTCAGGGCGACGCACGGTCTAGTTGCAGCCTGCCATGTGCGCGCTGTGCCACCAAGCCGCCGCGGAGCAACACGCCCCCCTGACCACGCCATTCACCGATCAGTGCGTCGACGTCACGCAGCTGGGCGTCGGTGAGTTCAGTCACACCGCGTCGCATCAGCCAGCTCCGCAGCACCCGCCGCCGGATCGCCGCGGGGGCGTTCGCGAGCTTCTCCGTGTCCAGCCCTTCTGGTTCGTCCACCAGCATCTCCGCCGCCAGCGCGTCCAGGGCGTCGTTGTCCTCCCGCAGCTGTGCCGCCGTCCGGGCCAGCGCGTCGGCCACTCCCCCTTGGAGCACGTCTTCCAGCAGCGGCAACACCTCGTTGCGCAGCCGCACCCGGGTGAACGCCGGGTCCACGTTGTGTGGATCACTCCAGTAGGTCAGCCCTTGCGCCGTGCAGGCGCGCTCCGTCTGGGCTCTTGTCACCGTCAGCAGCGGCCGGCCCCATGGCGGGTCCAGCGGCCTCATGCCGGCGATCGACCTCGGTCCCGAGCCTCGGCCTAGGCCCAGCAGCACCGTCTCCGCTTGGTCGTCACGGGTATGTCCCAGCAGCACGATCGCGTCCGCCGCCGGCAGGGCGCTGCGCAGCGCCTCGTACCGCGCCCTCCGCGCCGCCGCCTCCATCCCGCCCGGGCCTTGCACCTTGGTCGTCAGCACGCGGACGTGCGGGATGCCCAGCTCCGTCAGCTGCTCCGCCGCCTCCGCCGCGACCTTGTCCGAACCCGGCTGGAGTCCGTGGTCGACGATCAGGCCGTGCACCGTCACGTTCAGCCTTCGGGCCTGATGCTGCGCCGCCGCCGCCAACGCCAGCGAGTCCGCCCCGCCCGACACCGCCACTGCCAGCTGGCCGCTGCTCAGCTGGCCGGCCTGTTTCGCCGCGGTGACCAGACGGCGCACCGCCGTCCGCACCGCCGACACCGCCTCATCCGGGCGCGCACTAAGAGCCAACTAACCCAGCCCCCACCACTCGGCGGTTTCTAGTGGTCGTTGCAACACCACTGCTAGACAGTGGTGGTCAGCAAGTCTGTCATGCGTTCGGCCGGGCTGTCCCATCCCAACGTCATGCGCGGCCGGTCGTTGAGCTCGACCGCGACCGCGTCCAGACGCTGCGCGGAGTGCACCGACAAGTCGGTGCTTGGTAGATCGTTTCATGACTCACGTGCCACTCCGGCCGGTCCCGGCGCGGCCTCTCGTCGATCTTGAAATGAGCCGGCCTGTGGACAACTCAGGGCTGGACCCGGCGGAGCCAGGCGTCGGGGTCGGCGATCTCGGCGCGGGAGGGCAGGGTCTCGGGCGAGGTCCACACGGTGTTGAAGCGATCCATGCCGACGGCGTCGACGACGTGCCGGGTGTAGGCGGCGCCCTCGGCGTACTGCCGGATCTTGGCCTCGACGCCGAGCACGGCGCGCAGCACCCGGTCGAGCATGCCGCCACCCTTGCGACGGGCGGTGAAGCGGCTGCGCAGGGTGGTCACGGACGGCACGACGACCGGGCCGACGGCGTCCATGACGTGATCAGCATGGCCTTCCAGCAGCGTGGACAGGGCGACGAGACGGTCGAGCACGGCTCGCTGCTCGGGCGACTGGATGAGCTCCATGAGCGCGGTCGGCCCCTCGATGGGACGCACGGTCTTGAGCCGGTCGCGGGCCGAACGCACCATCTCGGGGATGCGGTTGAAGGCCCCGACGGCGTTGTCGTCCATGACCGACAGCAGCTGCCCGACCTGCGAGGAGAAGTAGTCCCGCAGCCACGGCACGGCGGTGAACTGGAGCCGGTGGGTGACCTCATGCAGGCACACCCACATGCTGAAGTCGCTGGCCGGCACGTCCATGGCCTGGCGGGCGGCGACGATGTTGGGGGCGACGAGCAGCAGCCGGCCGCCGCCGCCGAACGGGTCGTACTGGCCGAGCACCCGTGAGCTGAGGAAGGCCAGCACCATGCCGGCCTGCACGCCGGCGGTGCCGGCGAGCATCCCGCCGAGCGGACCGGGCAGGTTGGCCGGCATCGCACCCTCGGTGAGCAGGGCCAGGCCCTCGCTGGCGGCACGAACCCAGCCGTGCCGGTCGACGACGTTGCCCTCGCGCAGCGGCAGGCCGTGCCCGAGCCCGGTCAGCTCACGCACGTGCGACTCGGCGGCGCCGGTCATGCCGCGCAACTCGCGCACGACGGCGTCGGCCTCCGCTCTGGGCACGGTCGGGCCGGACCGGATCAACCGCTGGGCGGTCGACGCGGCGACCGACCAGTCCACCGGTGACGGAGGACCACCGTCGGGCAGGGACCTGGCTGCGTTTCCCGCGTTCACACCCTCGACGCTACCTTGGGTGACACGGCATTCGCAGCAGCCGAATCAGCGGCATCCGCAGCCGCGCAGCGCCGCGGCCACATTGTCCAGGGCCGCACGTCCCTGCTCGATCTGCGATCCATTGGACATCAGGGCGAAAGCCAGCACCTTGCCGTCGGTGGTCTGCACGATGCCGGCCAGCGTGTTCACCCCGTCGAGCGTGCCGGTCTTGGCCCGCACCCAGCCCTTGCCCGGCGCGGACGAGGCGTCGCCGTACCGATCGGACAGCGTGCCGCTGCCGCCGGCCACCGGCAGCCCGTTCAGCAGCGGCCGCAGCTTGGCCACCCGCGGGTCGCTGCCGCCGTCCGGCCCGGCGGCCACGGTCATGATCGAGCTGAGCAGCTTGGCCGTCACACGGTCCTGAGTGGACAGTCCGCTGCCGTCGGCCATGGTCACGCCGGTGAGGTCGAAGTTGTTGTTACGCAAGATGTTCAGCACGGTGCTGGCCCCACCGGCGAAGGTGACGGGGGCTCCGGCCTGCTTGGCGACCTCGCGGCCGATGGCTTCAGCGAGCACGTTGTCGGAGATCTGCAACAGGTTGCTGACCATGTCGGTCAACGGCGGCGACTGCACGGTACCGAGCACCTTCGCATCGGGCGCCGCGGCGCCCTTGGCGACTGAGTTGGGGTCGGCGCCGAGACGCTTGGCGAACTCCTTGGCGGCGTCGGTGTCCGGCGTCGCAGTGCGGGGTGGCTCCGACACGGTCGGCCGGCTTCGGCCGCCGTCCAGCATGATCGGCGTGATCGGGGCGACGGACCCGCCGGCGATGTCGCCGTTCTCCCAGCCCGGGGCCATCGCGTCGCCGCTGTAGCGGCTGGTGTCCAGCAGGACCTTGTGGACGGCGCCGCCGGTGGCCTGCTTCACCTGCGCGACGAGATCGTCCAGGCGCGCCGCGCCCGGATAGACGGTCTCCTTGCCGGCCGGCAGCGACGACAGCGTCGGGTCACCGCCGCCGACGAGTACCACGGTGTCGGGATCGGGGCCGGCGACCACGGTGGTGGTGAAGCGGAACTGCGGATCCAGCGACAGCAACGCGGCCGTCATGGTCAGCAGCTTGCCGGCCGACGCGGGCGTCAGCGGCGTGCTGGAGTTGCGGTCCCACAACGTCGTGCCGGTCGCCGGGTCGACGACGCTGCCGGTGAGCGTGCCCAGCGCGGGCGAGGACACCGGGCCGGCCAGCTTGGCGGCGATGCCCGCCGCGGTCGGGGCCGGCCCGTCGCCCAGCGGCTTGATCAGCAGGTTCGGCGCGGCCGGCGATGGCGGCGGTGCGGTCGCGACGACAGTGGTGCCGCCGAGTCCGGAGGATCCGAAGTAGACGGCGGCGCCGACGGCCAGCACCAGCACGATGGCCAGCCCGACCAGCAGCGGCTTGCGGGATCGGCGCGGTGCCGGCTCGTCGATGTCGGTCTCGGGTGACGTCCGCGGCGGCGGCGGCAGCTGCGGGGCCGGCTGCGGGACGTCGTCGCCCAGCTCGGGCCGGCCGGCCGCGGGCGGGCGCGGCACCTGCACGCGGATCGTGGGTGTGTCGTCGCCGGCCGGCATGCCGGGGCTCGGCAGCTGCACGGTCGGCGGGTCGAGGCGGGCCCGGTCGTTGTCCACCGGCATCGCGACCGTGTCTTCGAGCGGTGAGACGGGCGGCTCGATCCGCGTGGGCTCGGTCTTGGGCGGCAGGTCGGTCAGCCTGAACCGGAGTGTCTCCGGCTCCTTCGACACCGGCTTGGGCGGCGGAACCGGTTGCCGGGGTTGGATCTTCGGTCGAGGCGGTGGTGGCACACGCCGCGTGACGGGCTGCTGCGGCGGAGCCGGCGGCTTCGGCGGCTGCAGCCGCTGGATGACGGGCGGCGGAGGCGGCACCGGCACACGTTGAGTCGCAGGCTCCGGCACCGGCTGGGTCGCCGGCTCCTCGACGGGCTCCGGCACGGCCTGCGTCACCGGCTCACTGGCCGGTTCCGACAAAGGCTTCGGCACCGGCACCTGCTGAGTCGGCGGCTCGCCGGTTGGTTCCGGCGCAGGCTTCGGCACCGGCACCTGCTGAGTGGGCGGCTCCTCGACCGGCTGCTGCACGGCCACCGGCGTCGGCTTGGCTACCGGCGGCTTCACGGGCACCGGATCCTTCACAGGCACCGGGACCTGCTGGGTCACCGGCTCCCTGACCGCCTCCGGCTCCTTGACGGGATCCGGCTCCCTGACCAGTTCCGGTTCCTTCACCGGTTCCGGCTGCTTGACCAGTTCCGGCTCCTTCACCGGTTCCGACTGCCTGACCGCCTCCGGTTCCTTGACCGGTTCCGACTGCTTTACCGGCTCCGGCTGCTTGACTGGTACCGGCACCGGAACCTGCTGCGTCGCCGGCTCGGCCACCGGCGCGGTGTCCTGCTCCTCGACCGCGGCGGCGACCTCGGGTTCGGGTTCGGATGCGGGTTCGGACTGCCCGCCCGCTTCATCCTCGATATCGGACTCGGCCTCGTCCGCGGCCGGCTCCTCGGCCGCCACTTTCACCCCATCAGGTGACGCCGCCGAGTCATCGCTCGGCCAGGCCGGCGAGGCACCGTCGTCATCGGCCGACGGCCAGCCGACCTGGGCGCCCTCACCTGCGGCGACGGCCGGCTCCGAAGCGTCCTCCACCGGCTGGGTCGGCCAGGCCGGCGCCGGTTGGCCGGATTCGGGCACGGCGTCCTCCTCGACAGGGTCCGTGGCCGACACGGACCAAGCTCACACAGCTCACCGGCCACACGGATGCCGGTGACACACGATTTGTGGTCCACACTAGTGGCGTAACCGGAGTGCCAACCCCGACGCAGCGCGCCGACCGTGGAGCGCGCTCGCGTACAAAGAGGCGAAACGAGCGAGGACAGTGGAGTTCGACGTCACCATCGAGATCCCCAAGGGTGTTCGGAACAAGTACGAGGTCGACCACAAGACCGGCCGGATCCGGTTGGACCGGACGCTGTTCACGGCGACCCAGTACCCGGCCGACTACGGTTTCGTGGACGACACGCTCGGCGAGGACGGGGACCCGTTGGACGCCCTCGTGCTGGTCCAGGAGCCGACGTTCCCGGGCTGCCTGATCCGGGCCCGCACCATCGGCATGTTCCGGATGACCGACGAGAAGGGCGGCGACGACAAGCTGCTCTGCGTGCCGGCCGACGACGTGCGGTCCGAGCACCTGCGTGACATCCACCACCTCAACGAGTTCCACAAGCTGGAGATCCAGCACTTCTTCGAGGTGTACAAGGACCTGGAGCCGGGCAAGAGCGTCGAGGGCGCGACCTGGGTCGGCCGCACCGAGGCCGAGGCCGAGGTCAAGCGCTCCTACCAGCGCTACCAGGACGCGATCGCCGACGGCACCATGGAGCCCTTCGCGAAGCACTGAACCACAGCAGAAGGGGCCTTCCGGATGGATCCGGAAGGCCCCTTCTCTCATTCTGCTATCCGTCAGTCCAGCACGGGCACCAGCGGGCGCTCCTCGGCGTTCTCGTCCTCGGCGGCGCGCTGCAGGCCGGACTTGGTCGACAGCGGCACCTCCCGCAGGAACCAGACCAGCGCGAAGGCGACCACCGTGGTGATGCCGCCGACCAGGAACACCGTGTCCATGGCGGACGCGAAGCCCTCGAGCAGCGGTCGGGCCAGCCGGCCGTCCAACTGCTGGATGAACGAGGTGTTCTCCAGGTCGATGCCGCTGCCCCCGTTGGCCAGACCCTTCAGGAAGCCGGCGTTGGCCGGGTTGGCCAGCACCTTCGGGTCCTGCGTGGCCGCGATGAACGCCGGGTCGGTCCGCGCCGCGGAGAACGCGTCGGCGATCCGCTCGCCGACCACGCCGAACAGGATGGACAGCGAGATCGCCGTGCCGGCGGTGCCGCCGATGCCGCGGAAGAAGGTCGCGGACGCGGTGGCCACGCCCATGTCCTGCGGCTTGGCCACGTTCTGGATGGCCAGCACCAGGGTCTGCATGCACAGGCCGAGGCCGACGCCCATCAGCGCCATCACGAAGCCGGCGTACACCAGGCTGGTGTCCGGGTTGAGCCCGCTGAACAGCAACAGCGCGGACGCCATGGCGGCGGTGCCGATGATCGGCAGCACCTTGTAGCGACCGGTGCGGGCGATCACCTGGCCCGAGCTCAACGACGACGCCGTGATGCCGACCATCAGCGGCAGCGTGAGCAGACCGGCGTTGGTCGGCGTCTCGCCCTTGACGATCTGCAGGTACAGCGGCAGCGCGGCCAGGCCACCGAACATGCCCATGCCGACGATGAAGTTGAGCACGTTGGCCAGGCTGAAGACCGTGTTGCGGAACAGCCGCATCGGCAGCAGCGCCGCATCGCCCATCCGTCGCTCGACGAAGATGAACGACACGATGCCGACGGCGCCGATGGCGAACAGCGCCAGCGATCCGGCCGAGCCCCAGCCCCATTCCTGGCCCTGCTCGGCCACGATCAGCAGCGGCACGACGCCGAGGCACAGCGTGAGCGCGCCCCAGTAGTCCACCTTCTGGTCGACGCGGCGGTGCGGCAGGTTCAGCACCCGGGTGACCACGATCAGCGCGATCACGCCGATCGGGATGTTGACCAGGAACACCCAGCGCCAGCCGTCCACGCCCAGCAGCGTCGGCAGGCCGGCGAAGAAGCCGCCGACCACCGGACCGGCCACGCTGGACAGGCCGAACACGGCCAGGAAGTAGCCCTGGTACTTGCCACGCTCGCGGGCCGGGATCATGTCGCCGACGATGGCGAAGGCCAGCGACATCAGGCCGCCGGCGCCGACGCCCTGCAGCGCGCGGAACGCGGCCAGCTCGTACATCGACGTGGAGATCCCGGACAGCACGGAGCCGACCAGGAAGATCGAGATCGCGGCCAGGTACATCGGCTTGCGCCCGTAGATGTCGGACAGCTTGCCGTAAAGCGGCGTCGCGATGGTCGAGGTGATCAGGTATGCGGTGGTGGCCCACGCCTGCAGCGTCTGGCCGTGCAGCTGGTCGGCGATGGTGCGCATGGCCGACGAGACGATCGTCTGGTCCAGCGCCGCCAGCAGCATGCCCAGCATCAGACCCGAGATCACGGTCATGATCTGACGCTGGGTGAACCCCCCACCGCCGACACCGGCGGTGGCCGGCGAAGCGGTCTGTGACATTACTTCTCCCCTCCCACGCCCGCCTTGTCGGCGAACGCGGCGATGAACACCGGCAGATGGCGCTCGTAGTCGGTGATGAACCGGTCGAAGAGCTCGTTGAAACGGGCTCGGTCGCCATCGGGCCAGTGCATGATCATTTGTGCGATCTGCGCATTGCGCCGACCGCGCATCTCCGCGAGCAGGGCCAGGCCCCGCTCGGTCGCGGCCAGGACGGTCGCGCGACCGTCCTGCTTGTCCACCTGGCGTTCGACCAGGCCCGTCTTGACCAGCTGCGCCACCTGGCGGCTGACCGTCGACGGGTCGCTGTGCACCATCTCGGCCAGCGCCCCCGACCTGCGCGGACCGTGCTCCGCCAGGCTCGCCAGCAGCATGAACGTCGGCCGGTCCATACCGGCCTTGCTGCCGGAGGACGACACGCAGGCCAGCAACCGGTGCAGCCGTGCGATCGACATCCCGATGCCGTCGGCCACCTCCAGGTCGTCCTGCGCACCGACCTCACCCAGCGGAACCACGGGGCTCCCCCCTGTTGCTTGCGTCATCCAAGTAGTTGCCGAGTACAAGCATGCATTTCGCGCCAGTGTCTTAGCAACTGAAATACTCTGTGAGCTCGGTCATGGGGAGGCCGTTAAGTTACCGTCGAGTAGCATCGGTTCATGAGCACTGACTACGCACTCATCGGCGAGGGCATGAAGCAGGCCGTGCCTTGGGTCGGCAGCAACGGCGTGTCGTTCGAGCACATCGGGCCGGACAAGGTCGTCGCGACCATCGCGGACGACGCACGCCAACACAACCACGTCGGCGGCCTGCACGCGGCCATGATTTTCGGCGTCGGCGAGACCGCGTCCGGGGCGCTGCTGCTGACCGCGTTCGCCGAGCAGCTCAGCCGGGCCACCCCGCTCGTGGTCAGCGCCGAGATCGGCTACCGCAAGGTCGCGCTCGGGCCGTTGCGGGCCGAGGCCGTGCTCGGCCGCGACGCCGCCGAGGTCATCGCCGAGCTGGATGCCGGTGAGCGCCCGGAGTTCCCAGTGCAGGTCACCATCACCAACGCCGACGGCGTGACCACGACCGAGCTCACCGTGCTGTGGACCCTGCGGCCGAACCGGCCGTGACACCAGCCGTGACAACTGTCATGGCAGAGCTCGATTGTTCGGCACCCGCGCGAAAGGGCCGTCGTTCGTAGCGTTCTGACCATGACGACGACGCAGATCGCAGCCGGCCAGACCGCCGAGCCGAGCAAGGTGCAGAGTCCGCTGGGCAGCCTGCTGTCGCTGGTCATGGACATCGGCCTGCCGCTGGGCACGTACTACCTGCTCAAGAACGCGTTCGGCGTGGACGTGATCACCGCGCTGATCGTCAGCGGCCTCGTGCCGGCCGCACGCACCATCTGGACCACGGTGCGGTCCGGCAAGCCCGACCAGTTCGCGCTCGCCGTGCTCATCGTGACCATCGTCAGCATCCCGATCACGTTGCTGACCGGGTCGCCGACCTTCATGCTGGCCAAGGAGGGCCTCGGCACCGCGACGCTGGGCATCTACGTCGCCGTGATGGCGCTGCGCCAGCAGCCGGTGATGACCAAGGCGTTCAAGCCGTTCATCGCCAACAGCATGCAGAAGTCGGCCGCATGGGACGAGTTCATGGTCAGCTCGCCGGCCTTCCGTGCCCTGCTGGTGCGGGCGAACATGGTGTGGGCCATCGGTTTTGTGCTCGAGGTGACGCTGCGGCTGCTGATCGTGCTCACGCTGCCGTTCGACACCGCGGTGTGGGCCACCAACTTCCCGCTGTTCGCGATGATCGTCGGCTGCTCCGTCGTGCAGCGCCGGTGGCTGGGCCCGGTGGCCAACATGGTCAACACCGCCGCCGGCGAGAAGTGAGTGCCAGCAAGGAAAACGGCCCGACCGTGGACACGGTCGGGCCGTTCGTCGCGCTTGGGCGATCAGGTCACGACGCGGATCGTCCAGAAGTCCGAGGACAGGCTGCGCTCGGTCAGGTACGCGTACGGCATGGTGAAGTGGCCCTGCTGGCCCCAGCCCGTGCCCCACGAGTTGCGCACCAGGAAGCGCTGGCTGGCGTCGTCGTAGCCGACCGCGAGCACCGCGTGGCCGCCGAGCAGCTCCTCCGACGGGCCGGGCATCGGCATCACGCCGGTCTTCGCGACCTGCTGGCTCTCGAAGCTCTCGTACACGCTGAAGCCGAAGACGAACGGGTAGCCCGCGGCCAGGCAGCCGCGCAGCTGGTCCAGCGTCGTCGTCACGCGCTGGTAGGTCGTCACCCGGCTCTTCTGCGCGTCCTGGTAGCAGGCGTCGCTGGGCCGGGTGGCCTCCCGCGAGCCGGCCGGGAAGTGGCCGTTCGCGTCGGCCTGGATGGCCTCGTAGGGCCACTCCGTCTCCGGGCAGACCCCCTGCTTGGCCACGCTCTTCACACCGTCACGGATCATGGCGCCCGAATCCGTGCCGATGTGGCCCTCCATCGCCCGCTCGTTGTAGTAGATGAACAGGCGTGACGGCATGAAATCGGCGAGGCCCTGCTTGCGCAGCGAGAACTCGAAGGCGCCGGCGATCGCGTTGGCCGTGCAGCTGCCGATCTGGCCCTGGTCGTAGCACTCGGGCAGGCCCGGCTTCAGATCGACGCTGGCCGGCAGATTCGCGACGGCGGCGCGGGGCGCGGCATACATGTGGTCCCTGGCGTCGGGAAGGTCAGGAACCCATCCGTAGCGGGCCACGCTCCTCGGTGTCGGACTGGTCATGGCGATGTACCTCCTAGGCCCGCCGAAACTTGGCGGGTACCGCTGACAGGAGCATCGGTATGGCCGTCTGATACGGAACTCCTCCATTGGCGTGACAAAGGGTGGGAATCACCCGAACACACCAAGGGGCGTCCAGCGGAATGTGATCTCCGATGGACGCCCCTTTTTCACATCGTCAATTCGCCGCCGTCACGCCGGCGGCAGCCAGCCCGCGAGAACCCGACGGACCAGCGTGGGCAGCAGGCCCGAGCTGGCGCGACGGTGTGCCCCGCCGCGGCCTCGGCCCGCGGTCGCCGGCTGCTGTGGGCAGCTCGGCGGCCGGTTCGCCGACCGGGTGCGATCCGGGAACGCGTGCACGATGATCTGCACTCGGTCGTGTGACCCGTCACGCTGCGGTGGCGGTTCTACACTCAAAGTCGGTCCTCTCTCGGGCGACATGGAAGGACTGCGCCGCGGTTCCTGCTGCCACAGGGCCGCGGCTTTTTCGGTGCCGGAATCATGCTCCCGTCACTGCCCACTGACACGATCACCTGAAGCGCCCGGGCCCGATCATCGACGACCGGTCGCCCACGGGCGACGAGCGGCACGCCGATTCCGACCTCCATGATCGTCGAAACGCTTCGGTTCACACTATCGAGTGACCCAACCCCCACGCGCAGATGCACGTGCGCCGAAAACTCCACAAATACCGAACGTCACGACACTATCGAGTGACCCTCAAATGACGGCACCGGTCACACAGTCGTAAGGCCTCCGCAATCGATTGCCACCAGCCTTG
>DASWRQ010000342.1:0-17854 GCA_036403095.1 Kutzneria sp. | reverse complement strand
GTGTCGGCGGGTGGCGACGGCGGTGCGCATGAGGGCCTCGATGTCAGAGGTGCGGACTTCGTCGAGGCGACGGCTACCGCAGGCGGTGAGGATGCGGTTCCAGTAGGTCCCGTACGTGCGCTGTGCGCCGGGCCCTGCCGCAGCGATGACATGGGGAAGGTAGTCGGCGATGGTGGGTGCGTCGACGGGGATCCAGTCGAGTTGGTCTGGGGTGACACCGAGCTCGCGCAGAAGCAGTTGGGCAGCGGCCACGGTGGCTGGTGTGGTGGGCATGTCGCCTCGCACGGGCGTGGGGTGCGGGGGCCGTGGGGCGTAGAGGCCGCGCACGGTGTCCCCTGATGGGGTGATGTGGGCGGCAGGGAGGTCACCGTCGCGCTGGTGTGCCACACCCGACCATGTTGTACCACTGTTGGTACGGATTTGCGCGCTGGGACGTACCAACGTTGCCCCCGTGCCTGTGTCGCCGGTCCACCCGCGCCTCGCGGACGACCGTGCGTTGTTCGGGCATCGGGTGGCCGAGCTTCGCGTACTGGCCGGCTGGACGCAGGAGCGACTGGCGGAGGCCAGTGGCTTCGACCGCAAGACCATCAACCGGATCGAGAACGGTCGACACAGCCCAAGCCTGGACCGCGTGCTCGTGCTTGCTTACTCCTTGGGTGTGGAACCGGTCGAACTTTTTGTGTGGACGCATCCCGAATGAGCTGAGGACGGCTGGCACCGCCGTCGCTGGACCGCATGATCGCTGGCGACCATGCGGTCGGCCATAGCGAACTGATAGCGCAACCGCATGACATGCCGCGCCCGTAGCTGGCGGCTTCAGCCCCGGCGGCATGTGCGCGGCAGTGCCGGCCGTTCACCTCGTGATCGCGGCGTGCGCGACGGTGCGTCGAGCGAACTCCGGGTGTGCTGATGTCGTGACGTTGAACGGGGCTTGGCGCGGCAACACGAGGGGATGTGGTTCGCCGACAAGAGCGGACAGCGCGGCGGCGACTTCTTCGGGCAGAGCACGGATGTAAGTGAGGGTGGAGCCGCCTTTGGCGTCGGTGTGGCCAGCGTAGGCGCGGGCGACAGCGTAGCCGAAGTGGCGTTCGACCCAGGTGAGGGTGGTGTGCCGGAGCCAGTGGGTGGAGATGCCGAGTTGCTCGGCCCAGGGCAGGGCCTCGTGGACGCGGCCCCACAAGAGGTCGTAGCGACGTGCGGAGAGAGGGCTGCCATTGCGGTACCGCAGCAGGCTGTCGGTTGGTCGGCAGGCGCCGCGTGCGGCGGCGTGGTCGTGCAGCGCCATGGTGAGTGTGGGCGAGATGGGTTGCCAGCGGTGCGTACCGAACTTCTCGCGCAGCAGGATGCGACAGTAGGTTGCATCCAGATCCCGCAGTTGGAGAGCGAGCGCGCCGCCGCGCCGGCAGGCGGTTTCCAGGTGAAGTCGGAGCAACAGGGTGTCGAGTCCTGGGTCCAGGCCGCTGGTGGCAACGGTGTCGATGATGTCGCCGATTTGGGCGGGGCTGAGGCCGTGGCGTGTGGTGGGCAGCCGTCGGGGCAATGGTGCCGAGGTTGCCGGATTTCGTGCGGGGTTGAGCAGGCCGTCTGCGGCGGCGAGCCGGCACAGGTAGCGCATGGCACGAGTGGCGTGTTCGCCGGCGTGGCGGCCACTGCGGTTCGATCGTCTTTGTGTGGCGGTCCGGGCCGCGTGGCGTTGCAGGGCGAGGATGTCTGATGTGCGGAGATCGACGAGCTTGCGGTCGCCGAAGAGTTCAGCGGCTTTGCGCCAGTAGGGACCGTAGTTTCGTTGGGTTGCGGCGGATGCGGCGGCGACGAGGCGAGGCAGGTACTCGGTGACTGTGGGCGTGGGCGCGTCGGCGGACAGTTCAGCGGGGTTGATGCCGAGCTCGGCGAGGAGCGCCAGTACGAGTTGGAGTTTTTCGGTGTCACTGGACATCGCTGCCTCCGAATAGACCGTCGTATGGGTCGGCAAGAAGGTTCGCGAGGAAACGGAGGGGGTGGACGACGAGAGCGTCGTGCTTTTCATCGGCCACGAGTAGGAGACGGTCACCGGATTTGATTCCGAACATCGTTCGAATGGCCGCCGGGATGAATACGTAGTGGCGGCTGTCAAGGTGGAATCTTCCGGTTGTGTCGCGGCGAATGATGGCCGTGTCGGGGTGGATGGCGATGGTGAGTGTGTCGCCGTCGCGCCAGCCTAGGGCGGTGGTCAGCTGCCGGCCGCCGACGCGGCCGGAGTGATCGATTGCGGAGATGGCCGCCGACAGGAGTACCGGCGTGTTTGCCGAGGTCAGAAGTGGTGGTAGTGCCTGAGGGGGAGGTGGTAATGGCTGCGCAAGGTCGGGCGGCGTGAACAGCCTGACCGGCGCGTCATGCCCTGCGATGAGCGGATCGGGCGGCTGGGATTTCAGCTGCGGCGATGGTTTATGCGATGAATCGAGGCTTCTTTCGATCACTAATCACCCATTCAAGGTTGCGCGGGCGATCAGGTCTCTCCTCAGACACCACGATGCCACGTTCAGTAACCGGATCGGTCACCCAACGTGGCATATGTCGCTGAAATTTCAGCTGTTGTTGTGTCCGAGGGGGGACTTGAACCCCCACGCCCTTGCGGGCACTAGCACCTCAAGCTAGCGCGTCTGCCATTCCGCCACCCGGACTGGGTTGTCAGCCGTGCCGACACGACAGAGAGTACATGATCGTCTCTTTGGATTCCAAATCGGGGGTAGGGAGCGGCGTTTGGGCAGGTCAGGGCGGGTGTGGACGGGGAGTGGGACTGGATGGGCGACGGGCGGGAAGGGCGACGTCCGAGCGAGCCACTGGGGGTGTCCTGGCAGGGCACAAGCAGATGGGCGGTGGTTGCGCGCGGATAGGGGCGCGTGAGCAGGGGCACGAGCAGGCTGGTGGCGGCACGCGGATGCGCAGGAGCCGTGAGAAGGCGGGCGGTGCGGCGGCAAGGAGAAGAGGTGAGAGATCAGGAGGCGGGAGGACGGGGCCAGAGGGAGTCACGGAGGGCGAGGACGGTGGCGAAAAGCTCGCGGAACTGGTTGCTGAAGAGGAGGAAGGAGCTGCAAGCGCAAGGGGCGGCGATGCCGTCGGCGGAGAGGCCGAGGCGGCGGCAGAGGGAGACGGCGCGAGGGAGGTGGTAGGCCTGGGTGACGAGAAGGGCCCGCTGTAGGTGAAAGACCTGGGAAGCGCGAGCGCAGGTGTCGTAAGTGGTGAGGCCGAGGGGATCGACGAAGAGGGCGGAGAGGGGAACGCCGCGGACCAAGAGGTAGGAGGTCATGGCGGAGGTCTCGTCGCCGGAAGAGCCGGAGGCGTTGCCGGAGACGAGGACGGAGCGGACCTTGCCGGCACGGAAGAGGGCGACGGTGGCGTCCAGGCGACCGGCGAGGAAAGGGGTGTCGACCTGGGCGCCGAAGACGATGGCGAAAGGGGCGGAAGGGGCGTCGGAGAGGTCGTAGCGGTGGCCGGAAGAGGTGAGGCGGGCCCAGGTGACGCTGGAAGCGGTGAGCAGGAGGACCAGGAGGACGACGACGAGAGCGGCACGAAAGACGCGCCAAGACCGGCTCACACGGACAGGGGTGAGCCAAGAGGCGGGGAGCCGGCGGGGCTGGTCCACAGGGGGTCGAAAGGGAAGCCTAGCCAGCCGAAGCCTCCAGGAGGGCGCGTTCGGCGGCGATGGTGGTGGAGGGGCCGTGTCCGGTGTGGACGGTGGTGTCGGCGGGCAGGGAGAAAAGCTTGGCCCTGATGGAAGACAAGATGGTGGGCAGGGAGCTGTAGGAGCGGCCGGTGGCGCCGGGGCCGCCCTGGAAGAGGGTGTCGCCGGTGAAGACGCAGCCGATGGACGGCGCGTAGAGGCAGACGGCACCGGGGGCATGGCCGGGGGTGTGCAACACCTGCAGGGAAGTGCCGGCGACGGAGAGAACCTGGCCGTCGGAGAGGTCGGCGTCCCAAGGCTCAGAACCATGCACCAAAGACCAGAGGGGCTGGTCGGCCGGATGCAAGAGGATGGGGGCGCCGACGGCGGAGCGAAGGGCGGGCGCGACGCGGACATGGTCGTCATGGGCATGGGTGCACACGATGGCGGTGACGGTCCGGTCCCCCACAAGGGCGAGGATGTCGGGAACGGAGTGGGGGGCGTCTATGACAACGCAAGAAGAAGCGTCACCGACGACCCAGAGGTTGTTGTCGACGGAGAAGGTCTCGCCGTCGAGGCTGAACGTGCCGCTGCTGACGGCATGGTCGATGCGAATCACGAGAACACCATAGGGCGGCCGACACCGACGCGGCGGTGTGCTCAGCCATACGGGCACGAGGGGCTCGGCCCAGCGTCAGGAAGTTGGCGGCTCGTGCATCAGGCCTGGGTCGGCACGCAGCCACGTACCGCCGTACACCTGCGCGGACAGCTCGACCATCGCGACTCGCCGACCCGCTTACCCAGAGCGGCGGCGAGGGTTCGCAACCTCAGGTCAGGCGCGCTCGGCCAGGGCCTTCAGCGGGGGCGTGAAGGTGACGTTGGGGCCGGCACGGGCCGGGGCGGAGCGCCTCAGCTCGGACCTGCTGGTCGGGTTCATCAACTCACCACAAGCAGCCGAGGAACTGCTGGCTGACGGGTCCGCGGTGGCTGAATGGTTCGAGGCGGCCGGCGCGGGCTCAGAGGCCGACGCGACGAACGCCGACGCGGCCACGGCTCGGGAGCTGCGCGACGCGCTACTGAGCATCCTGCGCGCGCATGTGGGCTGGGACGAGGGCGCGGCCACGGTCCCGACGACCGAGGCGTACGTCCAGCGAGCGGCGCTGCGCTTACCTGTGACGACCATCGTGACCTCGGAGGGCCGCGAGCTGCGCCCCACCGGCACGGGTATCGATCGGTCGTTCGCCTACCTGCTCAGCGCCGTCGCCGACCTCACATCGCGGGGCGCGTGGTCCCGCGTGAAGGTGTGCAAAAACGACACCTGCTACACCGCGTTCTTCGACAAGACCCGCAACTCGTCGACAAGGAATGCGCCCTGTGAGACGTCAGTCCTGGCGGATCCCGGTCAACGTCATGTCCTGCTGACGCAAGCGCAGCACGGTCCCGTCGTCTTCGAAGGTGAGCTCGCAGTCCAGTCCGGCGGCACGGAAACCGCCCTCGGCCAGGGGAATCAGCCGGAGCGGCGGCTGCCCCGGACAGTGCAGAGCGAGGTTGCCACCGTCATCGGTGATCGTAACGGTGTAGCCGTTACGGACGCGAAACGCGCCGGTGGACGCGACCGGCTGCGGCACGCAAGCGCGACCGTAGTGGTGGTCGGCGGCGGCCAACACCGACCACAAGACCTCGTTCGCCATGTCGTTGTTGAGCATCAGCGCCATGGTCGTGTCCGCAGCCGGCCAGGTGAACAGCCAACAGCTGTAGCCGACGTTGCCGCCGGTGTGCCCGAACCGCAGGGGCTGCACGGCCGTGCCGAGGCCGTAGCCGTCGGGCACCTGCGGCGTGATCATCTCGACGGCCAGTTCTCGTGACAGCACCGTGGACCGGCCGGTCGCGGCGCGAGCGATCTCGACGCCGACCCGGCACAGGTCCGACGGCGTGGTCCACAGACCGGCGCCGGCCAACTCCGGCTGCACCCGCCAGCCACCGGTCACCGGCGTGCCGTCCACGTGATGACCGGGGACGACGTGTCCGTGGCGGTGTGGGAAGTCCTGGTGGTAGCTGCTGTGAGCCATGCCGAGCGGGTCCAGCACCAGTGACTGCATCAGCTCGGCGAAGCCGGTGCCGGTCACGTCTTCCAGCAGCTGCTGGAGCACGGCGTAATGGCTGCCGGAGTAGCGAAAGCTGCTGCCCGGCAGCATGGTCGCCCGGACCGGCGGGCTGGTGGCCGGCGGTTCGCCGCGCAGCACCTCGGTGATGGTCGGCACCGGCTCCTGCTGGCGGAAGCCGCGGAACCAGTTGGACGACAGGCCGGCGGTGTGCGCCAGCAACTGCCGCAACGTGACCATCGGCCGCCAGCCGCCGGATTCCGGCAGGCGCCAGGACACCAGGCGGGTGTCGATGTCGCCATCGAGGTCGAGCACTCCTTGCTCGACCAGCCGCAGTGCGCCGAACGCCGCCACGTGCTTGCTGATCGAACAGGCCTGGAAGATCGACTCCGGCGTCGTGCCGTACGCGTGCGACCAGGTCTGAGCACCGCCCTGCCGAACGGCGATGCTCGCCGCCGGCACGTCGTAGATCCGCATGAGATCGGACAGCCCGACCCGATCCGGTGACACCGTCTGCCACCGCGACTGACGGTCCAACTGCTCCAACGCGGCCGGCCAGTCCTCTGGTCGCATCACGCCCCCAAGGTCGCTGCTCCAGGTTAGCGGCCGCGGTGGATCCCGCCATCGCGGCGATCAGCGCCATACCGCCAGGGCGTCAACCGGTGGTTCATTGATCATGGAACCGCCGAATTCCCGTGCGGAACCGTAGACCGGCCAACCGGGTTCGCCGGTCGCCGCGAAGGCGGCGAATGCCCGTGCGAGCGAGTCCCGCACCACGAGTCGCTCGGGGGTGTCGGCGCCGATCAGGGCCAGCGCGTCGAAGGTGTGGAGCAGGTCGGCGCCGTGAAAGGCGCCCAGGTCCGGGCCGAACGGCTCGTCCCGGAACAGGTAGTGGTACGCGCGGCCACCGGCCTGGACCTGGGCCTGCGCCAAGCGAACCGCCGGCACCCGGTAGACCGCGTCGGTCAGGAAGGCGCTGCGTATCGCGGACAGGTCGTCGGTGCCCAGACGCGCCCGGTAGGCGTCGAGGAGTGTCGCCGGGTCGCTCACGCCGGCGAGAGCGATCTCGGTCAACAGAGCGTCCTCGTCGGCGGGTCGGAAGCGGTCGCCGTTGAGGACCTGGAAGAGCCGGACCTCGTCCGCGGTTGCGCCGATGAGCAGCGGAACGCCGGCCGCCGCCCCGGTGACGACGGCCTGGTGCGAGTCGATCGGGAGCACGTCGCCGTCGACAACCGCGCCCCAAGCCCGGCCGCCGGGCAGGTTGCGGCGGCCGATGTCGCCGTCGATGACGGCGCTCTGTTTGGCCAGGATCTGCTCCACCGCAACGGAACGAAGGGCCTCGGCGTCGTCGATGCCAAGGGCGGCCAGGAAGTCCTCGGCCATGGCGGCGGCCGTGGCCGGGTCGAAGCTGCGGGACGCGTTGCCGCTCTGCAGGATTGCCTTGTGGAACAACCCGACCGCCGCCGGCACGGCCAGCAGCGTGCCGATGGAGAACGCGCCGGCGGACTGGCCGGCCAGGGTGATGTTGCCCGGGTCGCCGCCGAAGGCGGCGATGTTGTCCCGGACCCAGCCCAGCGCGGCGACCTGGTCCTGCACGCCCAGGTTGACCGCGCCGATCTCGGGCCAGTGCAGGAATCCCAGTGCGCCCAGCCGGTAGTTGGCCGCGACGACCACGGTTCCGGTCTGGCGGGCCAGCGCCGCCCCGTCGGTGTACGGCGGCGCGGCCGACCCCGACTCGTAGCCGCCGCCGTAGATCCACACGATCACCGGACGGGGCCGATCAATCGGCCCGGGCACCCATACGTTGAGGTACAGGCAGTCCTCGGACGTCGGCCCGAGGTCGCCGGTGGGGAACCCGGGCAGCGCCGGCCACTTCGTCTCCTGCTTGCCGACCAGCGTCGGGCTGCCCTGCGCCGGGGCGGCGGCGAACCGGCTGCCGTCCCGCACGCCGGACCAGGGCGTGGGCGGTTGCGGCGGGCGGAACCTGAGCTCACCGATCGGGGGCGCGGCGAACGGGATGCCAGCGAAAACCTCGCCGCCGTCGGGCAGCGCGTGCCCGCGCACGGCTCCGAGCGTGGTCTCGACGATCATGAGCGCCCCTTCCGATCCGGTGTCAACGCAGAGTATATTCCTAGGAATAACCTTCTACGGAAGCCTCAGGGAGCCGATGTGACCGACCTGACGCAGGTGTTCGCCGATCTGGTCCGGTACGAGACGCGGCTGTACAACGTGCTCGGCGAGCGGCTGCGGGCCGAGCACGGCCTGTCCATGGGCCAGTTCGAGTTCCTGCGCATCGTCGGCGACCGGGCCGGCACGTGCCGGGTGCAGGACATCGCCGAAGAGATCGCGATCACGGTGGGCGCGACCAGCAAGGCGGTCGACCGGCTGGAGGCCGCGGGCTGGCTGGCCCGGCGGCCCAACCCGGAGAACCGCCGGTCCTCGCTGATCGAGCTGACCGCCGAGGGACGGCGACTGCTGGCCGCCGCGACGCCGACGTTCGAGGACGGGCTGCGCACCTGGCTGGCCGGCCCACTGACCGGCCGGTCGGTCGACCAGCTGGCGGCGACGTTGTCCACGCTGCGGCGGGCCGTGGAGCAGGCGCACGTGGGCATGCCGACCGGCTGAAACGACCCGGCGGACGGATCCGCCGGACCGCCTGTTCACTGCTCCGTGGTGTCGGGATTCATGCCCCAGGTCAACGTGCCCCCGTTGGAATCGTCGTTGACATTCACGATCGGCGTTCGGCGCATGGACAACCAATGCTGAACAACGCCCGATCGTGCGCCCGAAGACGCCGAGTCCGGTCCAAAACCGCGGTGAGGGCGGATGCTTGCTCCTCGTAGGGCGCACATCCGAGGGGGACGACAATGTCCGATCTGGTCAAGCTGGCCGAGGACCGCCTGCCTCCCGACTGGACGGTCAAGCTGTCCGAGATGTGGTGCCAGCTGCGCCCGAACGAGCGTGAACTGCGCCGTCAGGGCTGGAAGTTGCACGTCTCGGCCACCGTCGCCTCGGCCGCGGAGGTGCTGGCCCGGTCCCTGGATGTGCTGCTGCCGGCGCGTTGCGTGTTCAAGTTCGCCAACGCCCCGGCCCGGGTCGGCGAGCTCAACGGCGCCCGGTTCGCCCGGGGCAGCGCCGGCAAGTTCATCACGGTCTACCCGGCCGACGACGACGAGTTCCGGCGGTTGGCGTTCGAGCTGGACCAAGCCACGAAAGGCATGGCCGGCCCGATGATCCTGTCCGACCGGCCGTACCGGGCCGGCAGCATCGTGCACTACCGCTACGGCGCGTTCGTCGGCGAACGCATGCTGGACAACGACGGGCAGGTCGTCGAGATCATCCGGGCCCCGGACGGCACGCCGGAGCCGGACCGTCGCGAGGCGTGGTTCAGCCCGCCGGCCTGGGCGACGTGCCCGCTGCCCGAGCCGCCGCCGGCCGAGGACGTCGACGGGGTGCTGCTGGCCGACCGATTTGTGGTGCGCCAGGCGATTCGGCACGCCAACAAGGGCGGCATCTTCGAGGCCACGGACCATCTCAGCGGCGCGGAGGTGGTCGTCAAACAGGCCCGGGCGCACGTCGAGCTGGCCCGGGACTGCCTGCGCAACGAGGCCGAGATGCTGGCAGTGCTGTCAGCGTTCGGTGTCTGCCCGGCCCCGCTGGCCTACTTCGAGCAGGGCGGCGACGAGTTCCTGGTGGAGGAGAGGATTCAGGGCATCACGCTGCGCGGCTGGGTCGCCGGGCACGAGCGGATGCCGTGGGCGACGCTGGTCGCCATGGCCGGCAAGCTCGTCGATCTGCTCGACCGCGTGCATTCCGCCGGCATCGTGCTGCGGGATCTGTCCTCCACCAACGTGATGGTGCGCGCCGACGACACGCCCGTGCTGCTGGACCTGGAAGTGGCCGCGAGGCAAGGCATTGTGTGCACCACGATCAGCGGCACGCCCGGTTACCTGGCCCCGGAGCAGCGTCCCGGCGCGGTGCTCGAACCGGCCGTCGACCTGTACGCGCTCGGCGCGCTGCTGATGCTGATGATCACCGGCGAGGATCCGCTGCTGACCGACGGCCCGGATCGGGCCGGACGGCTGGTCCGCTGGCTGGAGCTGGTCGCCCAGGACGATGAACGCGCGCGACGGGCCCAGCCGCTGATCGCCGGGCTGCTGGCGGAGCACCAGCGCTGGGGAATCGACCAGGTGCGGGCGTTTCTCGCCGCGTCGGCCCCGGATCCTTTGGGGCGGAAGGTGCGCCGGCTGCTGCGCGACGGGACCGACTACCTCGTCGCGTCGATGACGCCGGACGCCGAGGACCGGCTGTGGCCGATGAGCTACTGGGGCACCGGCAGCGACAGTCTGAACGTGCACCACGGGGCCGGCGGCGTGCTGGCCGCGCTGACCTGGCTCGACATCTCCCCCGACGTCCTGCGCACAGCCGCCGACTGGATCGAGAAGCGGCTGCTGGCCCGGACGAAGGTGTTGCCCGGCCTGAACTTCGGCTCCGCCGGCCCGGCATGGGCGTTGTACGACGCGGCCAAGCTGCTCGGCGACGACGGCCGGGCCGCGCGCATGATCGACGTGGTCAAGCGCCTGCCGTCGGACTGGCCGAATCCCGATGTCACGCACGGCATCGCCGGCGCCGGCACCACCGCTTTGGCGCTGTGGCTGGACACCGGGGACGAGGAGCTGGCCGAGCAGGCTCGTCGCTGCGCTCGCGCGCTGGCCGAGCGGGTCGACGGCGAGCCGTTGTGGCGTGTGCCCGAGTCCTTCGACTCCTTGCTGGCCGGCACCATCGATTACGGCTTCGCGCATGGCGCTGCCGGCATCGCCTCCTTTCTGCTGGCCGCCGGCACCCGGCTCGGCGAGCCGGCGTGGGTGCGGCTGGCCGAGGACACCGGCCGGATGCTGTGCGACGTCGCGCACGTCGACCGGTTCGGCGCGCGTTGGCCCGCCGGCCCGACCTCGGGTGGGCGGCCGCTGGAGTTCTGGTGCAGCGGGGCCGCCGGCATCGGCACGTTCCTGATCCGACTCTGGCAGGCCACCGGCGAAGAGCGCGCCCGCACCCTGGCCGAGCTGGCCGGTCAGGCGGTGTGGACCCGCCGCTGGCGGCTCGGGACCTCCGTCTGCCACGGACTGGCCGGCGGCGGCGAGTTGCTGCTCGACCTGGCCGAGGCGACCGGCGACGACTACTTCCGTCACCAGGCCGTGGATCTGGCCGACGCCATCGCCGTCCGAGCATCCGAACAGGACGGTCGGCTGCTCGCCCCGGACGAGACGATGATCGAGTTCGGCGCGGACTACGCCGTCGGCGTGGCCGGCTGGGTCGCGTTCCTGCACCGGCTGGCCCATGGCGGCCCCCGGCGCTGGCTGGTGGCACCATGAACCGGCTCGACTTCCGTATCGACGTGGAGGGCCGGCATGCCGTGTGCCTGGCCATCACGCCGAAGCTCGGGCCGCATCTGGAGACGTGGACGCGCAGCGACGAGGGCGGGTGGCGGCCGAGGCGGGTGCTGTGCCGCGCAAGGCATCCGCAGATGCTGCCGATGGCCGGCGGGCGGATCCTGGTGCACGACACGGCGGATCCAGCGGTGCGCGTGTTCGACGGCGACGAACCCCCTGCGCGACTGGACGTGCCGGCGGGCTTTCGGTTCCTGCACGCGCCGTGTGCCGAGCGCCCGGGGCTGGCCATCGTGCACACCTCGCGGGATTCCGAGATCTGGTGCTTCCACGACCACGAGCCGGCGCTGACCGCGCGTGTCGCGTCGATTCCCGGTCTGCTGCAGACGGTTCTGCCGCTGGAGCCGGACTGGGGACTGCTGGCGGCCGACCGGTGCGAGTTCGTCGGCGGCCCGCGCGAGGTGGTGGCGATCGACCTCGGCGACGGCTCGTACTCGACTCTGCTCGACCGCGGCGGCGTGCTGATCACCCATCCCGGCAGCGGGTTGGTGGTCGTCGAGGTGTCCGGGCGGACCGGCTGGACGACGATCGGCTCCGGCTTGCCGGTGCGGTTTCCCGAGACGCTCAATCCCGGCGGCGATCCGGTGCGGCCGCTGGCGGTCAGCCCGGCCGGCGATCGACTGCTGGTGCACCGGCTCGACGGCGTGCGCTCGACGCTCGCCTTCTACGATCTGGCCGAGGACTCGTTGACCTCAGTGGACTTGCCGCCGGGCGTGGTTCGGGCACCGGCCCGCTGGACGCCCGATGGCCTGTCGTTCGTCTTCTCCACACCGGCCGGACCGCCACGGATCGTCGACCTTGAGCGACTGTCTACTGAGGACTCCCCCGTGCACGTCCAGGCGCTCGGCGGGGCGGAGGCCATCGTCTACGGCGGTCCCGACTGGCGGGACAATCCTCGGCTGGTGCTGGCTCTGCACGGCGGGCCGCTGCTGGCCTGGCTGTACGAGTATTCGCCGCTGCTGCACCAGATCGCCGCCACCGGCGCCGCGATCGTCGCCCCGAACCAGCGGGGCAGCACCGGTTACGGCCGCGCCCATGCCGACGCGATCATCGGCGACCTCGGTGGGCCGGATCTGGACGACGTCATGGCGATCGCGGCCGATCTCCAGCACTACCGGGACCGCCACGGCCTGCCGCCGCTGCGTCTGCTCGGCGAGAGCTATGGCGGTTACCTAGCGCTGCTAGCCGCCGCCCGCGCGCCGTGGGACCGCTGCGCCGTGCTGGCCCCGTTCCTCTCGCCACGCCGCCTGCACGCCGACGGTGGTCCCGGCGTTCGGGCGCTGATCGACACCATCGCGGGCTCGGCGGACCGGGACGTGCTGGAGACGTGCGCCGACATCACGGCACCGCTGCTGATCGTGCACGGCACCGAGGACGACGTCGTTCCCGTCAACCACTCCCGCACGTTGGTCAGCCGACTTCGCCGGCTGGGCAAGGACTTCCGCTACGTCGAGATACGCGACCACGGCCACGAGCCGGCCGACGACCCGCACGCCGCCGCCGAGATCGTCGCCTTCCTCACCGAGCCACCCGATCGCCCGAGTTCGTCGAAGGAGGTGAATATCCATGAGCGTTCGCACCGAGGAACTGCGGCTGACCGTTGACATCGCCGAGCTTCAGCGACTGCCGGAGACCAACCCGGCGTTCGAAGGTGACGTCGTGCTCGGCCCGAAGCAGGGGCGGTGCAGCACGGGCAACATCACCTGTTGCTGCACGCATCTCTCGATCGATTTCTGATCGACACCGGGTTCCCCGCCGCGCCGGCGCGGCGGGGAACTCCAGTGGTTTCGGCTGCGGCACCGGTCACCGGCCGACGTCCTGGCGGCGGGCGGTGGAGAAGCGGCGCTGGTAGGCGGTGGGGCTCAGCGACAGCTTGCGGCCGAAGACCCGGCGCATGCTCTCGTAGCTGGGAAAACCGGCCAGTGACGCGGCCTCGGTGGCGTTGTGGCCGCGGTCGAGCAGGGCGCGGGCCAGGTCGAAGCGGATGTTCTCGACGTAGCGGGCAGGCGTGGTGGCCAGCTCCTCGTGGAACAGCCGGCCGAGGTGACGGGTGCTCATGTTGAGATGTTTGGCCAGCGCGGGCAGCGAATGGTCGCCCTGCGGGTTGGCGGTGACGAGGTCGGTGATGGAGCGCAGGGCGGGCGAGCGCGGCGGCGGGCCCTGGAGCGGGGCGGAGAACTGGGACTGGCCGCCGGCCCGCTGGAGGTAGACGACCAGGGCGCGGGCGACGTTGCGGGTGAGGTCGGGTCCATGGTCCTCCTCAACCAGGGCCAGCGCCAGGTCGATGCCGGCGGTGATGCCGGCGGAGCTGTACGTGGAGCCGTCACGGACATAGATGGCGTCGGGCTCGACATGGCAGGTGGGACAGCGGGCGGCGAGCTCGCGCGTGACCTTCCAGTGCGTGGTGGCGCGCTTGCCGGCGAGCAGGCCGGCGGCGGCGAGAATGAACGCACCAGTACAGATAGACGCGATGCGTCGGGCCTTGGCGGCCGGCACCCGGGCGGCGTCGGCCAGGTCGCCGGGCACGGGCGTACGCGGGAAGCGGTCGGAGCCGGGCACCAGGTAGGTGTCCGGCTCGAGCTCACCGACGGCGCCGTCGACCGAGATCTGGAACCCGAGGTTGGACGTGACGGCGTCGCCGGTCGGCGACACCAGCGCGATCCGGTAGTCGGCGCCGCACCGGTTGGCCTCCTTGAACACCTCGGCCGGACCGGCGACGTCCAGCAGGGTGACCCCGTCGTAGACGAGGAAGACGATGAGGCGCGGGGTCGCGGGCACAGCCATTCGTAGCACACCGTGACCGCCGAGCCCGGCAGATGTCCTGATCGGTGGGGTTCGTGGCCGAGCGAACGCAGCGTCGGCGGGCGGCCCGGACGCATCATGGAAAGACCGGAGAAACACAACTGGAAAGCGCGGAAGCCATGTCAGAGGTCATCGCGGGTGTGGAGATTCCCGACACCGCGGCCGTCGCCGAGGCGACCCGGCTCATCGAGCAGACGACCAGCCCGCTCATCTACCACCACTCGCGCCGGGTATTCCTGTTCGCCCAGATCCACGCCCGCCGCCTCGGCGCGGAACCGGATCCAGAACTGCTCTATCTGGCCGCGATGTTCCACGACACCGGGCTGACCAGGCCCTTTTCCGATGTGGCGCAGCGGTTCGAGGTCGACGGGGCCGATCATGCGCGCAAGTTCCTGCTGGAGCACGGTTTCTCGGCCACGGCCGCCGACACCGCGTGGTCCGCCATCGCCCTGCACACGACGCCGGGAATTCCGCACCGGATGGGCCCGGAGATCGCCGGCATCTATCTCGGTGTGGCCACCGACGTCGTCGGTGTCGGCCTTGACACGCTGACCGACGAGCAGGTGGCGGAGATTCTGGCCAAGCACCCGAGGGGCGATTTCAAGAACGAGTTCCTGGCCGCCTATGTGGACGGTCAGAAGCATCGGCCGGAGACCACGTACGGCACCGTGAACGCCGATGTGCTCGAGCACTTCGTGCCCGGTTTCCGGCGTGTCAGCACGGTCGAGCGTATGCTCGGCTCGGCCTGGCCGAGCTGACGGGAGCCGACATGCGAGCGATCACCGTCCGCGACCAGGACGCCGGCGTCGCCGGCTTCACGTTGACCGACCTGCCGTATCCGCAAGCCGCCGAGAACGACGTGATCGTGCGCGTGCACGCGGCCGGCTTCACTCCCGGCGAGCTCGACTGGCCCACGACCTGGACCGACCGCGCCGGCCGCGACCGCACGCCCAGCGTGCCCGGACACGAGCTGTCAGGCGTGGTCGCCGAGCTGGGCTACGGCACCACCGGGCTGACCGTCGGGCAGCGGGTCTTCGGGCTCGCCGACTGGGCTCGGGACGGCACGCTGGCCGAGTTCACGGCCGTCGAGGCTCGCAACCTTGCGCCGCTAGCGGCCAACATCGAGCACACCGTCGCCGCCGCGCTGCCGATTTCGGGGCTGACCGCCTGGCAGGGTCTGTTCGTGCACGCCGGGCTGGTCGCCGGCCAGACCGTGCTGATCCACGGGGCGGCCGGCGCCGTGGGGTCGATCGCCGTGCAGCTGGCCCTCGAGGCCGGCGCGCACGTCATCGGCACCGGCCGGGCCGCGGACCGCGAGGCCGTGCTCGGCCTTGGCGCACAAGAGTTTCTCGATCTGGCGGCCGATCCCCTCGCCGGCGAGGTCGACGTGGTCTTCGACGTCATCGGCGGCGACATCCTGGCCCGGTCGACCGCGCTGGTCCGTCCCGGCGGCACCGTGGTCACCATCGCCGCGCCGCCCGCGGAGCGCCCCAAGGACGGTCGTGCCGTCTTCTTCGTGGTCGAGGCCGACCGTGCGCAGCTGACGGAGCTGGCCCAGCGGGTGCGTGACGGCCGCCTTCGGGTCCTCGTCGGCGACGTGCGTCCGCTGGCCGAGGCCGCCGATGCCTTCAGTGGCCACCGCCGAGGGAAGACGATCATCCACGTGGCCGCCGACCGACCGTGAGGATGGCGTGCGGCCGACCAGCATCTCGTTCCCGTTCACCGCGCCATCGCGACCCTGGGCATAACGGCCGTGGTGGCGCGGTGAGCCGGTAGCAACCATCGTTTGGCTGCGTGCGAGGAATCAACGGTCTTCTCGCATCTACCAGGTTGGTGTTAACGATAACTGCCCGGAGGAACCAGTCTTGGCTGCTGACGGCCGGAGATGCACTGTTAACGTTACCAAAGGGACGGGAGGGCGTAGAGCTAGGACAGAGAGAGATAGCCGTTGAGGTAAGGAGAAGCCGCGTGACCCGTTTCTACGACCGTTACCCGCGCTACTCCCCTGTGGCCGGCGAGATCGACAGCGGCTGGGCGGCGGCTGCGCGGTCGCTGCCGTCGACGGCGGTGCTTGCGGTAGACGGACCGGCGGCGATGGACTGGAGCACGGCGATCACGGGCCTGCGGCAAGTGCTCCGGGAAGCCGGGATTCCGGTCGAGGTGCTGGATCTGCGGGAATTCGAGGCGGACTGGGACACGGTGTGCAGCCGCACCAACGACTACGGCGACGACCCGCACTACCTGAAGCTGGCCCACAACAGCATCGCGGACGTCTACCGCGAGCTGCCGCAGATCACCAGGCCGGACAACGGAATCCTGATCGTGCACGGCCCGGGCGCGGCACTGCTCGACCACGATGTGTTGTGGTACGCCGATCTGCCCAAGCGCCACGCCGAAGCCGCCGTCGCGGCCGGTGAGCTGCCGGTGGGCGTAAACCTGGGCCGCCACGGCATTCCGGGCAGCCTGCGCCGGCTGTTCTACGCCGACTGGCCGATGACCGACGCGCACCGAGACGCCATCGCGCACCGTATCGACCGATGGCTGGACCTGCGCTCCCCCAACGCCCCTACCTCGCTCGACGGCCCGACCATGCGAAAAACCTTGGCCTATCTGGCGAAAGGCCCGGTGCGCTCGCGGGCGTACTTCAACTCCGCGCCATGGGGCGGCCAGTGGGCCGCCCGCGAACTCGGCTTCACACCGGACAACGGCAACACCGCCCTCGGCTACGAGCTGATCGCCCCCGAAGCCGGCGTCCTCATCGGACAGTCCGAAGCAGACGTCGAGCTGCCGTTCCAGCTGCTGTGTGTGTTGCATCCCAAGGACTTCCTCGGCCCTGACGTACAGGCCGAATTCGGCACGTCGTTCCCGATCCGCTTCGACTACCTCGACACCGTCGACGGCGGCAACCTCTCCCTGCACCTGCATCCGCGCGCCGAATACATGCGGGCACGGTTCGGCTGGCCCTACACCCAGCACGAGTCCTACTACGTCACGGCCAGCCCCGGCAAGGATGCCCGCGTCTACCTCGGACTGCGGGAAGACGCCGACCTCGGCCTGATGCGCAAGCAGGTCGAGCTGGCCATCGAACGAGGCGAACCGCTGGACGTCGACCGCTTCGTGCAGCACCATCCGGCCGAACCCGGCCAGTTGTACCTCATCCCCGCCGGCACGCCGCACGCCTCCGGCGCTGGCAACCTCGTGTTGGAGATCAGCGCCACGCCGTACCTGTATTCGTTGCGGTTCTACGACTGGCTGCGCCGGGACGCCCACGGCCGGTCCCGGCCACTGCCATACGAGCACGGCTTCGCCAACCTCGACCAGGACCACCGCGGGCAAGCCCTCATTCCATCGCCGCGCACCCTGCGGGAGGGGCCTGGTTGGCGGGAGGAGCTGCTCGGCGCGTTGCCGGAGCTGTTCTACGAGGTCCGCCGGTTTGTGTTGGACGCTCAAACCGAGGACAACAACACCGACGGCCGGTTCCACGTCCTCAACGTCTCCGCCGGCGACGGCGTGGTCATCGAAACCGTCGACGGCCGCCACCACGACCTGGCCTTCGCCGAAACGCTGACCGTGCCGGCGGCGGTCGGTGCGTATCGAGTGCGGCCCCTGGGCAACGAGACCGTGCACGTGATCAAGGCACTCGTCCGGAGGCGGCCATGATCGTCAAGACCGATGCTGACCACGGTCGACTTGGCCGTAGCGGCGATCAGCGTCCGTTTGGTGGATCGGATCGGCCGCCGGGCCTTCTGGCTGTGCGCCGTGATCAACGCCATAGCCTTCGCTTTCGTGCAGCGCTTCGTGCCGGAGACACGCGGGCGAAGCCCGGAAGTCATCGGGCACGCGCCGCGGGCCGGTACCTTTCG
>DASWRQ010000341.1:0-41050 GCA_036403095.1 Kutzneria sp. | reverse complement strand
GGGGGGGGCCCCCACCTTTCCCCCTGCGGGATCAGGCGTTCTGGTTCAGCTGCGTCGCCTTCACGGCCTTGGCCACCTGGGTGCAGTCGGAGGTGGTGGTGCCGGCGACCCGGTTGCGGGCGTTGGTGGTGCACGCGGTGTTGAGGGCGTTGCCGAGGTCCTTGAACGTGGCGGTGGAGCGGAGCAGGTTCTCCACCTTCCACCACAGCGCGATCGCCTTGTCCTCGCCGATGCCGCGGATGGTCTGCCCGTTGAAGGTGTCGCCGTCGGTGATCAGGTAGTCGACCTTGCCCACGACGCCGGCGTCGGTGTGCTCCTCGCCGTCCGGCCCGACCCAGTACCGGCCGTTGACCCGGTCCGGGCCGGGGCCCTCGCCGGAGTTGGCCGGCGTCTTCATGTCCCGCACCTGGCCGAGCGAGGAGCCGGCGCCGAGCAGCCAGCGGTTGGCGCCGGCGGCGTTGGGGTCGTTGGACTTGAGCGCGATGAACTTGCCGAACACGTCGGAGTCGGCCCGGACCTGGTCGGCGAGCGGCCGGCCGAGATCGCGCGGGTTCAGATCCACGTCGACGCGCGCGGCCGCGCAGGCCCCGGCCCAGTCGCCCACCATTCGGCGCGCGGTCGCCGACTCGATCATCAACGGCGGCACGGCGGACTTGCGCACGCGTGCCCAGAAAAGGAGGCGGGAATCCTCGTTCGTGGTCAAAGGGTGCATCAGCACTGACCTTTGGTGAACGGGACCCCCGATCTGCTCACGTAGGTAGCCATCGCGGCGAGAGTACAAGATCCGCGGGCCCGACCGGAAGGGGTTATCTCACCAGGCGTCCGGGCTGACCCCGTGCATGGCCGGCTGAAAGGTGCCGACCTGCACGGACTTGAGGTCCAACGCCGGGTACTCGGCCGCGTGCCCGTCGTCGCCGATGAGGCTGACCACGGTCGTCGGCGCGCCCGGGATCGTGAGGTTCGTGGTGGTGGCCACGTAGGTGTCGTTGTCGCCCTTGCCGCCCGAGATCAGCTTCACACCGGCGAAGGCCGACTGGCCCGGCTGGATGGTGGTCCTGGTGGCCGCGCCCGGTTGGCTGACCTTCTGCACCGGCACCGCCAGCGAACCGTTGGCGGCGTTGAGGAAGCTCAGCGTGGGCCAGCCGTCCACGGTCAACGGCCCGGTGCCCTTGTTCGTGACGACAAGGATTTCCGAGCCCGGCGCCTGCTGGTGAACCAACTCCGCACTGATCTTGCCGTGGACGTTGCCGGCGTTCTGCGCCGGTGCGCCCGTCGGCGCCGACGATGCCGTCGCGCTGCTGCTGGTGGTGGGCTGGCTGCTGGTGGCGGGCTGGGCGCTGGTGCTGGTCGACGCCCCCGTCGCGCTGGAAACACCGCAGCCGGTCACCATTGCCGCGGTCGCGGCCAGTGCGGCGGCGCCGAGGACCGTTCGAATCCGAGTCATGCGCACCTTCCAGGTTCGTGGAGCCTTTGCTAGGTAGACGTGTGGACGCGGCTCAGGTTGGTCGCAAGATCCGGATCCGGTCGAAGAGGCAATGTCGTTGCCCGCCACGACCGGTCAGGCCGGCTGGGCGACCGCGACGTGGATGTCGCGCTGCCGGCGGGCGACGCTGCGCTGGACGATGAAGTACTCCGCGACGAGGACGTTGCCCAGCAGGGAGAGCCACGCGCTCGCGGTGTAGACGTCGCGGAACTGGAGGGCCGGGATCACCGGCATCAGCGCCGTGCCGAGCATGAGGTAGAGGCGCAGGGTGACGGCGGCGAAGGTCAGCGTGTAGTTGCGGATCATCCAGATGCGGTGCTGCCGCACGTCGCCGCGGCGGATCGTGCGATAACCCTGGTAGGCGGTGTAGAGCCAGGCCACGATCAGCACGGAGAACGCGACCTGCAACGGGAAGCCGCTCGGGGTGACGGCGGTCGCGTACGAGGCGGCGGCCGCGGCCCCGACCACGGAGATCAGGTAGATCCGGCCCATGAGCCGGTGTAACCGGGGGAAACGGGCCCGCAGCCGGGGCACGAACTGCCACGGCCCGATGACGAGAGTGAGGCCGGCCGGCACGGCGTGCACGACCAGGCTCATGTAGTAGCCGACGATCGCCCGGTCGATCGGGATCGTCGAGCTGCCGACCAGGTACGGCGTCACGAAATAGGCGGCGATGCCGATCGCCGGCACGGCCAGCAGGCTCCACCGGAACCACCACCAGCGGCGGCGGACCGCCGGCGCCAAGTCGGATGTGGGCAGGTCGGCAGTGGACATGCGGACTCCCAGGTGAGCGCGGTGGTTACGGTCGTAAGGTTATGGCTGTAACCTTAAGCGCGCAACACCTCACCGGGAAAGTTTTCACGTGTAAGCTCACGCCATGGCCGACGAGGCGACCGCCGCCGCCCGACCCCGCAACCGCCGCGGCGAGGGCGCCCGCCTGCGCGACGACATCGTGGACGCGGCGGTGGAGCTGCTGGACGAGACCGGCAACCAGAGCGCCATCTCGCTGCGCTCGGTGGCCCGCCGGATCGGCATCGCGGCGCCGTCGATCTACCGGCACTTCCCCGACCAGCCGGCCATCATGCTGGCCGTGGTGCGGCGGGCCTTCGGCGAGCTGGAGGCCTACCTGCGCGACGCGATAGTCGCCGCCGGGGACGATCCCCGGCGGCGGCTGCACGCCTGCTGCAACGCCTACCTCGACTACGCGCAGGAACATCCCGAGCGCTACCGCACCATGTTCGGCGGCGGCTGGATGCCCGCACTGACCGACACTTCCGTCACCGTGCAGGAGGTCGAGGCCCTCGGCGACGCCTGCCTGCGACTGCTGACCGACGCGCTGCACGACTGCGTCGCCGCCGGCCAGTCCCGCATCACCGACATCGCCGCCGACTCCGTCGCCCTCTGGCTGGGTCTGCACGGGTTGGCTCACCAGCGGGCGGTGACCGTCAGCTATCCGTGGCCGCCGGATATCGCCGACCGCATGATCACGGCGCTGGCCCACCTCACTTCTTCGCCGGCTCCGAGCCGGCGGCCTTGACGATGCCGTCCCCCTCGGCCACCGAGTCCCACAGGCCGCGCTCGACCCGGACCTTCCTGGTCTCGCCGGTCGACAGCCGCACCTTCAGGTAGCGGTACAGATTCGCCCCGTCGGTCAGGCCGCGCGACTTGTCGACGACCACGCCTTCCCATGCCTCGTCCGGGCCGGGCTTTCGCGATGTGAACATGGCCCAAGTCTCTGGGACCGCCCCGGCCGCGCAACTCGACCAGGCAGCGAGACCTCCATCAACCATTCGGTTGATGTCCGGCATCAACCAGGGTCATCGCGGCGACGAGGGCAAGGGCGATCAGCCAGCCGCCGAGCACGTCACTGAGGAAGTGCACGCCCAGCGCCACGCGGGTGAAGCCGGTGACAAGTGGCACCACGACGGCCAACACGGACCAGACCCAACGGCGGGTCACCAGCGGCCAGGCCAGGCGCAGCAGGACGGCGCAGGCCATGGCCGAGGTGAGCGAGTGCCCGGACGGGAAGGAGCCGCCGAAGGCGTGGGACACCGGATCGGTCCAGTGTGGACGGTCGCGGCCGATCAGGACCTTCAGTCCGGCGTCGAGCGCCCCGCCCAGCGCCGTGGTGAGCAGAATCCAGACGGCTGTGCGGGTTCGACGTCGAGCCAGCAGCCAGAGAGCCACCCCTATGAGAATTGCTCGGAAAGTCCATGGCTGGAACACATCGGTCCAGACCTGGGCCGCGGTCACGAACCCGGGATGGCCCAGCGCGAAGGCGTGCAGGCCGTCGGCGACGACGCGGTCGACGGCCAGCACGGGGCCGAAGGACGTCGCGACGGCCACCGTGACTACAACACTGGCCACCAGGAGGACCAGCAACAACACCATGTCAGCAACCTACTGGACGCACCGCGCGGTAGTAGGTGATGGTGCCCAGCACGGGGTGTCGGCGCGTCATGGCCTTGTCGCAGTCGAAACCGGCGGCCGTCAGCAGCTTGGCGATGCCGTCGTCGAGGTTGTCGGCCAGATTGCCGGACTTCACCATGCGCCGGGCCAGGAACCCGTGGGCCCCATGAGCATGCCCGGCGAAGTCGACCAGGTGCAGGCGGCCGCCGGGCCGCAGCACCCGCAGCACCTCGGCCGCGGTGGCGATCTTGGTGTCGTGGTCCAAGTGGTGGAACATCAACGCCGACAGCACGCGGTCGAAGCTGCCATCGGCGTAGGGCAGCTCCTGCCCGTACCCGCGTTCGAACCGGATTCCGTCGAGGCCACGGGCTTTACGCTCGGCCCGGGCCAGGGCCAGCGGATCGGGGTCGGACCCGACGAGCTCGACCGAGGGATGGGCCCGCTTGGCCCGAACGGTCAGATTGCCGGTGCCGCAGCCGATCTCCAGCACCCGCTGCCCGGCCGCCAGCTCGGCCTGGTCGATCAGGGCGCCGTGCACCCGGGCCGCGCCGAGCAGAGTCGTGAACACGTCGTAGTACGGCAGGAAGGCGTCGCGGCCGGCGGCCGGCAAATAGGGACGATGTTCTGTCATACGTCTATGGTGACGTCCGGACCATCAACCATACGCGGTCGATTGTTGGCGAAAGTAGGACTATCTTCGGCTCGTGACCGAAATGGCCAGGGCGCTCCGCTACCGCGCCGGGGTGCCGGTCTACAGCTACCGGACCACGCCGGGCGTGCCGCCGGTGGCGGTGCTGCGGATGGACGCGGTGCACCAGACCGGCGAGATCAGGCAACACATCCACGACTTCCCGGTGCTGATCTACATCGAGCGGGCCGGCGAGCTGGAGGTGGGCGTGCCGCCGACCCCGGCCGAGGACGGCGACGCGTACGTGGTGGCGGCCGGCGCGGTGATCGACCCGACCCGCACGGCCGGGTTGGGTGCGGCGTCCGCGGTGTACTTCGACCCGGCCGCGCTGGCCGGCGACGGGCAGGCGTCCTGGCAGGCCCATCCGCTGCTTTTCCCGTTCCTGCACGGGATTCGCGGTGGCCTGCTCCGGCTGCGCGTGCCACCGGACCGACAGCCGGCGTGGACCGCCGCCATCGCCGGCATCGAGCGGGAACTGGCCGACCGGGAAGCCGGCTACCGGCAGGCCGCGCTAGCCCACCTCACCCTGCTGTTGGTCGACGTCGCCCGGCTGGCCACCGATGTGGTCGGGGATCTGCGCCGGAGCAACGAAACCATGCTGGCCGAGGTGTTCGACGTGATCCAGCGCCGGTTCGCCGAGCCGCTGTCGCTGCGGGACGTCGCCGAGAGCGTGGGGGTGACGCCGGGCCATCTGACCACGGTGGTGCGGCGGCGCACCGGCCGCACGGTGGTGGACTGGATCACCGAGCACCGGATGATCCGGGCCCGTCGGCTGCTGGCCGAGACCGACCTGCCGATCGGCGAGATCGCCCGCCGGGTCGGGTTGCCGGACGCCGGCTACTTCACCCGGGTGTTTCGGGCCAACAATGGCGTGACACCAAGGGATTGGCGTCGCGAGGCCGGTTAGACGAGCGGCTGGCCGTCGCGGAAGAAGCCGCCGGTGGGGCCGTCCGCCGGCAGCGTCGCGGCCCACACGATGCCGCGGGCGCTCTCCGCGGCGGGCCGGTCGTTGCCGTCGTCGCCGCGCTCGGGATGGGTGGCGGTCGCGCCGGGATCGACGGAGTTGACGAGGATTGCAGTGTCGCGCAACGCCTTCGCGAGCACCTCGGTCAGCACGTTCAGCGTGTGCTTGGCGAAGGAGTGGGCCGGGGCGCGCAGGCTTGCGCCCAGATCAAGACCCACGGCGATCTGCAGCGCAGAGACGCTGGAGACGTTGACGATGCGGGCGGCCGGCGCGGCCTTGAGCAGCGGCAACAGAACCTGGACCAGCCGCCACGGCCCGAGCACGTCGACCTCCAGGGCGCTGCGGACAGCGTCGATGTCGGCGTCCAGCGCGGACAGCGCGGTGAAGTCGACGACGTCGCCGGCGTTGTTGATCAGCACGTCGAGGTGGCCGAAGGAGCCGAGGCAGTCGGCGGCAGCGGTCATGGTGTGCGAGTCCGCGAGGTCCAGGCGCAGGGCGGTCGCGGCGTGGCCGGCGTTTCGGAGCTGGGCGGCGAGAGGTTCGGCGCGGGAGACGTCGCGGGCAGTGAGAACCACGTGGTAGCCCAGCTCGGCCAGTTGGCCGGCGACGGCGAACCCGATGCCGCCGGCGCGGCCGGCTCCGGTGACCAGGGCCGTGCTAACGGTCATGGCGTTACTCCTTGTCAATGCTGGGCATGCTTGGGCAGCAGCCCGACCAGCAGCAGGGCCAGCAGGAACACGCCGGCGGCGAGGGCGAACACCAGCTCGGCGGCGGCGAAGTAGCCGGCCGATCCGACGCGGGCGAAGAAGACGGTGCCCAGCGCGGCGACGCCGATGGCGCCGGCGAACTGCTGGGCGGCGTTGAGGACACCGGCGCCGGTGCCGACCTCCTCGGGGGTGGCGTCGCCGAGGATGAAGTCGAACAGCGGGATGAACAGCAGGCCGGTGCCGAAACCCGTGACGGACAGGGCCGGGGCCAACTCCGACACGCTGATCGCGGAGCCGAAGTTCGCGGTGGTCCACCACAGGCCGAGCAGGCCGACGACGGCGACGGCCAGACCGAGGTGCAGGCCGGCGCGGCCGAGCTTCTCGGTCAGGACCGCGCCGGACAGCAGGGTGGCGACGGCGGTGCCGGCGGCCCACGGGATCAGGGCGAAGCCGGTGTCCAGTGGCGTCCAGCCGAGGCCGGATTGCAGCAGCAGGTTCACGACCAGCACGAAGGCGCTGAGCGCGGCGTAGAAGCCGGCGACGATCAGCAGGCCGACCACGAAGCTGCGCTTGCCGACCAGCGAGCGGGTGATGACCGGGTGGCTGCTGCGGCGCTCGGACGCCACGAACAGGCCGAAGGCGACCAGGCCGGCGACGATCATGGCGTACGTCCACGCGGGCCAGCCGAGGTCGCGGCCCTGGATCAGCGGCACGATGAGCAGCGCCGAGCCGGCGGTCAGCAGGGCGACGCCGCGCACGTCGAGACGGGCCGTGCGGTCCTCGCCGGCGTGCCGCGGCAGGGCGAACCAGCCCAGAGCCAGCGCGACCAGGCCGAACGGGACGTTGATCATGAAGATCGAGCGCCACTGGCTGCCGAACAGGTCCAGGTGCAGCAGCCAGCCGGCCAGGATCGGGCCGGCCACCGTGGCCAAGCCCATGATCGGGCCGACCGGCATGAAGGCGCGGCGCAGGTGCCGGGGCGGGAACGCGATCTTGACCAGGGCCATGCCCTGCGGGATCAGCACCGAGCCGAACAGGCCCTGGAGCACGCGGGCGCCGATCAGGAAGCCGGCGCCGGGCGCGAGGCCGCAGGCCAGCGAGGCGAGGGTGAAGCCGGTCAGGCCGAGCAGGAACAGGCGGCGACGGCCGAGCAGGTCGCCGAGCCGGCCGGCGGTGATCAGGCCGATGGCGAAGGCGGCGGTGTAGGCCGACAGCACCCATTGCAGCGTCATCGGGCCGCCGCCGAGGTCGGCGCGGATGGACGGCCCGGCCAGATTGGCCACGCTGGTGTCGATCAGGTCCATCAGCTCGGCGATGACCACGACGACCAGCACCACCCAGGGCCGGGCCGCAGTCTCGGACGAACTTAGTTCGATAGTCACGAACTAAGTTCTACGTGACGAACTAAGTTCGAGTCAAGGTAGGCTGAGGCCATGCCCGTCGCCAAGGCCCCGCGCAAGCCGCCCATCACCACGGACCGCATCACCGACGCCGCGCTGCAGGTCATCGCCACCGAGGGCTACGAGGCGCTGACGATCCGCCGGGTCGCCGCCGTGCTGAACACCGGGCCGTCCTCGCTGTACGCGCACATCGTCAACAAGGAGGACCTCGACGACCTGCTCATCGCCCGGCTGTACAGCGAGATCCGGCTGCCCGAGCCCGATCCCGTGCGCTGGCGCGAGCAGATCCTCGAGGTGTACAGCCAGATCCGGGACCGGTACCTGGCCTATCCCGGCGTCTCCCGGGCCGCGCTGGCCGTGGTCTCCACCCACCTCGAGACCCTGCGGGTCGGCGAGGGCATCCTGGCCATCCTGCTGGCCGGCGGCATCGCGCCGCACACCGCCGGCTGGGCTCGGGACGCCCTGTCCCTGTACGTCAGCGCCTACACCTTGGAACGCTCGCTCGTGCAGCAGCGCCGGCAGCACCAGGGCGACGACTGGGTGCTCAGCCACGACGAGCTCGTCGACCGCTTCTCGGACCTGTCGATCGACCGCTTCCCGCTCACCCGCCGACACGCCGCCGAGCTGACCTCGGGCCGCGGGCACGACCGGTTCGACTTCACCATCAACCTGATCGTCAACGGCCTGGGCTGATGTCAGCCGCGCACATCGAAGGCGTGTTGTGGGCCGGCGAACGCGCCGCCCACCGACCAACTGTCCTGAGGTGACCACGATGTACGAGATCGACCAGCTCCTCAAGGAGTACGACCGCGCCCGCGCCTACACCGACGAGCTGTGGCGGGACCTCAGCCCGGACGAGGTCGTCTGGCGGCCGCACGAGAACTCCAGCGCCATCGGCTGGCACCTCGGCCACCAGGCCCACGTCGCCCACTTCATGGTGCGCAACCTGACCGCCGCCGAGCCCAGCCCCGATCCCGAGTTGGACGGGATCATGGACTCCGCCCAGCCGGAGAAGTTCCGCGGCGCGCTGCCGACGGTCGAGCGGCTCACGTCGTTCCGGGACACCGTCGCCTCGCGCGTGCACGCCCGCATCGGCGACATCGCCGGCGGCCGCGTCAGCGCCCCCGGCCAGCTGGCCGTCGTCGCGCGGCACCTGCTCATCGCCCTGATCAACCACGAGTACCAGCACGACCAGTGGATCGGCGAGGTGCGGGCGCAGGACCTCGGCCACGCCCTGCCGCCCGATCCGGACACCGACCTCGTCGGCCGGCTCGACGGCTATCTCGTGCTGGCCGGCTGATCCGCCTTTCCGCCGTCATGCCGCCGGACGTGGCCACCGATTGGACCTTCTGAGCTCCACTCGCTTTGCCGGTGAGATCGCCGCACCATTGAGGACAGCAGTTGTCCGCAATGCCTCCTAGCATCACCGCATGGACCTTGACTGGACGGAGTTGCTCGTCGACCAGGTGGACTGGCACTGGACGCATCAGTTGCGGCCGAGGCTGGACGGGCTGACCGACGACGAATACCGCTGGGAGCCGGTGCCCGGGGCGTGGAATGTGCGGCCGCGGGGCACCAGCGGCACAAAAATGGCGGCGGGCGTCGGCGACTGGGTGATCGACTTCGACTTCCCGCAGCCGGAGCCGGCCCCGGTGACCACGATCGCCTGGCGCATCGGGCACCTGGTGGTGGGCGTGTTCGGCATGCGGGTGGCGACGCATTTCGGCGGCCCGGCGATGGACTACACCAGCCACGACTACCCGGGCGACGCGAAGACGGCGCTACGGCAGCTGGACGACAACTACCAGGCGTGGCTGGACGGCGTGCGCAAGGCGGACCTGAGCGAGCCCTGCGGACCGGCCGAAGGACCGTTCGCGGACAGCTCGATGGCCCGGCTGGTGCTGCACATCAACCGCGAACTTCTGCACCACGGCGCGGAGATCGCGCTGCTGCGGGACCTCTACCAGTGGCGTTCGCCGGCAGCGTAAGCCGGGTACGGAAACAGCGGACGGCTGCCACCATGGCCCCATGGCGGACATCCTCCCGTTCCCCCGCAAACACGAGCCGGCCCCGCTGTGGCGCGAGGCGCTGGGCCGCAGCCTGCGCGCGGCCCGGGAAGAGCAGGGCGAACGCCTCGTCGACACCGCGGAGCGCGCCGGCATCTCGCCGCAGTACCTGTCGGAGATCGAGCGCGGCCGCAAGGAGCCGTCGAGCGAGATGATCGCGGCGGTCACCGGCGCTCTCGGCATCGAGCTGTCCACTTTGCTCATCGAGATCGCCGGTGACGTGCGACGACTCCGCCGGCCGAGCGGCCCGACCCTGATGGCGGCCTAGACCTTTTCCGCCCGCACCATGTCGGCCAGCCCGTAGGCGACCGCGCCCTCGGCGTCGAAGACCCGGTCGCGGTCGGTGTCGTGCCGCAGCTGGGCGACGTCGTGACCGGTGTGCCGGGACAGGATGTTCTCCAGCTGGGTGCGCACCCGCACGACCTCGTCGGCCTGCAGGATCAGGTCGGGGATGGTGCCGCGGCCCTGCGCCGCCGGCTGGTGCAGCACGACCCGGGAGTGCGGCAGCACGGCCCGCCGCCCCTCGGCGCCCGCGGCCAGCAGCACCGCCGAGGCGGCGACGGCCTGGCCGACGCACGTGGTCGCGACCGGCGACTTGATGAAGCGCATGGTGTCGTACAGGGCCAGCATCGCCGACGGGTCGCCGCCCTCGGAGTTGATGTAGAGGTCGATCTCCTGGTTGGGGTTTTCCGCCTCCAGGAACAACAACTGGGCGATCAGCGCGTTGGCCACGCCGGCGTCGATGCCGGTACCCAGGTAGACGATGCGCTCCGACAGCAGGTGCGAGTAGACGTCCATGATCCGCTCGCTGCCGGCCACGCGGGTGATCACGTTGGGAATGGTGTACGTGCTCATGCCGATGCCCCCAGTCCCATCGAGTGGCTGCGGACCGGCACGACCTGGCCGAGGTCCGCGACGATGTGGTCGATGAAGCCGTACTCGAGGGCCTGCTCGGTGGTGAACCACCGGTCGTGCAGCGAGTCGGCGAAGATTCGCTCGACCGGCTGGCCGGTGTCCTGCGCGGTCAGGCCGAGCACGGTGTCCCGGGTGTGGCGCAGGTCGTCGGCCTGCACCTCGACCTCGACGGCCGAGCCGCCGATGCCGGCCGAGCCCTGGTGCATCAGTATCCGGGCGTGCGGCAGGGCGAAGCGCTTGCCGGGCGTGCCGGCGGAGAGCAGGAACTGCCCGGCGCTGCAGGCCAGGCCGATCGCCAGCGTCGCGACGTCGCACGGCACCAGCCGCATCACGTCGCGGATCGCCAGCATGGACGGGACCGAGCCGCCCGGCGAGTGGATCCACAGCGCGATGTCCTTGCGCGGGTCCTCGCTGGCCAGCGACAGCATCTGGCTCGCCAGCATCAGTCCGTTGTCGTCGTCGAGCACGCCGTCGAGGATCAGCACCCGCTGGCTGAAGAACCGTTCGCGGAGCCGATGGTCGAACAGCGGCGGCCTGTCGTCGTTTGCCATGCTCCGACAATGCCGGGGTTTCCGGCCGGGTCACGGCCCGTGCTGCTGTGAGCGGATCCGCCCCCGGCGGAACCGTGCGGGGGGAGGCACATGAGCCACTCAGGTGCCTCCCCCGGCACGCCCTACGTGAGTGGCTCATGTGACGTCTGAAGTCACATGAGCCACTCACGTAGCGAACGGGTCACTGTTGCTGCTCGCCGCCACCCCAGTTGCGCAGGCCTTCCTTGGCCTTGTCCGCGCCCTGGTTGATCTGGTCGGAGTGCTTGTTGCCGGTCTTCTCGTCGACGAACTGGCCGGCCTTGTCGACGCCCTGGTCGACCTTGTCGCCGTGCTGGCCGACCATGTCCTTGGCCTTGTCCTTCAGCTCGTTGAACTTGTCCGAGAGAGCCATCTCGCCTCCAGTGTGGACGGTGTGCCCAGTAGGGCTGCCCGTGCGGGGCCGGCCCAAACCCCGCCTCCCCAATTCGGGTGAGGCTCAGTTATGAGGGCCGCGGCTGACCAGCACCCGTGACGCCATGTGACCGGCGGCGGCCAGGCCGACGCACCAGGACGACCATCGGCGCTGCCGGCTTCACAGGGGCTTCAGCGCGGTGTCGACGACGTGCACCTAACGCAGTCCAGGGCGCGAGCCCGCCGGCAAAAAATATCGATGGGTCTCGTTCGAGACTTGATGGACCGGCCCTGGGCGATCCCCCTAGGGTCGACACCAGCAACTCAGGGAGGACCATCCATGACAGTGGTGCCCGAATCGCACCAGGACCTGCTGGAGCGGCCGCTCTACGGCCACTTCGGGACGCGCCGCCCCGACGGCTCCATCCAGGTGAACCCGATGTGGTTCCAGTGGGACGGCCAGCACATCCGGCTCACGCACACCACCAGGCGTCAGAAGTACCGCAACATCGAGTTCGACCCGCACGTGTCGATCGCGGTGAGCGACCCGGACTCGCCGTTCCGCTATCTGGAGGTGCGCGGGACGGTCGTCGAGATCGAGAAGGACCCGACCGGGGCCTTCTACCTGACGCTGGCCGAGCGCTACGGCGTGCACCGCGGGACGCCGCCGGACGCGGCGGACCGGGTGGTGCTGGTCATCGCGCCGACGGCGGTCAGCTTTCAGTAGTCAGGGACGCCCGCGAGCAGGTGCTCGAGGGCGGCGGCGATGCGCGGCCGGTTCTGCCGGCCGCGCACGCAGGCCAGGTGGTTCGCACCGGTCCGTGGCCTCGAGGCGCTGGCGGGGCGAAGCAGACCCGGTTGGAGGTCGGCGATCCGACCGAGCTGTCCGTCCACATCGGACCGATCAGCAACGAGCGCCGGCCGGCCGAGGTGTCCGGCATCGTCGACGCCACCGTGGCCGTGTTCGACACCGAGGACGAGGCCTGGGTTGCCCTTCCCGGTAGTCTCGATGCCATGGGTCTGCCGTCGATCATGTCCATGGCCGATCTGGCCACTCCCATGGCCGTCCGAGTGGCCGCGACGCTCAACCTGGCCGAACACGCCGGCAACGGCGCCACCGCCGACCAGCTCGCCGCCGACACCGGCACCGCCGCGCCGATCCTGCGGCGGCTGCTCGACCATCTCGTCACCGTCGGCGTCTTCTCATTGGACGACGACCGCTACCGGCCGACTCCCCTCGGCGCGCAGCTGACCGACTTCAAGCCCCTGCTGGACATCAACCGTGCCGGCGGGCGCGCCGACCTGGCGTTCGTGGATCTTCTGCACACGATCACCACCGGCGCGTCCGCCTACACCCATCGCTACGGTCGCGAGTTCTGGGCCGATCTGGACGCCCAGCCCGCACTACGGCGATCGTTCGACGCCCAGATGGCCTGGCGATTCACCGACCACGCCAACCAGATCGCCGCCAATTTCCCTTGGGACCGCTTCACTTCCGTCATCGACGCCGGTGGCGGCGACGGCAACCTGTTGTGCGCCATCCTCTCCGCGCATCCCGGTGTTCGCGGCACCGTCGTCGACCTCGCCCCTACCACGGCCCCCGCCCTGGCCCGCTTCGCCGCTGCCGGCGTCAGCGACCGTGGGAGTGCGGTGTCCGGCAGCTTCTTCGATCCGCTACCCGCCGGCGCTGATGCCTATGTGCTGTCGGACATCCTGCACGACTGGGACGACGACCACGTCCGCGCCATCCTGTCCCGCTGCCGTGACGCCGCCGGTGTTGCCGGCGCCATCGTCGTCATCGAGCCCTTGCTCGGACACGCCGGCACCGCCATCGACCTGTTCATGCTCATGTGCTTCGGCGGCCGTGAACGGACCGTCGACCAGCTCGCCGCCCTGGCCGCCGAGTGCGGACTCACCCTGCGCGGCACGATCCCCGTCTCCGAGGGCCGCACCGCCCTGGAGTTCAGCGTCTAGTGGCCGGCCAGGCAGGTCCGTCAACTTTCCCGCTGTGCCTTGAAGCGGCGGGTCAGCACGTCCACGTAGTGCTCGACCTCCCGCTCGGCGATCTTCTCGGGTTCCCGGTCCATCGAGCCGTGGTCGATGCGATTGAGGATGGTGCTGCGCTCCCACACCAGCCGCGGCGAGAAGAACTCCTCATTGGGGAAGGCATCGAGCGGGCCCCGCACCCGGACCAGGGCGTAGGGATTCTCCTTCGGGTGCAGGGCCGACACGATCAGGTAGTAGCTGAACTCCGAGTCCGTCACAGTTCCCACTCTAAGTTCTTGAGCTCGGCGTCGCGCCGTCCGGGTACGGCACGTCGCCGATCACCATGGAGGCCGACTTGGACCGCATCGAGGTCACCCGCACCATGCCCTTCCCGCCCGACGAGATCTTCGCCGTGCTCACCGATCCGCAGGGCCATGTCGCCATCGACGCCTCCGGCATGCTCATGTCCGCCGAGGGCGCTCGCGTCACCGCCGTCGGCGACCAGTTCCTCGTGCACATGGACCGCGAGGGCCTCGGCGACCTCCCCATGGGGCGGTACGACGTCACCGTCACCATCACCGCCTTCTCCCCCGCCGCCGAGATCGCCTGGACCATTCTCGGCGCCATTCGCCCCGGCATCGGCCACGTCTTCGGCTACCGCCTTGCCCCCACCCCTGACGGCACCCTCGTCACCTCGTACTACGACTGGTCCGCCATCAACGACGACTGGCGCAAGCTCGGCATCTTCCCCGTCATCGACCAGAAGTCCGTGCGCGCCACCCTCGGCATCCTCGAACGCACCGTCCGCCGCGGCTATGTCTCGGGCGCCTGACCCGCCTGTCCCTTGGCCGGTGGCCGGAACTCGGTCCACGAATGGGTGGAACGTCCACCGACAACCCGCTGTCATAACAGCCTGGCCGGAAACGTCATGGGGGTATGGACGAGTTTCTGGCGGAGCGGTTCGAGGGGCATCGGGTCCATCTGTGGGCAGCGGCGTACCGGATGCCGGGCGGTACGGCGCGGGCGGATCGTGGAGATCAACGTGCTGGCCGGTCCGGAGCGGCTCAAGAGCCTGGAACTGCCGGATCGGCTGAACCGCGCCGCGGCTGGCGCGAAGCGTGAGATGACGGACGAGATCCTGCTGCTGGACCTGCTGAACACGACCCCGATCGTCGAGGGCACGCAGCGTGACAATCTCGACAATGCCGACGCCGGCCGCGCGTGGCTGGCCGAGCACGGCCAGCAGCCGTCGGTCGACGAATGGCAGGCCCTGGTCGGCGCTAGAAACGCGCTCCAGGACGTGGTACGCGGGCGCGACAGGCCACCCAAGCTGCGCCCCTTCATCGACGGCGTCGCCTACCGTGCGTCACTGACCGAGGAGGGCATAGCCTGGGCCCCCGACCTGCCGGCGGGCCGGACCGCCGCCGCACGGGCCGTGCTGGCCTGGGACAAGCTGCGCACCGACAGCCCGGGCCGGCTGCGCCCGTGCGCCAACCCGGAGTGCCGGCTGTTCCTGATCGACCACAGCAAGCCCAACAGCGCCCGCTGGTGCTCGATGGCCGTGTGCGGCAACCGGATGAAGGCCCGCCGGCACTACCAGCGCAGCCGCCAGGCCTGAGGGAGGGATCACCGTGGCACGCCTGCTGTCACTGAACGTCGGGATGCCCAAGGACGTGCCCTGGCAGGGCCGGACCGTGCACACCGGCATCTTCAAGCGCCCGGTCGAGGGCCCACGGATGGCCCGCACGCTCAACATCGACGGCGACGGGCAGGGCGACCTCGGCGGCCACGGCGGCGAACAGCGGGCCGTCATGGTCTACCAGCGGCAGTCCTACGACTACTGGCGCGACGAACTCGGCCGGGACGACCTGGAGTACGGCAACTTCGGCGAGAACTTCACCGTCGACGGGCTGCTGGACGACGAGGTGCACATCGGCGACCGGTATCGCATCGGGGACGCGGAGTTCGAGGTCACGCAGCCGCGGGTGACCTGCTTCCGGGTCGCGATGCGGCTCAAGGAGCCGGAAATGCCGTCGCTGCTGGTCGCGCGGCACCGACCCGGCTTCTACTTCCGGGTGATCAGGGAGGGCGAGGTGCGTGCCGGCGACGAGATCATGCGCACGGCGATCGGCCGCCACGAGATGAACGTCGCCGACATCGACGCCCTGCTGTACCTGCCGAACCGGGACGTCGTGCGGCTGCGCAAGGCCGTCGACATTCCGGCGCTGAGTCCCGGCTGGCGGGCGTCGTTCCGGGATCTGTTGGCGCCCAAGGAACCCATGTCGGCGGGCTGGCCGGGTTTCCGGCCGCTGCGGGTGACCGGGATCGTGCCGGAGAGCACGACCATCGCGTCCATCCATCTGTCCACACCGGACGGTTCGGCCCTGCCGAAGCCGCTGCCTGGACAGTACTTGACCGTACGAGCCGACGCGCAGGTGCGAAGCTACTCGCTGTCGGCGGTGACCGACGCCGAGTACCGGATCAGCGTCAAGCGCGACGGCGCCGTGAGCACCTTCTTGCACACCAAACTGCACACGGGCGACACCCTCGACGTCGCCGCGCCGCGTGGCGACTTCACGCTGGCGGACAACGACTCCCCGGTGGTTTTGCTGTCGGCCGGCGTCGGCGTCACGCCCGTGCTGGCGATGTTGCGCGCCCTCAAGGCAAGCAAGCGCGAGGTGTGGTGGCTGCACACCGCTCGGTCCGTCGCCGAACACGCCTTCGCTCAGGAGGCTCACGAGTTGCTGGCCGACCTCGATGCCCATGAGCACGTCTACTACACCGCCGAGGGCAATCGCTTGAACGCCAACGCCCTCAAGGCACTGGCCTTGCCCGCCAACGCGTCCGCCTACCTGTGCGGACCGGCCGGCTTCATGGACGACATGACCCTGGCACTGAAGGAACTCGGCATCACGGATGTCCACTCGGAACTGTTCGGCGCGCTGCCGGCGATCAACCCCGGCATCGTCGGTGCGGTGTCGACGACGCCGCACCAGCCCGAGGGTCCAGCAGGCACCGGGCCGCGGATCACCTTCGCCCGCAGCGGTATCGCCGTCGCATGGCGCACGGACTTTCAGAACCTGTTGGAGCTGGCCGAAGCCTGTGCCGTGCCGACCCGTTGGGCCTGCCGAACCGGCGTCTGCCACACGTGCGTGACGCCCGTGCTGTCGGGGGACGTCGAGTACCGGCCGGATCCCCTCGAACCGCCGGCGCTGGGCCAGGCGCTGGTCTGCTGCTCACGCCCCGCCGACGACCTGGTGCTGGATCTCTAGGCCGGCCACCAGGTTCTTGGCCACGGCCGTGATGACCTTGGTCGCGCCGCCGAAGCCGCCGGCCAGCGGCTGCTGGCTCAGCGCCACCACGACGTACCGGTGGTCCGACCCGACCAGGCCGGTGGTGTGCACGTCCCACGCGGGACGGCAGCATGCCCACGCCTGCTTGGCCCACCATTCCCCGTCCGGCAGCGCCGCCGTGATGCCGAAGTCCTGGTTGGTCCCGTCGGCGGCGCGAGGCGTGGTGGCGAGGTCCTTGAGCAGCACATCCCGTTGCGCGGCCGGCATTCTCGTCACGATGTGCTGATAGATCCGAACCACGTCGGCCGCGGTCGTGGTGGTGTCGCCCCACCGGCCGGGGTCGCGCGGCGGGGTCGTCTGCCGCAGCCCCATGGACCGGATCGCGCGGGTGACGATCTGCGGGCCGCCGTCGGCCGTCCACAGCTGGTTGGCCGCCGTGTCGTCGCTGGTGGACAGCATGCGCTGCACCCTGGGCAGATTGTCGCCGGTCAGCCGACCGGCCGCGGCCAGGTCGGTGGCGATGAGCAGCTTGGTCAGCGACTCGGCCGCGAACGGCCGGTTCTCGTTCGACTGGCTCACGAGGGCGTTGTCGCGCAGGTCGTACACGGCCGTCGCGAGCTGGCTGCCGGCCGGCAGCGCGCCGGTCGTCGTGACCGCCGGCGGAGGCGGCGCGAGCGTGGTTGACGTCGTCGGTGGCGGCGCGGGTCTCTGCGCGACGGCCACGCCGGCCGTGTCCAGGCTCTGGAGCACGACGACCACCGCGACCAGCGCGGCGACAGCGACCCCGATGACCGTCACCGGCTCAGTCAGATCACGTCGTCGCTGCCTCACGGTGATGAGTACGCATGCCGCGGCGGAAAGGGTCAGCCGAACATCAGATGACCGGCCCGCACCCCCGGCCGGGTGAACACCACGAACACGTCACGGATCCCTGGCGCTTCACCGATGATCGGCGCGGTGTGCGTGCCCGCGCCCGGCGGCACGGCCAGCACGCCGATCAGCGGGCCCTTCGGGTCGTCCAGGTGCAGCCCGACGTGCAGCGGCACCCGTGTGGGGTTGGCCGCCGCCAGGCTCCACGTGCGGCACCCGGCCGGGTCACAGGCTCGGAAGGCCAACCACGACCGCTGCCCGGTCGCCGCCATGGCCGGGCCGTCGACCAGCACCATGCCGGCGGTCTCGTCGGCCCTCGTGCACAGCAGCGACGCCCCGGCCAGCGGCCGGACCGGGATCTCCCGGCCGGTGGCGCCGAACCGCGCCGCGTGGCCGCCGATCAGGATCTCGTGGGTGGCGGTCTCCAGCACCCAGTCCTGGGTCGTCACGTCGAAGAACGACACGTCGTCGGCGGTCAACGCGAACGTGACGGTCCGCGAAGTCCTTGCCGGCACGGCGATCCGCGTGAAGTGCCGCAGCTGCCGGACCGGTTGGCGCACGCGCGAGGTCAGCTGCCGGGTGTACAGCTGCACCACCTCGTCGCCGTCGCGGAAGCCGGTGTTGTGCACGCGGACCGACACTGTGATCCGGCCGTCGGCCGTGAGATCTCGGCCGCTGAGCACCGGCGCGTCGTAGCGAAAGGTGGTGTAACTCAGGCCATGACCGAAGGCGAACAGCGGTTCCGTCCGCTGGTGCAGGTACGTGTCGAAGGCCGTGTCCGTTGCGCGGTACCAGGTTTGCGGCAGCCGGCCGGCGGGCGAGCGCACGCCGAACAGCACATCGGCGACGGCGACATCGGTCTTGTCGCCCGGGGCGCTCCACAGAATGCCGCCGACGTTGGCCTCGGCCCAGTCCAGCGCGTACGGGTGGCTGCTCAGCACCGTGAGCACCGTGTTCGGGTTGGCCGCCCGCACCGCTCGCAGCGTCCGCTCCTGTTGCGCCGGCAGCAACAAGTTCTCCCGGTCGCGGCGGTCGTCGGGGTCGTTGCCGACCACCATCAACACCACGTCTGCCGCCGCGGCGGCCGCGGCCGATCGGGCGGCGCCGTCGGAGACGGGCTCCCACAGCATGTTCTCCAGCACGACCGTCCGTCCATTTCGGACGTATTGCAGCACCACCGTGCCGTCGTTCACCGGCACGACGTCCACCGCTCGGCGGCAGGAGTCGTTGCTCAGCTCGAACGCGTGCCGAGACCACTCGATGGCGTCGAAGACGTCGTCGGCGCCGCTCGGCACGGCCAGCTCGAGTTCGTCGCCGACGGCGACCAGACACCGGCGGCTGTTGGCCTCGCGCAGCCGTACGCGATCGTTGCCACCGGTCAAGGTCACGGTCCCGCCGGCTGCGGTGACGAGCCGCTCGACCGCCGCCGGCAGACCGCACGAACCGCCCGGATGCACCACGGCGACCCGCATTCCGGGGCCGACGAGCAGCGGCAGCAGGCCGTCGTTGCGCAGCAGCACCACGGCTTGGCGGGCGACGGCGAGTTCCAGCCCGTCGTGGTCGTCCCCGGAGGACGCGCCGACCCGGCTGTACAGCGCGTCGAGCCGAGCCGTGGCCGCGGCGATCTCGGCCGCGGTGATGCGCCCGTCGGCCTCGGCCGCCACGAGTTCGTCCAAGGCTTGGCGGTCGCCGATGAAGCCGTCCGCGCCGGCCTTCATCGCCGGCACGGCCGGGCCGCCGGTGGTGAGCACCGGCACACGGCCGTCGCCCCACGGGCGGACGCCCTCCTCGATCAACAGTTGCACCACCGTCGGCGAGTCGTCGAACAAGTGCCTCGGCAGCACCAGGCCGTGCGCCCCGCCGATCTCGAAGACCGCTCGGTAGATCGGCAGCTCCTGCTCGTTGAGGGTCCGCGCGCTGAAGCCGTGCCGACCGCCGCAGCACGCCGCCACGTCGAAATCGGTGATCACCGGCGTGCAGGCGCCGCTCATGCCGAACAGGTGGGCCGCCGCCAGTCGGGCCGCGAGCAGTGGATCCTCGGCGTAACCGAGCTCGTTGCGCCCCAGGCGGGGATCTCGGACGGCCTGGTCCAGCTGCACGCCGACGACCTCGCCCGGGTAGCGGTCGCCGAACGCCGTGCCCACGCGGCGGGCCAGGTCGGGGTTCCAGGTCGCGCCCAGCCGCAGCGGCCGGATCGTCGGCGTCGGCGTCTCGATCGGCGGCCGGACCAGGTCGTGCGCAGCCATGAGCACCCTCGCAACCGAGCGACCATCGGCTTGCCCGGTCGCGGAGGCCAACCCAATCACCCCGCCTCGACCCGGTCAAGCCGCTGGTCTGGACCATTTCCCTTGTCACGCAGGGAGAACGGCCGATTCGACAGTTTCGAATCGACCGTCCTTGCGTTTGACTGAGACGTCAACTAACTTCTGGCGGTGGCGACCATCCACGACGTCGCGCGGGCCGCCGGTGTGGCGCCGAGCACGGTGTCCTATGTGATCAGTGGCAAGCGGACGGTGTCGGCCGCGACCCGGAGACGGGTGCAGCAGCAGATCCGGCTGCTCGGCTACCGGTCGCGGGACACCGCCACGACCGTCCGCAGCGACCTGCTCGCGCTGCTGGCCCCGCACCGACCCGGCACCGAGACGCCGACGCTCATGCGGTTCACCGCGGCGGCCACCGCCGCCGCGCGCTCGCACGGCCTGGATCTGTTGCTGTTGACCAAGGACAGTGAACCCGGCGAACTCCGCGATGCGATCGTCGGCTCGCTCGCCGACGGCGTGATCGCCCTGGACGTGACCGCCGCCGACCGCCGCGTGCCGATGCTCACGGCCCTGGACCGGCCGACGGTCCTGGTCGGCGTGCCGGATCATCCCAACGCGATCACCTGTCTGGACCTGGACTTCTCGGCGGCGGCCGCGCTGTGCGTCGACCATCTGGCCGATCTCGGGCACCGGCGGGTCGGGCTTGTCGGGCCCGCCGCGGTCGTGCACGCGCGTGGTGCCAGCCATGCAACTCGCTTCCGCCAAGGGTTTCTCGACTCCTCCGAACGGCGCGGGGTTCATGCCGTCGTGCGCGCCTACGACGGCTCCTCGTGCCTGGACGGCCTGCTGGCGGCCGGTGTCACCGCGGTGGTGGTCCAGGACGAGGTCGCCGTCACGCCGGTGATGCACGATCTCGGCCGACGTGGACTCCTTGTGCCGCAGGACATCTCCGTGATCGCGGTCGGCCCGCACGGCGGCGACCCGTGCACGCTCACCACCGTCGAGGTGCCGGCCGCACTTCTCGGCGAGCTCGCCGTCGAGATGGTCGTCGACCGTTTGCACGGCGTCCCCGCCCCCGAGATCCGCCTGTTGCCACCCCGGCTCGCCGCGCGCGCGAGCACGTCTACTGTGGACTGAGCTGTCGAATCAGTCGAATAACCGAAACCCGTGAACCGGAGGCGTTTGCGGCCACGTAGACCGGATCGGGGCGTGGTCGACAGCGACAGGAGCGGGTCATGAGGATGAGTTACGCGGCGGTTCCGCGAAAGTTCCGGGTCGCGGCAGTGGTGCTCGGGGCGGCCGCGGTGCTCGGCGGCGCCGTGGTCGTGGCCACCCACGACGGCACCGCGAACGCCGCCGACGCCGCGCCGGGTGTGGTCTGCCCGTCGGTGCGGGACAAACTGCCGGCCATTCCGGCCGCCGCCCAGGCCGAGGTGACGCGGAACCTGACCCTGCTCGACACCCAGATCGCCGAGGCCAACCAGCGCCTGGTCTCGACGAAGGGCCAGGGCGGGCCGAACTTCGTGAACAACGCCATTCTCGGTCCGTTGAAGGACAAGCGGGTGTCGACCATCGACCGCATCGCCATCTCGATCGGCCGGCACGCGGCCAAGCCCACCGGTCTCGACGTGCTCGCGCCGTGCAGCCTCGGCGGCTCCGGGGCAGCCCCGGTCACGGTGTCGACGTCGGCACAGACCTCGGCGGCAAGCGCCGCACCGACCGTCAACTGCCCGTCGGTGCAGGACAAGCTGCCGGCCGTGCCGGCCGCCGCGCAGGCCGGCGTCAACACCGAGCTGGCCAACCTGGCCAAGGAGATCGCCGAGGCGAACAACCGCCTCATCACCTCGCAGGGCCAGGGCGGGCCGAACTTCATCAACAACGCCATCCTCGGCCCGTTGAAGGACAAGCGGATCGCCGTGCTGGACCGGATCGCCATCGACATCGGCCGGGTTTCCGGGGCCAAGCCCGCCGGCCTGGCCGCGCTGGCTCCCTGCACGCTCAACGGATGATCCGCCAGGACAGGTAGGCGCAGAGGGCCAGCGCCGGTGTGGTCAGCACCGTGCCGGCGATGGCCAGCGCGACCACCTGGTCGGTGAGGTAGAGCGTCAGCATGACGGCCGCCGCGACCACGAACTTGACCAGGAAGATGACGGTGCACTTCCGGTACAAGTCGTGTTGCTGACCTCGGAGGATGAGGCCGACCACCGGCCGCCGGACGATGATCGACACCAGGAACACCGGCGCGAGGACCAGGTCGGGCACGATGTCCGGCAGGTAGAAGTCGGCGGCGTGGCCGGTGCCCTGGGCCAGCGCGGCGGAAAGTCCCACCACGGCAAGGGGAATGGCCGCCTGCCACCACTTCGGCCGCTCGGTCCGCAGTCGGACGGTGGTGAACACCAGCACGCCGCCGACCGCCACCAGCGCCGCCGGCAGGACCCGACCGGTCAGCAGGTAGACGACGAGGAACAGCACTCGGGAGGCGATGGCCTCGGCGATGGTCCGCCAGCCGATCGCGGTCATCGCCTTGCGGGCCAACAGGTTCATCGGACCTGGCTCTCGTAGTCGCCGATGGCCTCGACCAGGTCGCGCCGCCCGTCGTTGGCGTCGACCAGGGCGTCACGGAGCCGGCACGCGTCCCGCATGGCCAGATTGCCGCCGAAGCCGGGGGCCAGGTGGATGGCGTCGCCGATCAGCGTGACGGGGCTGGGAGCCCAGGCCGGCACCGGCGGGATCGTCGCGATACGCAGCGTGGCCGTGTGCTGAGGCCAGGCGTGGTCGACCACGTGCTGGAAGGGCGGGTTCGCGCCGACGGGCAGCGCCCACATCACGTAGTCCTCGAGTTGATCGACGGCCTCGACCGGCAGCGCCGGCAGCCACCGATCCCGTGCGGCCGCGGGAGGTTCGGTGAACCGCAGCACGCCCACCGCCATCATCGCCTCCCCCTGGACGCTGGCCGGGTCGTCGCCGATCAGGTCGGCCAGCCCGGGCACGGCCCGCAGCGGCGTCGCCCCCATCAGCATCCGCCGGCCCGAGTCCACCACTTCGGCGTGCGGCAGGCGCTGGCGGCGCACCGCCGATCCGATGCCATCCGCGCCGACCAGCACGTCCCCGGTGACCACGCTGCCGTCGGCGAACCACGCCCGCACGCCGCCGTCGGGACGTAACTCGTAGCGGGTGAACGCGGCGCCGAAGTGCACATCCAGTCCGGTTTGCAGCACGGCCCGCAGCAGCGGGCGGTGCACCTGCCGACCGGGTCGCGCCGACCCCGGCCGGACGCCCACGACAGCGAGGTCGCCGTCCAGGACCAGGGTCTTCTCCCGCGGACCGCCCATGGTGGCCTCGACCATCGCCAGGTGCGCCGGCGGCAGACAGGCCCGCAGCGCCGAGATACCCCGGTCGTCGCAATGCAGGCTGACGCCCTGGGGCCGGCCGCGCGCGCCGTCCCGCTCGTACACGGTGACCTCGAGACCGGTCTGCTGCAGGCCGTGGGCCAGCGTCAACCCGCCGAGACCCGCGCCGACCACGATCACTCTCATCGCGTCCTCCCATTCTTCACCAGCCGATGAAGTTCACCCTACGCCGAAACTCCATCAGTTGGTGAAGAAAGGTCGGCTAGACTGCTCCCGCCATGGCAGACAACGGTCGTCCCGGGCGCTGGCGGTCCGGCGCGGAGAGCAAGCAGCGGATCCTGGACGCGGCCCGGGTCCTGTTCCGCGAGCACGGCTACGCCGGCACGACCGTGCGCGCCGTGGCCACCGCCGCTGACGTCGACCCGGCCATGGTCTTCTACTTCTTCCAGACCAAGCAGGGTCTGTTCGCCGCGGCCGTCGACATGTCGGCCCAGCTCCCGCCGGCCATCGAGTCGATCTTCACCGCCGGCCTCGACGGCATCGGCGAGCGCGTCGTGCGCACGCTGCTGGAGAACATGGACCGCTCCGACCGCACGCCGCTCGCGCTGCTCACCCGCTCCGCCCCTACCCACGACCGGTCCGAGGCGCTGCTGCGCGAGTTCATCGACCGCGAGATCACCGGCCGGCTGGCCGCGCTGCTCGACACCCCGGACGCCGCGATGCGGGCCGGCATGGTGAACGTCCAGCTGCTGGGCCTCACCGTCGCGCGCTACATCGTCCGCATCGAGCCGATCGCCTCCGCGCCGCTGGACGAGCTGGTGGCCCGCTTCGGACCGCTCGTGCAGCACTGCCTCACGGCCTGAGTCCATACCCCATCGGCACGGCCGTGTCCGAGGCCACTGCTCTCCCCTCGCCGCCACCGGTGCTACGCTAATTTCATTAGCCGAGTGGCTAACGAAATTGGAGGGCGGAGATGACCGAGACGGTCCTGGTCACCGGGGGCACCGGCTACGTGGCCGGCTGGTGCGTGGCGGAGCTGCTCAAGCGGGGCTACGAGGTGCGGGCGACGGTGCGCAGCGAGGCGAAGGGCGAGCAGGTCAGGCGGGCGGTCGCGACGGAGGTGGACCCGCAGGACCGGCTGGGGTTCGCGATCGCCGACCTGACCAGCGACGACGGCTGGGCCGACGCGATGACCGGCGTGGACTACGTGCTGCACGTGGCCTCGCCGTTGGGCATGGACCACACCGGCGACGCGGAGTCGCTGATCGTGCCGGCCCGCGACGGCACGTTGCGCGTGCTGCGGGCGGCGACGGCGGCCGGGGTGAAGCGGGTGGTGATGACGTCCGCGGCCAACACCGCCAGCCCATCGTCCTATCGGGACGCGAGCGTGAGCGACGAGACCGTGTGGACGGACGTGAACGACCCGACGCTGCCGCCGTACCGGCGCTCGAAGACGGCGGCGGAGAAGGCGGCGTGGGACTTCATGGCCGGCCACGGCAGCCCGACCACGCTGACCACGATCCTGCCCGGCGCGGTGTTCGGGCCGGTGCTGAGCCCGAGCACGCTGGGCTCGGTGCAGATCATCGGCCGCATGGTCAAGGGCATGCCGGGCACGCCGAAGATCGGGCTGGAGATCGTGGACGTGCGGGACCTGGCCGACGTGCACATCCGGGCGATGACCTCGCCGGCGGCGGCCGGGCAGCGTTTCCTGGCCACCGGCGAGTTCATGTGGATGCTGGACATGGCCCGGGCGCTGCGCAGCGGCCTCGGCGACGCCGGCACGAAGGCGCCGACGCGCAACCTGCCGAACGTGGCGGTGCGCGGGCTGGCGCTGTTCGACCGCAACCTGCGGGAGATCATGCCGGCGCTGGGCCGGCGCGCGACGCACAGCACGGCCAAGGCCGAGCGGGTGCTGGGCTGGAAGTCGCGGTCGGCCGCGGAAACCGTGGTGGACTGCGGTCAGAGCCTGTTGGCCCACAACGCCATTTAGACGTCCAGGATCCGCAAGCATAGGCTGCGCAACACCGCGGTCAGCCGCTCGTCGGACAGGTGCGTCATGCGGGGCACCACGGGGCCGACGTCGGTGGCCATGTAGAACGCCGCCCGCTGCTCCACCGTCGGCTCGTCCCCGTACAGCAGCCGCAGGCCCTTGGCGTTCTGCGCCCGCAGGGCCTCGGCGATCGCGCCTTCCCGGCGCAGGCCGGGATCGATGCGGTTGAGCGGGGACAGCGCGCGGCTGGCCACCACCTCCCGGACGAAGCCGTCGACCAGAAACTCCCTGCGGGCCAAGCCTTCCAGCTCCTCGGCCCCGGCCAGCAGGGCGTCGAAGGCGGCGACGCTGCCGGACAGCAACGCCTCCAGGATCGCCGCCTTGGTGCGGAAGTAGTAGTACACGTTGGCCTTCTGCACGCCCATGGTGTCGGCGATCAGCTGCAGCGACGTCCCGTCGTAGCCCCGCTCGGCGAACAGCCGCCGGGCGGTGTCCAACACCGCTTGCCTGGTCCGCTCGGCCTGCTCGGCCCTGCTCGACGCCATGACTCGATATTACTGGAGGTTCCGCTGCCGGCACGCGTCGAAGTCCGAGTTCCCGGTCACCGTCTGGAGACCACCGGCCCACCGCTGGCCCAGCACGGCACAGCGCAGATCGACATCCTGGTCGAGCACCGGCGGGTGTTCTAACAGGACAGAGCCGACCGCGACCAGGAAGACCCGGGTGACGGCGTCGCTGCCCTTCTTGGTCCGCGGGGACTGGAACAGCAGGTACTGGGCGGCCGACCAATCCCCCTTGTCGACCAGGAGATCCAGGGCGCTGGCGAACATCAGCTCCCGGGCGGAGTCGTCGGCGGTGACGGCGTAGCACGGGTCGCCGCCGGTCTCGACCTGGCTGGTGTCCCGGCCGCGACGGGCGAGCCGGGCAACCAGCTCCTCGCCGATACGGGCCGCCGCCGCGCCGCGAACCAGGCGATTGCCGGTGATCACTCGACCATCCGGCAGGACAACGGGATTGAGCAGGACGTCACCGGCGTTGTCCTCACGGGCGAAGCGCTCGTGCACCGCTCGTCCATAGTGGAGCATGATCCGGTGCGCCGGAGTCTCCACACCGCCCCGGAAAGTCCGGGTCGACGGATCCCAGGAGGCGCCGTGCCGAAGCCGGCCGAGGTAGCCGAGGCGGTCGTAGTTCGGACCGCCGTCGGCCAATGACGTGACAAAACGGCTGGCGTCAAGGGGAAGGCCCTGCCCGAGCCGGCCCGGAGCCCGCAAGGCGAGCTCGTGCCGCCAGCGGATCAGATCGGCGTGGACGGCGCGCAGGGCGGCAACGTCCACACCGGACTCCAAGCGTCTTCGAGCGGCTTCGGCGGCCGCGGCCTGGGCAACGGCGAAGGCGCGCACCCGATCCAGCTCCGCCGGGTCGCACGACCGCACGGCCAGGTCCGGCGTGGGAAAGCTGGCGGCGGTGATCACAGGTCCTCCAATCGGCCACGAACCCGCGCGGCATCGACGCCACGCTGCTGATTCGCGTACAGGGCAAGGGCTGCTTCCCAGGCCGGTCGGGCACGGGCATCGCCAAGGGACGCGCGGCACTCGGCCAGCCGGTCGAAGGTCTCGGCCAGGTGATAGGCATGCCGGCCGTCGAACAACGCCAGGGCCCGCTCGTAATGCTGCACCGCAAGCTCCGGCCGGCCGGCCCGCTGCTCGATGTGCCCTAGCCCGTCCAACGCGGTCGCCTCGCCCTCGATATTTCCGTTGCGGCGATAGAGATCCAGCGCGGCCGAGCACGCTTGCCTGGCCTCGTCCAGACGGCCGAGGTCGGTCTCGTAACGACCCTGAAGCTCGAGCGCGTCGGCAACGTCCGCCGGCGAGTCCAGCGACCGATACATCCCCGTGGCTAAGGTTGCGTGGGCCAACGCGCGCGGCACGTCCCCGGCCTCACGCCAGGCCCGGGCCAGCGACCGATGAGCGTGCGCCTCGCCCCAGCGATCCCCCTGGTACAGCGCCAAAGCCTCCCCCAGCAACACCAACGCGTCCCCGACGGCCCCGGTCCGCACGAGGGCGGACCCTAACAGCCGCCGCGCCAGGGCCGCCGACGAATCGTCCAAAGAGTCACACAGGGCCACCCGCCACGTGCCGGCCTGGTCGCGCACGAGTCCCTGCTGCCAATGGAAACTGTGCATCACCCAGGCCAGCCGCCAAGCGTCGAGATGCCGGCCGCGCTCGGCCACGAACCGTTGCAGGGCCAGCAGGCAGCCATGTTCGGCCACGAACCAGTCCACCGCCGCCGCTCGGTCCTCGAACCGGACAGCCGAGGCGATATCGATGGCCGCCCGGCGCGGGTCGAGCACCCGGTCGGCGGCGAACCCCGTCCGCACGTAGTAGCCGACCAGCCGATCAAGGGCGCCGTCGACGTCGTCCACCTGCTCGAGGGCGTACAGCCGGACCAGGTCGTGCAGCTGCCAACGGCCGGGCGCACGCTCATCCACGAGCGAAACCCGTTCCAGCGCACGGAGAATCTGCCGCACCGCGCCGACCGGCAACGCCGTCAGGGCGGCGATCGCCGCGATGCCCGCGTGGGCGCCGGGCAGCAACCCCAGTAGTGCGAACACGGCGGCCTGGTCGACCGAAAGGGCTTGGTACGACGAAGAAAGCACCGTCTCCAACCCGTCAAGTGCCGGCAGCCGCGCGTCCCGGAGCTCACGGGCGAACGCCTCGACCGGGAACTCCGCGTGAGCGGCCACCCAACCGGCCGCGATCCCCAACGCCAGCGGCAGCCCGGCGCAGTCGGCGACCAGGCTACGGATCGCCGCCGGCTCGGCGTCCAACCGGTCGCGTCCCAACCGCCGTGCGAACATCGCGAGGCTCTCGTCGGCGCTGAACTCCCGCAGTCCGACCCGGACCGAGGCGTCCATCGAGTCCAGTCGGTTCCGGCTGGTCACCAACGTCACGCAGCCGGCGGTCGACGGCAGCGCGGCCCGCACGTGGTCGGCGTCGCGCACGTTGTCGAACACGAACAGCATCCGCTTGCCGGCGACGAGGCTGCGGAACCGCCCGACCTGGGCCTCGAAATCCACCGGCACCGCCTGCGGCGGCACGCCCAGGGCGTCCAGCACGCAGCGCAGCACCGCCGCCGGCGGCAGGAACTGCCCGGCCGGGGCGACACCGCGCAGGTCGACGAATATCTGACCGTCCGGGAACAGAGCGAGGTTGTGGTGGGCCCACCACACCGCCAGCCAGGTCTTGCCGATGCCGGCGGCCCCGACGATGACGGCCAGCACCGGCCCGTCGCCCTCGGCGACAGCCGCGTCCAGCGCCGCCAGCTCGGCCTCGCGGGCGATGAACCACCACGGCACGGGTGGCAGCTGCCGGGGTGTCGGGGCCGGCTCCGCCTCGATCACGATGTTGCCGTTGACCACCCCGGCCTGCACGAACGGCGCCGACGGCGAACCGGTGACCTTGTTGCGCATGATCGCCTCCGCACCCCTCGATCGCCGCCCAACCCTACCGCGTTGCATGATCATGCATCGGGATGTATATTTCCGAACGTGTCCAAGGTGCTCACTTCCCTCCCTGTCGGCGAACGTGTCGGGATCGCCTTCTCCGGCGGCCTCGACACCTCGGTAGCGGTCGCGTGGATGCGCGAGAAGGGTGCCGTGCCGTGCACCTACACCGCTGACATCGGCCAGTACGACGAGCCCGACATCTCGTCGGTGCCCGAGCGCGCCCACCAGTACGGGGCCGAGATCGCCCGAGCCGTCGACTGCAAGGCCGCCCTGGTCGAGGAGGGACTGGCCGCGCTGTCCTGCGGCGCGTTCCACATCCGCTCCGGCGGCCGGGCCTACTTCAACACCACGCCGCTCGGCCGCGCCGTCACCGGCACCCTGCTGGTGCGGGCCATGCTCGAGGACGACGTGCAGATCTGGGGCGACGGCTCCACCTTCAAGGGCAACGACATCGAGCGGTTCTACCGCTACGGCCTGCTGGCCAACCCGTCGCTGCGGATCTACAAGCCGTGGCTGGACGCCGACTTCGTCACCGAGCTCGGCGGCCGCAAGGAGATGTCCGAGTGGCTGGTCGCGCAGGGCCTGCCCTACCGGGACAGCACCGAGAAGGCGTACTCCACCGACGCCAACATCTGGGGCGCCACCCACGAGGCCAAGTCGCTCGAGCACCTCGACACCGGCATCGAGATCGTCGACCCGATCATGGGCGTGCGGTTCTGGGACCCCGAGGTGGCCATCGCGCCCGAGGACGTGACCATCGGCTTCGAGCGGGGCCGGCCGGTGACGATCAACGGCAAGGAGTTCGGCAGCGCGGTCGACCTGGTGCTGGAGGCCAACGCCATCGGCGGCCGGCACGGCCTCGGCATGTCCGACCAGATCGAGAACCGGATCATCGAGGCCAAGAGCCGCGGCATCTACGAGGCCCCGGGCATGGCCCTGCTGCACGCCGCGTACGAGCGGCTGGTCAACGCCATCCACAACGAGGACACGGTGGCCAGCTACCACAACGAGGGCCGTCGGCTGGGCCGGCTGATGTACGAGGGCCGCTGGCTGGACCCGCAGTCGCTGATGCTGCGCGAGTCGCTGCAGCGCTGGGTCGGCATGGCCATCACCGGCGAGGTCACGCTGCGGCTGCGGCGCGGCGAGGACTACTCGATCATCGACACCACCGGTCCGTCCTTCAGCTACCACCCGGACAAGCTGTCCATGGAGCGCACCGAGGACGCCGCGTTCGGCCCGGTGGACCGGATCGGCCAGCTCACCATGCGCAACCTGGACATCGCCGACTCGCGGGCCAAGCTGGAGCAGTACGCGGGGCTGGGCATGGTCGGCAACGCGCACCCGGTGCAGCTGCTCGGCGCGGCCCAGGCGGCGGCGACCGGCCTGATCGGCGCGATGGCGGAGGGCGGGGCCGAGGCCATCGCCGCCCGCGGCGAGGCGTCCGCCCTGAGCGTGGGCGAGGAGGACGAGCTGCTCGACCTCGCGGCCATGGAGTCCGGCAACGACTGAACGCTCAGTGGCTCGGCTGGTCGTGCACAGCCTGCAGGATCAGTCGGGCCACGGCGTCGGGACGCACCACGAATGAGAGGTGCCCCGTCGGCAGTTCGCTCGTGACGGCGTTCATCCGCTTCGCGACAAAGCGCTGCAATTCCGGCGACGTGGTGCGGTCGTTCGTCGTGACGAGATAGCGCGACCGCTTTGTCCGCCATGCGGCGACGGTGGTGCGGCCGGCGAACAGGGTCTGCGCGATTCGCCCTTGAGTGGCATAGAGCACTTTGGCGTCTTTTTTCGGCACGCCGTTCGCGAAGTCGTTCAGGAATGCCGCTTCGGTCAGACCGCCGAAGCCGTTGCGGAAAAGGAGGCCGGCATTCGCCGGCGGGGTCGGGAATTGCCCGGCCAGCGCCGCGTAGTCCTCCCCTTCGGCCGGGGCGCGAGCCGACAGGTAGATCAGCTGGGCGACCGCCGGGTGGTTGCCGGCCTGGGTGATCACCGAGCCGCCGTAGGAGTGGCCGACCAGGACCGTCGGGCCTTCCTGCAGGTCCAGCGCCCTTGTGGTGGCGGCGACGTCGTCGTCCAGCGAGGTCAGCGGGTTCTGCACGGACGTGACGGTCAGGCCGGCGTTCTGCAGCAGCGGAATCACTTTCGCCCAGCAGGAACCGTCCGCATAGGCGCCGTGCACCAGAACCACATTGCCGGTTGTGCGTGGTGTGGCGTAGGCGGTTCCGGTGCCGAGGGCGGCGACCGCGGTTCCGCCGGCCAGGAGTGTCGTGAACGTGCGCCGATCGATCATGACCCCGAACGTAGCCCCGGTGTCGAGGCCGAGTCCATTACCGAATTATTGCGGATCCACCAGCGCACGGAGAGCTTCGACACCCGAACCTCGCAGTTCCCTCAGTTGGATGCGGGTGTCGGTTTCGATGACGCCGTAGTCGCGCGGCAGGGCCATGACCAGTTCGTCCAGTTCGGCCACGTCGCGGCAGGCGACGGTGAGGGTGTAGTCCCAGCGGCCGGTGACGTGCGCGCCGGACAGCACCGCCGGCAGGGCGAGCAGGCCGGCTTCGAGCTCGCCGTGGTCGGGACCGGGGCGCAGGCGGACGTCGATGAACGCCTTGAGCGGCCGGCCGAGCGCGCCCAGGTCGATCTCCGCGTGGCAGCCGGCGATGATGCCGGCCTCGGTGAGCCGGCGGACCCGTTCGGCCGTGGCGGTCGGGCTCAGCCGGATCCGCGCGGCCAGGTCGCGGAAGCTCAGCCGGCCGTCGCTGAGCAGCTCGCCGAGGATAGTCCGGTCGATGGCGTCCATGGCCGGATTATCCGCTATCGATGATGGGTTTGGCGGCGAAAGACGCCACCAAATCCGCCTTCATGGCCAGTAATGTCCACCCGTATGAGCGACGCCAGGCCCGCCAAGTCCGCCGGATACCTCGCCCGCACCCGGCCTATCGTGCCGCCGATCTACCAGTCGGCCACCTTCTACCTGGACGACCTGGCGTACAAGGACATTCAGCAAGGCGGGCTGCGCGAGCACTGGTACAGCCGGTTCGCCAACCCCACCGTGGACGCCGCCGCGGCCGAGATCGCCGCGTTGGAGGGGGCCGAGGCCGCCCTGATGACGTCCTCGGGCATGGCCGCCATCGCCACCACGCTGTTGACCTTGTTGCCCGGCCGGATCGTCGCCGCCCGCCAGGTCTACGGCGACACCCGGGACCTGCTCGTACGGGACCTGCCGGCGCTGGGCGTCGACGTCGTCATGGTCGACGCCACCGACATCGGCGCTTGGGCCGAGGCCATCGCCGACGGGCCGACCGCCATCGTCTACGCCGAGACCCTCTCCAATCCCCAGCTCGACCTCACCGACCTCCCCTCGCTGGCCGAGCTCGCCCACGCCGCCGGCGCTAAGCTGGTGGTGGACAACACCTTCGCCACCCCGTACACCGTGAACCCGTTGCGGCACGGGGCCGACGTCGTCGTGCACTCCGCGACCAAGTTCCTCGGCGGGCACTCCGACGTCATCGCCGGCGTCGTGCTCGGTAACGCCGACACCGTTACCGAGGTGCAGAAGCGGGTGATCACCTTCGGCGGCTGCCTCGACCCACATGCCGCTTTCCTGGTGTGGCGCGGCATCCAGACCTTCTCCCTGCGTCTGGAACGCTCTTGTGCCACCGCCGCCGCCTTGGCCGCCCGGCTCGCCGCCAACCCCGAGGTCGTCTCCGTGCGCTACCCCTCCGGCGACATCGCCTCCCGCGTCATGCACTCCGACCGCCGCGGCGCCATGGTCGCTTTCACCGTGCGGGGCGGCGATTCCCGGGCCCTCGCCGTCATGCGCCGCCTCACCGTCGCCTCCGAAGCCACCAGCCTCGGCGGCGTCGAGTCCCTGGTCAGCACCCCCTTCAACTCCTCCCACTTCTCCCTCACCCCCGCCGAGCGCGCCGCCGCCCGTATCGACGACGGCATGATCCGCCTCTCCTGCGGCATCGAGGACCCGGAAGTGCTGATCGCCGATGTGGAAGCCGCTCTGGCCGCTACTGTCTGACGTCGTGTGCGTCTCCGCGGCGTTGGCCGACTTCACCGGCACGACCCTGTACGTGGGCCGTAAGACCCATCCGGCACTTGGGGTCTTACATGTGCTGGGGTATCAGAACACCGCCGTCAACCTGGCCGCCGGTCCCAACGCGATGCTGCTGCACCTGCCGGCCGTCGGTCTGACGGCCGGCAACCTCGTGTCGGTCGGCCGGGATGTCGGCTTCCTCGACCGCATCGGCAGCGCCTGCGAGCCCCTGTCCGCCGGCGGCGGGATCGCCGCCATGAGCGCCGCGGTCGACGTCCAGGTCTTCGAGCACGACATCTACACCATGGTCCTGGCTCCCGACGCCACTGTGCTGCCGTCAGCGCTGCATCAGGTGCCGCCCCGCAAACGCCCCCACCTCGACCCCGAGCTGCTGGCGTTCTACTCCGACCACTATCCGCGGCACTCCATGTCGTTGTGCTGCTTCGACAACGCCGAGGCGCAGCGGGCCAAGCCCTTGCTGCTCTGGTACTCCCCCACCGAGCCCGACCTGCTCGTCGCTCCCGCCCTCGACTGCCACACCGGCGGCGTTCCCTCGTTCGACGTCCCCGTCCAGGCCGATCACCGCGTCGCATTCGGCACCGACGCCGCCGGGCCCGACTGGGGCTATCCCATCGACTACTCCCCCGGTATGCGCCGCAAACTCCGCCAGTTCCTGCCCGACGCCGTCATCGGCGACGTCTTCCACGGGCTGCTGCCCAACGGCGACTTCGCCATCACCCACGACGACGTGCTGGCCGAGAACTTCGACGGCGTCCACCGCCTCAGCTGAACAGCATCGCCACCAACGCCTCCGGGGAAACGGCGGCCGGCCGGTCGCTGACCTGGCCGTCGCCGAGCTCCACGACCCGCCAGACCCCGTCGGTCCGCCGCACCACGTCGACCGTCACGAACGGCAGCGCTAGCTTCGCGACCAGCCGCCCGATGTCGGCGAGATCGGGTTGCGGCACAACGGTTTCGGCCGGCAGGTCGGGGTGCGGACCGACGATGCGGCACTCGCCGTCGACCCACCACGTGCGCAGTTCGGGCGTGGCGAAGTCCTCGAACCGGCGCAGCACGAAGCCGCCGGTCCGATCATCGTCGCGAAGCTCCAGGAAGCGCGCGGCGATCGCCCAGGCCGCGTCGGCGTCGGCCAGGTCGGGAATGAACGCGGCCTCGTGCCAGTAGTGCTTCATGGACTTGGTGTAGTCCCGGAGCACGGCCGGCCCGGCGGCCAGCGCGGCTCGGGCGCGGTCGAAGTCGTCGCGGGAAAAGCCTGTTGTCCACACGGATTCCGGTGTGACCGGGGCGAGGGCGGAGTGCCAACCGGGCAGCTCATGGGCCCGCCGGTACTGCGAAGCGCTGGTCCGCAGGCCGGTGAGCAGCGCATAGTGCTCGCTGCGCAGCATCCAGCCGCGATAAACGGCGCCGTCGACCGTCGCCGAGGCGTCGCCCCGGGACAGGCGGTCGTGGTCGACCAGCACAACGCCGACGCCGGCCGCGCGGGCGGCCGCGGCCTCGGCGGCGAAGTGTTCGTCGGCCCGGCGCGGGCGGAGCGGGTCGGCCGGCACGATCAGCGTCATGGGCCGATGGTGCCTCACAATTCCGTTTCCGCTCCAACGGATTTACGTCGTAAGGTCGCGGGCGTGCCTTCTCTTGTCACGCCAGCGTTGCCGGTCGGCACGCTCGCATCGCAGCCGCAGCCGGAGATCCACGCGGAGGGCCTGGTCCTGCGGCCGTGGCGGCCGGCGGATCACGGGGTCGTCATGGCGGCGTACGCGGATCCGGGGATCCAGCGCTGGCACGCCCGGACGATGACGGACGACGAGGCCCGCGCCTACATCGAGAACTGGGAGCGGCGATGGCGCCAGGAGACCGGTGCGGGCTGGGCGGTCACCGAGGACGACAAGGTCGCCGGGCAGATCAGCCTCCGCACGATCGACCTGCGGGAGGGCCTGGCCGAGGTGTCGTACTGGGTGCTGCCGGAGGCGAGGGGCCGTCGGACGGCGAAGCGGGCGCTGACGGCGTTGTCGGCGTGGGCGTTCGGCGAGCTGGGCCTGCACCGGATCGAGGTGCTGCACTCGACCCGGAACGAGGCGTCGTGCCGGGTGGCGACGGCGGCGGGTTATGCCCTGGAGGGCACGAAGCGCAGCGAGGCGAAGCACGCGGACGGGTGGCACGACATGCACGTGCACGCCTGCGTCACAACAGATTGCTGAACTCTCAACTAACTGGAAGACTGGTGGCCAGGACGACCTCTGGAGGATCCCCGTGCCGCTGCGCAAGCTCGGTTTCCTGACCATCGGCCTGTTCGACGAGGCCGACCCGCGCCGGGGCCACGAGGCCACGCTGGAGATCATCCAACTGGGCGAGCAACTCGGCTTCGACAGCGCCTGGGTGCGCCACCGCCACCTCCAGTTCGGCATCTCGTCCCCGGTCGCCTTCCTCGCGGCGGCGACCCAGCGGACCAGCCGCATCCAGCTGGGCACGGCGGTGATCCCGCTGGGCTGGGAGAACCCGCTGCGCCTGGCCGAGGACCTGGCCACGGTGGACGTGCTGTCCGGCGGCCGGCTCAACCCGGGCGTCAGCGTCGGCCAGCCGATGCACTACGACGACGTCAAGGACGCGCTCTACCCGGACACCCAGGACGTGGAGGACTTCAGCTACCAGCGGGTCCACCGCCTGCTGGCCGGCGTGCGCGGCGACACGGTGTCGACGTTCAGCGGCCAGGAGGGCATCGAGCAGTTCTCGCCGCGGGTGCAGCCGCACTCCCCCGGCCTGATCGACCGCATGTGGTACGGCGGCGGCAGCGCCCGCTCGGCGCAGTGGGCCGGCGAGACCGGCATGAACTTCCTGACCAGCAACGTGGTCACGGCCACCGAGACCAGCACCGACTTCGACGAGATCCAGCTGGGCCTGATCAGGACGTACCGGAAGTTCAACCCCGAGGGCCGGGTCTCGCACGGTTTTGTGGTCATCCCGACCGACAGCGCCACCGCCGACCAGCGGGCCCGTTACGAGGAGTACGCGGCGAAGCGGGCCGCCCGGTTCGGCACGCCGTTCGGGCCGCGCGGCCTGCTGTTCGCGAAGGACCTCGTCGGCACCTCGGACCAGATCGCCGAGCAGCTGCACGACAACGCGGCGTTCCGCGAGGTCGAGGAGGTGGCGTTCGCGCTGCCGTTCACCTTCGAGCACTCCGACTACATCCAGATCCTCACGGATATGGCCACCAAACTCGGCCCGGCCCTCGGCTGGACGGCCGGCTGATAAGCTGAAATGGGCAGCACACCACGCAACAGGGAGTAACCGCCGTGATGGTGGTCGAGGACGACATCGAGGGCTGATACCGGCCCCGCGACAACGGCGTCCGGCCTGACGCCGCGCCCGGTCGTGCCCTCGCATCTGTTCGTCTGCCGGGTCGCCCGTGCGCGCCCGTTTCCATGGTGGAGACTCCCATGCCGAAAATCGTCTGCTCCAACTTGTCCTTCTACTGGCCGGACGGCACCCCGGTGTTCGCCGACCTGTCGTTCGCCGTTGGCGCCGGCCGGACGGCCCTGGTCGCGCCGAACGGGGCCGGCAAGAGCACGCTGCTCAAGCTGATCGCCGGCGAGCTGCGCCCCCGTTCCGGCACGATCACCGTGGACGGCGTGCTGGGTTACCTGCCGCAGTCGCTGCCGCTGACCGGCGAGCCGACGGTCGCCGAGGTGTTGGAGATCGCCCCGGTGGTGGCCGCGATCCGGGCGATCGAGGGCGGCGACGCGAGCGAGCAGAACTTCACCGTCGTCGGCAACGACTGGGACGTGGAAGAGCGCGCCCGGGCCGAGCTGGACCGGCTCGGTCTCGGCGACATCGCGTTGGACCGCCGGATCGGCACGCTCAGCGGCGGCCAGGTGATCTCCATCGGCCTGGCCGCGCAGTTGCTCAAGCAGCCCGACGTGCTGCTGCTGGACGAGCCGACCAACAACCTCGACCGGGACGGCCGGCGGCGGCTGCACACCGTGCTCCGGGACTGGAAGGGCTGTCTGCTGCTGGTCAGCCACGACCGCGAGCTGCTGGACCTGGCCGACCGGGTGGCCGAGCTGGACCGCGGCGAGATCGCCATGCACGGCGGCTCGTTCGCCGAGTACCAGGCGTCGATCAAGGCCGCCCGCGAGGTCGCGGAGAAGAACATCCGCAACGCCGAGCAGGACCTCAAGCGGGAGAAGCGGGAGATGCAGCAGGCCAGGGAGAAGGCGGCCCGGCGGGCCGGCGCCGGAGCCCGCTCCGGCAGCGACATCCCGCGGATCGCGCTGGGCCTGATCAAGCAGAAGGCCCAGTCGGCCGCCGGCAAGGCCAACGACATGCACGGCCAGCGGGTCGAGAGCGCCAAGGCCCGGCTGGACGAGGCCGAGCGGTCGCTGCGGGACGACAAGACGATCTCCCTGTCGCTGCCCGACACCACGGTTCCGGCCGGCCGCACCGTTTTCCACGGCGAGCACCTGCGCGTGCGGGAGCTTTTCGCCGGCGACGGCGTGAGCCTGTCGATCCGTGGGCCCGAGCGGATCGCCCTGCTCGGCGCCAACGGCGTCGGCAAGTCGACGCTCATGCGCATCGCCGCCGGGCTCCAGGAACCCGACCGGGGCGTGCTGACCCGTGCCGACGGTCGGGTGGCCTACCTGTCGCAACGGCTGGACCTGCTCGACCTCGACCGGTCCACGGCCGACAACCTGCGGGCCTTCGCCCCCACCCTGCCCACCTCCGACATGATGAACCTGTTGGCGCGCTTCCTTTTCCGCGCCGAACGCTCCCAGCTGCCGGTGCGGGTGCTGTCCGGGGGCGAACGCCTGCGGGCCACCCTGCTGTGCGTGCTGTGCGCCGAGCCGGCGCCGCACCTGCTGCTGCTCGACGAGCCCACCAACAACCTCGACCTGGCCAGCGTCGAGCAGCTCACCGGCGCGTTGAACTCGTATCAGGGCGCCTTTGTCGTGGTCAGCCACGACGAGCGGTTCCTGGCCGAGATCGGCATCACCCGCCGCCTGCGGCTGGCCAACGGCACGCTCACGGAGATCTGAGCTCGTCCGGCCCCGGCTCGTCGAGGCGGTCCATGTCCGCAGCACAAACGCGGACGGCCGCCTCGGCGTCGTAATCGCCGACGACCACGCCGTGCTCGTCGAGGACCGCGCATCGGCCGCCGACGGACACCACCGTCAGGCGGGCGCGTTCCCCGGACGTGCGGAACCACAAGCGATTCGCCGACACCACCGGTTCCAGTCGGCGCAGGCGGGGCTCGCGCATGGCCGCCTCGACCACCGGCCGGAGGCCGTACATCGCACGGGCCCTGGCCTTCTGCCACTCGTATTCGTGCCGATCGCCGCGCTCGAACGCCTCGCCGAGGTCCACGAAGTCGACGAACGGCCACGCCCGTGCCAACTTCCGAGGCGACGCGCCGCCCACCCACTGCTCGGCCGCCGCGATCGTCTCGACCGGATCGTGGGTCCACGCGTGAGCCATGGTCTCGTTGCGCCACCTGAAAGTCACCGGATAGCCGAGTGCGCGGCGGTCGAGGTGGCAAACGGCAGACCGGTCGCCGGCTGACAGGTCTCGCCGGTGCTTCGGATGTCCGTAGGCCGGCCGCACATGGGCGGGGTTCACCTCGTCGGGCCCCGGGATGCCGAGCCGGTCCATCTCCTTGAGCACCACACGGACGGCCGTCTCGGCGTCGTAGTCGACGGTCGGCTCCTCCCGCCGGTCCTCCTCCACCGTGAACCGACCGTTACCGGCCGGTCGCACCCATGGCCCGGGCACCGTGTACTCGTCGGCTGTCGGGCGGAAGCTCATCCAGAACATGGACGTGAACGGGAACATGCGGCGCAGCAACGGTTCCCGCATCGCCGCCTCGACGAACCGACCGTGCCGGGAGCGATCGTGCACGCGGTGCGACTGCCACGCCTGCTCGATCCGGTCGCCGCGCTCGAACGCCTCGGCGATGGCGACGAAGTCGGCGAACGGCCACCGCAGCGCGAATTCCGCCGGGGTCGCGCCGCCGAGCCAGGTGGCGGCCGAGCCGGCGATCTCGGCCAGGTCGGTCCGACACACCCGGCGCAGGGACGAATCGCGCCAGCTGAAAGTGATCGAGCACCGCTGCTCGTCTCGAAGCGGCTGGAGACGCACGGCACGGTCGCCGCGGCGCACCTGCGCCCCGAAGCCGTCGAAGAGCCCCGGGGCCGGATACATCTCGATGTCAGAGTCGGGACAGGCGTTCTCCAGCACGGCCCGAAGGCCACCGGCGCCGAGCAGGTCCTGGTGCGGCGATTCCCCCACGGCATCCCAAGGTACCAGTGGCCCAGCTCACCGCAAGTAACATGTCAACGCTGTTAGACGGCGTACACAACTATTGTGTACGCTGACATTCGTAGCACGCAACGACCATCCGATCGACCTGAGTAACGAAGAGCTGCGCGAGCTGCTGGCGACGGCCAGCAGGGAGGCGGACGGGGTCGGGATCAAGGTCAGCGTGACGGTGCTGGACCGAGGCGGGCACCTGCTGGGCTTCGTGCGGGACCAGGAGGCGCTGCTGATCTCGGGCGAGACGAGCACCCGCAAGGCGTACACGGCGGTCCAACTGGACGCGGCGACGGCGGATGTGGTGGACGCGGTGAAGCCGGACGGCCCGTTCCACAGCCTGCCGACGGCGCTGGACCGGCCGCTGCTGTTCATCGCGGGCGGCGTGCCGCTGCGCCGGGACGGCGTGCTGGTCGGAGCGATCGGCGTGGGCGGCGGGTCGCCGGAGCAGGACCACAAGGTGGCAACGGCGGCGGCAGCTGCGCTCGCGCTGGCGAGCTGACCCGAGCAGGCTGGACGCACAGCGCCCCAGAACAGCGACTCCAGAACAGCGACCCGACAACAGTGATCCCGGAACAGCGATCCCGGAACAGCGACCACCAGAACAGGAGATCCCCTCACATGCGACTCGACCTCACCGGCAAGGTCGCCCTCGTCACGGGCTCGACCCAGGGCATCGGCCAGGCCATCGCGGCCGGGCTGGCCCGGGCCGGCGCCACGGTGGCCGTCAACGGGCGCAAGCCGGACGGCGTCACGGCGGCCATCGACACGCTGCGGGAGCAGGTGCCGGACGGGCGGTTCGTCGCGGCGGCCGGCGACGTGTCGACCGAGGACGGCACCGCCCAGGTGCTGGCCGCCGTGCCGACCGCGGACGTGCTGGTCAACAACCTCGGCATCTTCGGCGCCGAGTCGCCGCTGGAGATCACCGACGACGAATGGCGGCGCTACTTCGAGGTCAACGTGCTGTCGGCGGTCCGGCTGACCCGCGCCTACCTGCCGGGCATGACCGAGCGGGGCTGGGGCCGGATCCAGTACATCGCCAGCGACTCGGCCATCGTCACGCCGGCCGAGATGATCCACTACGGCATGACCAAGACCTCGCTGCTGGCCGTGTCCCGCGGCTTCGCCAAGCACGCCGCCGGCACCGGCGTCACGGTCAACTCGGTGATCGCCGGCCCCACCCACACCGGCGGCGTCGAGGAGTTCGTCTACCAACTGGTGGACAAGGACCTGCCGTGGGACCAGGCGCAGCGCCAGTTCATGCGGGAGCACCGGCCGCAGTCGCTGCTGCAACGGCTGATCGAGCCCGAGGAGATCGCCAACATGGTCGTCTACCTGGCCTCCCCGCTGTCCTCGGCCACCACCGGCGGCGCCCTGCGCGTCGACGGCGGCTACGTGGACGCGATCCTGCCGTAGTCCCCACGCACCGCGTCTCGCGGCAGACTCCTTGCCAGGTAAGGCATTGCCGCCACGGCGACCGTGGCTGACGCGGCCACCACGAGCCACGGCAGCCACGGTCCCAGCGCGAACAACGCCACCACGGCCGGCGCGGCGATGCCGGCCGCGGTGAACGCGTACTGGAACGCCGCCAGGTGCCGCCCCCGCGTCTGTTTCGGCGCGGCTGCCTCGGCCAACGCGTTGGCCCGGTTGCCGATCAGCGTGCCGGCGCTGAGCACCGCCGCCGTGGCCATCAGATAGGCCGGCAGCCACGATCCCGGCACCAGCACCGCGCCCAGGCTGGCCAGCGCCCACACCCCGTAGATGGCCGTGCCGATGCGGATGGCCGTGGTGCGCCACAGGGTCCGCGTCCAGCGCACTACCAGCGTGCTGAACACCATGCCGCTGACCGTCAGGGCCGT
>DASWRQ010000340.1:0-16168 GCA_036403095.1 Kutzneria sp. | reverse complement strand
GTCGTAACTGTGTCCGGGCTTCGGCTCGCCGTGTCGTGGCTGACGGTCCTGCCCGTTCCCGGGCCGTCCGCCGTCGACCGGCGAGTCGCCGCCCGCGCCATCTCCCTGACCCCTTTGGTCGGCGCGCTGTTGGGCGTACTGGCCGCCGCTTTGTCTTGGGGCGCAGTCGTTCTGGGCGCTCCCCCGCTGCTGGCCGGGCTGTTGGCCGTCGGGCTGCTGGCCCTGCTCACCCGGGGCATGCACCTCGACGGTCTGGCCGACACCGCCGACGGTCTCGGTTCCTACGGTCCACCCGAGCGGGCCCTGGAGATCATGAAGTCCGGCGGGGCCGGCCCGTTCGCCGTCGTTGTTCTGGTTGTCGGTCTTGGGATTCAGGCCGTCTGCTTCGGTGTTGAGCCGTGGCCGGCCGTGCTGTTGGCCGTGTTCTGCGGACGGGTCGCCTTCACGTGGTGCTGTCTCGAGTCCGTGCCCGCCGCCCGCCCGGAGGGTCTCGGCGCGTTGGTCGCCGGCACCCAGCCCTTCGCCGTCCCTCTCCTGTGGACGGCCGTCGCGCTGGCGGGCTCCGTTTTCGCCGTCCCCGCACGGCCTTGGCTCGGCCCCGTCGGCGTGCTGCTGGCCGTCGGCTTGGTGCTGCTGCTGATCCGCCACACCCGCCGTCGCTTCGGCGGCATCACCGGCGACGTCCTCGGCGCCGCCTGTGAGCTGGCCACCACCGTCGTGTTGGTGGTCTGCGCCTTCTAGGTGCAACCGCGCGCCGCCGTTCGGCGTCAACGGACAGATGTTGTCTGACGAACAGGCGTGGAGTGTGTGCATGGACCGCAGGCGGCGCTGGCCCCTGATCGTCGGACGGACCGCGTTGGGCATGGTGTCCCTGCTGGTCCTGGGCCTCACCGGCTACGTGTGGACCTTCTACCACGACTTCAGCACCGGTCTGAGCACCTCCGGCGCCTTGAGCGGGGACGAGCCGAAGTCCAAGGACGGCGCGACCAACATCCTGGTCATGGGCCTGGACAGCCGACTGGACCAGAACGGTCAGCCGCTGCCCCAGGACATCTACGACCAGTTGCACGCCGGCGACAACAGCCAGGGCGGTTACAACACCAACGTGATGATGGTCTTGCACGTGCCCAACGACGGCAGCAAGGCCACGCTGATCTCCATTCCCCGTGACGACTACGCCACGCTCGTCGGCGCGCCCGACGGCATCGCCAAGGAGAAGATCAAGCAGGGCTACGGGCTGGCCAAGGACGCCAAGGAGAAGGCGCTCGTCAGCCAGGGCGTGACCGATCGGTCCCGGCTGGAGCACGAGGGTCGCGAGGCCGGTCGCAAGCAGACCGTCGACGATGTGCGCGCCTTCCTCGGCGGCATTCCCATCGACCACTTCGTCGAGGTCACCCTGATCGGCTTCTACGACCTGGCCAAGGCCCTCGGCTCCGTCACCGTGTGTCTGCAGGGTCCGACCCAGGATTCCTTCTCCGGGGCCAACTTCGTCAAGGGCGAGCAGCAGCTCGACGCCGCCCAGGCGTTGGCTTTCGTCCGGCAGCGCCGCGACTACGTGCACCCCGAGCTGAACTTCACCGACCTCGACCGCGAACGCCGCCAGCAGGCTTTCCTGGCCTCGGCCTCCCAGCAGCTCAAGAGTGCCGGCACCCTGGCCGACCCGGCCAAGATGTCCGCGCTGGTCGGCGCGGCGACCAAGGACCTGGTGTTCGACAGCGGCTTCGACCTGATGGGCTTCATCCAGCAGTCCGCCGGTCTCGTCAGCGGCGGTGTCACCTATGTCACCTTGCCCGTCAAGAGCTTCGGCAAGGTCAACGGCGAGGACGTCAATCTTGTCGACCTCAACCAGATCCGGACCATGGTCCACGACCTCATCGGGGACAAGACCGCTCCCCCGCCGTCCACCACTCTCCCGGCCGCGAAGGTCGATGTGGTCAACTCCGGCGGGCAGTCCGGTCTCGCCGCCCAGCTGCTGACCGCGCTGGCCGGCAAGGGCGCGACCAAGGGCAGCCCCATCACCGGTCCGTCGATCCTCTCGCACAGCACGGTTTACTACGGCCCCGGCGGCGCTGATGCCGCCAACGCCGTCGGCAACCTCCTCGGCATCGACGACGTCGAAGCCGGCAGCACCGTCGCCGCCGGCGCGGTCCGGGTGGTGATCGGCACCGACTTCACCATGCCGGCCGCCCAGGCCACGCCGACCTCCACCACCGCCGTGCCTCCGACGTCGTCCACCGCTCCGCCGACCACCACCAGCAGCTCCGGGGCCACCGGCGCCTCGGGTCCGATGGATGCGTTGCAGGGCGGAAGCGTGCCCTGCGTGAAGTGAGCGTCCCGATGCTGATGTGCGCGAAACCCTCGGTGTGCCGGAAAGCGGGGGTCAGGCCAGGGTTACGGGCAGGGATTTGAGGGCGTGCGAGCGGAAAGAGGCGCGCCATGGGAGATCCGAGGCGGGCACGGCGAGGCGGAGATCCGGGAAGCGGGTGAAAAGGGTCTCCAGGGCGAAGCGGATCTCGAGGCGGGCCAAGGGTGCGCCGAGGCAGTAGTGCACGCCGTGGCCGAAGGTGAAGTGCTGACGGTCGGGGCGAGTCGGGTCGAAGGCGTCCGGCGAGGGGAAGCGGGCGGGGTCGCGGTTGGCGGAGGCCATGCCGAGCAGGACGGTGTCGCCGGCGGGAATGGTGACGTCGCCGACGGGGATGTCCTCGAGGGCGAAGCGGCGGATGGCGAAGTGGGCGGGGACGGCGAGGCGGAGCATCTCCTCAACGACCTCGGCGAGGCGGGCGGGGTCCGCGCGGATGTCGGCGAGAGCCGCGGGGTGCTCGAGCAGGGTGAGGACACCAGCGGCGATGACGTGCCCGACGTTCTCGACGCCGGCCAGCAGGAGCAGGAAGGCCAGGGAGACAAGCTCGTTCTCGCTCATGTGATCCTGCTCGTCCCGGGCCTGGATGAGCGCGGAGAGCAGGTCGTCGCCGGGCTCGGTGCGGCGGGCGTCGACGAGGTCGAGCAGAAACTTCTGCATGGACACGATGCCGTCGGCGGCGTCGCGGGGCTGGGCGGGGGCGAACATGGCAGCGGTCCATCCGGCGAACGCGGCCCGGTCCGCGGCGGGAACGCCGAGCAGGTCGCCGATAACGGCCAACGGCAGCGGCGCGGCATAGTCGGGGACAAGATCGGCGGTCTCACCCGAGAGGCGGTCGGCGAGATTCGAGGCGACGGCACGGATTCCGGCGGCCATGTCCTCGACGCGACGGGCGGTGAAGGACTTGGACACGATGCGGCGCAGGCGCTGGTGGTCGGCGCCGTCCATGTTCATCATGTTGGCGTCGAGCTCGGGCGGCAGCGAGAAGCCGGCGTAACCGGTGCGGGAATTGGCCTTGTCCAAGGAAAGACGGTCGTCGCCGAACAACGGGGCCACGTCGGCGGCGCGAGGGACGACCCACGCGGGAGAGCCGTCGGGGGTGGTGAAGTGGTGCGCCCGGCCGGCGTCGCGAAGGCGGGCATGGAAGGCGTAGGGGTCGGCGAAGAAAGCGGCGTCGAACGGCATCGACGGCTGGTCACTCACGCGATTTCCCTTTCCGCGGAACGGATCTGCTCGTCCCGAGTCACGGCGTCGACTATAGGCGACCGGCGGAAGGCCCGGGCCACGGCCTTCTGGTGCGCGAGCTCGCCGGCGAGGTCGGAGGGTTCGGCGACGGTGGCGACGGCCGAATCCCGTTTGGCGACACCGGCAGCGGCGGCGGCGACAGCGACACGGAGTTGGGCGGCCTCGATGACGGCGGCGGCAGCGTCGGAGCCGAGACCGGCGGCCTGACAACGGGAAGAGGCGTCCTCGGACACGAGCGGACTCATCCACGGCTGTAAGGCGCGCTGACCGTCCCGGATCTCGATGAGCATCCGGTACAGCCGCGTGTCGGTCGGTGTGCCGGCCTCCAGCGGCAACCGAACCTCGGGCACGACGGCCACGATCCGAGCATGCAGGGGCGCCAACAGACGCAGCGCGAAAAGCCGTCCGACCCAAGCCCAGAAGTCGGTCAACCGGTGGCCCCACGAGGGAATGGTCCACGCGATGGGCCGCAGCACGGCACTGGTCACGGCGGCGATCTGCACGACGGGTTCCCACGCGACGCCGGACGAGCCGAAGGCGGCGACGACAATGTCGCCGAGCCGCCCGGCGGCGTAGACGAAGTCGGCCGAGCACCCGGCGGCGGTGAGCAGCAGGCCGCGGCGCAGCCAGGTGGCGGCGACCCTGCGCGCGCACTGGAGGCAGATCCGGAGCGTGCTGCCCTGCGCGACACAGAACGACACGACGTACACGGTGAGGTAGTACGGGAACTGCCCGGCCTTGGCCAACGCGAAGTCGTTGGGGTTCTCGCCGCGAGCCATGCTCACGAAGAACAGCACGGACATCGCGACCAGCACGAGAGCGAACAGCGACAGCCGCACGCGCAGCTTGCGCCAAGCGGTGGGACTGTCGTGCACCCACAGCAGCACCAGCACCTGCTGCAGCGCCGCGAGCACGATGACCAGCCCCTGGGTGATCAGTCCGGAGATGTTGGTGATGCCGATGGCGGCGCTGACCCGCGGCCACACGGTCGGCGACGAGATCGTGAACAGCACGGTCGTGCCGGCGAACACCAGCCACAGCACCACGTGCACCGGGGTGCGGCGGGTCAACAGCGAGGGCAGTTTGAGCAGCGTGACGATGCCGACCACGATCGCGCAGGCCGGATACAGGTAGGCGTTCATCTCGTCCCAGGGTGGTCGGCGCGCCCCAGCGCGCGCACGAGGCGTTCGACCAGCTCCCGGTCCTCCGGCACCACGTCCCACGAGCGGTCCGGGCTCCACGGGCTGATCTGCTGTCCCATCATCGAGGCGAGCAGTTCCGCCTCCTGTTCGGCGACGCTGTTGGTGTGCTCACGGCCGAGCACCCGCTTGACCAGGGCCGGGTCCAGCGAAGGCATCATCATGGCGATGGCGTCCTCGGCCAGCACGGTCTCGGTCTCGTGCGCGAAGAGCAGGTGTGCGACCTCGTGCAGCACGATCTGCCGCTGGTAGAGCGGCACGGCCCGGCGCTCGAAGACGATGAAGTCCTCGTCGCCGGTGGTGATGAGGAAGCCCTCGGGCGCGGCCACGGGCAGGTCGAACGGCACGAGGCGGACGGGCCGGCCGCGCCGCCGGCCGACCTGGTCGACGACGTCCTGGATCTCCGCCCCGGGCTTGAGCTCCAGCTGCGCCAGCTCGGCCGAGCAGCGCTTGCGCAGCGAGCCGGACACTTGCCGACGGCTCCAGCGGGCGACCATCACGGCCGCTCACCCGCGTCAGGTGTGTCGCCGCGCAGCTTGCCCTTGGCCTGCCGCGCGGCGCCGACGATGGCGTCGAGCAGGTTGTTCAGAGTGCTGGCGGCGTCGTCGGAGACGCCGGTGGAGTTGCGCAGCAGCACGGTCTCGACGCCGGCGTCGCGGGCCTCCCGCAGCTGGCGGGACAGCGCGAGTTCCTGGTTGACCTGGGTGAAGACCTCGGCGTCGAGCAGGTAGGCGACGCGCCGGATGCCGAGGCTGTGGGTGAGCTTGACCAGGGTGTCCACCTGCACGTTGGCGCCCTCGGCCGATTCGAGCGCGGCGATGGTGCGCAACGAGACGCCGGACCGCTCGGCCAGCTCGGCCCGGGTCAGCGCGCCCTCGGGGTGGTGCTCCCGGACGTAGCGCAGCCGCTCGCCCACGGCCGATCGGGTGACGTTCAGGCGATCGTCCACACCGTCGGCCCCGGACGCGGCACCGTGGTTGTCACTGGCCACCCGTCACTCCCCAGTTCATCGGGATCACTCTACGCGACATGCAATATAATGCACATAGGGTGCAGAGTATTGCAATCCCCCGGCCGACCTCTCTATCGTCGAAGACGGTGACGGTGCGTGCTCGCCATGCGGCGGCCGACGGCTGAGGGGACCGCCGGGCGCCTGCGGGGGAGTCCGGTCGGTCACCAGCTCTGGGGAAGAAATGCCCGTGAGATCCGAGTGGATCTCACGGGCATCGACAACGCTTTCCCGAGGTCAGGCGAAGGTGTGCAGCCAGCCGTGGGTGTCCGCGGCGCTGCCGTGCTGGATGCCGGTGAGCGTCTCGCGCAACCGCAGCGAGACCTCGCCGGCGCCGCCGCCGTTGACCAGGAACTCGCCCTGGGCGTGCTTGACCCGGCCAACCGGCGTGATCACGGCGGCCGTGCCGCAGGCGAACACCTCGGTCAGCTCGCCGGTCCCGACCTTCTTCTCCCACTCCTCGGTGGACACCCGACGCTCCTCGACCGCGTAGCCGAGATCGGCGGCGACCTGGAGGATCGAGTCACGGGTGATGCCGGGCAGCAGCGAGCCGGACAGCTCCGGCGTGACCACCTTCGCGTCGGCCCCGGAGCCGAACACGAAGAACAGGTTCATGCCGCCCATCTCCTCGACCCAGTGCCGCTCCATGGCGTCCAGCCAGACGACCTGGTCGCAGCCCTGCTCGGCCGCCTGGGCCTGGGCCTGCAGCGACGCGGCGTAGTTGCCGGCGCACTTGGCCGTGCCGGTGCCGCCGGGCGCGGCCCGCACGAACTCGGTGCACAGCCACACGCTCACCGGCCTGAGGCCGCCGCTGAAGTAGGAGCCGGCCGGCGAGGCGATGAGCACGTACAGGTACTCCTTGGCCGGGCGCACGCCGAGGCCCTTCTCCACGGAGATCATGAAGGGGCGCAGGTACAGCGACTCCTCGGCCTGCTCGGGCACCCAGCGGCCGTCGACCCCGAGCAGCGCCTGGATGGAGCCCAGGAACAGGTCGTCCGGGAGCTCGGGCATGGCCAGCCGGCGGGCCGACGAGCGGAAGCGCTCGGCGTTGGCCTCCGGACGGAAGGACTTGAGCGAGCCGTCGGGCTGGCGGTAGACCTTCAGTCCTTCGAAGATCGCCTGCCCGTAGTGCAGCACCATCGCCGCCGGATCGAGCTCCAGCGACTGGTAGGGCCGCACGACCGGATCGTGCCAACCCTGCTCCGTGTTCCAGCTGATCGTCACCATGTGGTCGGTGAAGTGCTGTCCGAAGCCCGGCGAAGCCAGTACCTGCGCTACCCGCTCCGGGGTCGCCGGTGACGGGTGCGGGACATGGCTGAAGGGTGTGCCTGGCGTCATGCCACCAAGGTTAACGCCTACTCACCGGTCAGAAAATCGTAGTCCCAAAGATCGGACGTCCAACTGTCGGTTGTCCTAGACCGGACCGGTAGGCGCAGGCCAGTCGTGGTCACGCTCTCGGGTCAGTAGTCGCCGTCGGGCAAGGTCGGCGCCGGCCAGGCCGGGTCCGGGCGGAAGTCGGTCCAGGTGCCGTCGAACGGGAAGCGGCCGGCCTCGGCCAGCGCGATCATCCGCTCCCCCTCGGCCCGCAGCAGCGCCAGCTGCTCGACCGAGAGCCGGCCGACCCGCACGCACTCGTCGGCCTCGTCCTCGTCCTTCCACTCCCAGCTGCGATCCGGCGCGACGGCCACGTCCAGCGCACCGTCCACCCGGTCCACAGTGGACGCGGTGCGGCCCATCGGGATCTCCAGGTTCACGTACCAGCCCTGGAACTCCCAGTCCCGGCTGAAGAACCACCAGGTGCTCGACCAGCGGTCCTCCTCGACCAGCCGGAGGTTGGCCGAGCTGTGCCAGACGTGCGGGAAGCGCTCCCGCTCCAGGGTGAACCGCTGGTCCATCGGCAGGTCACGGGGATTGCGGCCACCGACCACCCGGGTGCCGACGATCGGCGTGTCCGCGGGCAGCCAGCCGACCAGCGCCCGCCCGTCGTCGGACAGCACGCTCAGCGGATGCACCTGGCCGAGGGTGCCGTCGAGACGGCGGAAGCGCAGCAGCGTGGTGGTTCCCGGGGCCCAGGTCGCCGATACGTTCGTCACACCGTCCGACGGTACAAGGACATGCCGACAGATCCGAGCAGCACGACCGCGATCGTCGCCGCGAGCACGAAGGGCGGCATGGTCATGCCGTACAGCACGGACAGTCCGAGGCCGAAGCAGGCCGTCCGCATCGGCCAGGTGCGGTCCTCCCTGAGCAGGATCCGCGCCGAGGCGTTGGTGAACGCGTAATAGGCCAGCATCGCGCAGGCGGCGAAGCCGATCGCCGCGGACGGCGTCAGCGCGACGGCGAGCACCGCGGCCACGCCGCCGCCGACCCAGCCGGCGAGGCGGTCGGCTTTGAAGGCCGGCGGCAGATCGTCGGACTTGGCCACGGTCGTCACGGTGCGGCGGGCTCCCGACAGCACCCCGAGCAGCGCGGCCACCGTCGCGACGGCAGCTCCCACCGTGACCAACGGCACGATCCACTGGCCGTCGGCCGCGGTCACGGCGTCGATCAGCGGCGCGGGCGACAGCGCGAGACGGGTCGGCCCGAGCTGGCGGAACGCGGCGTAACCGACGACGAGGTAGCCACCGAGCACGATCAGCAGGGCCAACGGGATGGCCAGGTGCAGTCGGCGGGCGGTGAAGCTCGGCTCGTCCGGGCCGGGCGCGGTGATCCGCTCGAAGCCGAGGAACGCGAAGACCAGGATGCCGGCGGACGTCAGCAGCCCGAGCGGCTGGTCGGCGTCCGGGGCGTTGGTGATCGGCGGCGGCGGCACGGACAGGCAGGTCGCGACGACCAGTCCCAGTGTGACCGCCACGATGGCCACGACCGCCCAGTTCAGCTTGCGGTTGAGCCGAAATCCGACGACGTCCAGTGCGGTGGCGACGGCCAGCACGCCCAGGGCGCCGAACAGCGGCCGCGAGGGCGTGACGTACGCGCCGAACGTGCCGGCGACGGCGGCCGCCGCGGCCAGCCGGCCGGCGATGGACGCGCTGCCGGCCATCCGCCCGGGCCACGGCCCGAGCAGCTGCGCGGTGTAGCGGTAACCGGCGCCGTCGCCGGGAAAGGCCCGGGCCTGATCGGCCGTGGAGAAGGCGCTGCACGCCGCGAGCAGGGCCGCGAGCACCACGCCGACCAGCGCGTACGTGCCGGCGATGGCCGAGGCGGGACCGAAAGCCGCGAACACGCCGGCGCCCAGCATCCCGCCGACACCGAGCGCGATCGTGTCGGCCGCCGGAAGCTGCCGGCGCAGCGTGCGCGTCACGCTGCCCACCTTCTCAGATGCGCCGCGTGATCGGCAGCCACCTGTCGAATGACGCTGGCGGTGAGGTAGTTAGCGACGCTCACGAAGGGATGGTTAGCATCGGTTTTCACATCATCACCGCAGTAGGAGTCGAGGAGCCAAAAGTGACCGCGCCGAAGCTAGCACTGACCGACAGCGACCTGGTCGCATTGGCCGTGGACGTTGTCGTCATCGGCACCGTCCAGGGCCCCGACGGCCTGGAGCTGGCGCCCGGTGCGGACGCCGTCGCCGCGGCCTTCGACGGGGGCCTACCCGAGTTGCTGGGCGTGCTCGGCGCCACCGGCAAGGCCGAGGAGGTCGTGAAGGTCCCGACCGGCGGCAAGCTGGCCGCGCCGCTGCTGGTCGCCGTCGGCCTGGGCAAGCCCGGCTACGGCACCGAGCAGGTGCGTCGCGCCGCCGGCGCGTCGGCCCGTGCGCTGGGCAAGGCCAAGCGTGCGGCGAGCACGCTGTCCGCCGTGGACCTCGGCGCGGCCGTCGAGGGCACGCTGCTCGGCGCGTACACCTTCACCGAGTACAAGTCGGAGGCCAGCGAGGCGACCCTGGCCAAGGTGGACTTCGCCACGCCGGCCGAGGGCACCGTCAAGGAGCACAAGGCGGCGCTGAAGGCGCACACCGCCATCGCCGAGTGCGTGGCCATCACCCGCGACCTCGTCAACACGCCGCCCAACGTGCTGTACCCGGCGTCGTTCGCCGAGCGGGCCGTCGCGCTGGCCGAGGCCAACGGCGTCGAGGTCGAGGTGCTCGACGAGAAGGCGCTGCGCAAGGGCGGCTACGGCGGCATCCTCGGCGTCGGCGGCGGCTCCACCCGGCAGCCGCGGCTGGTTCGCCTGTCGTACAAGGGTCCGAAGGCGCGCAAGAAGGTCGCGCTGGTCGGCAAGGGCATCACCTTCGACACCGGCGGCATCTCGATCAAGCCGGCCGGCGGCATGGAGGAGATGAGCTCCGACATGGGCGGCGCGGCGGCGGTCGTCGCCAGCATCGTGCTGGCGGCCAAGCTCAAGTACCCGCTCGAGGTCGTCGCGACCGTGCCGATGGCCGAGAACATGCCTTCCGGCGACGCCTACCGTCCCGGCGACGTGCTGACCATGTACGGCGGCAAGACCGTCGAGGTGCTCAACACCGACGCCGAGGGCCGGCTCATCCTGGCCGACGCCATCGTGCGGGCGTGCGAGGACAACCCCGACTACCTGATCGACACCGCCACCCTGACCGGCGCCCAGCTGGTAGCGCTGGGCAAGCGGACGTCCGGCGTGATGGGCACCGACGAGTTCCGCGACCGGGTCACCGCGTCGGCCAACGCCGTCGGCGAGGCCAGCTGGGCCATGCCCATGCCCGAGGAGCTGCGCTCCGACCTCGACTCCCGGCTCGCCGACCTGGCCAACGTCACCGGCCACCGCTTCGGCGGCATGCTCGCCGCCGCGCTGTTCCTGCGCGACTTCGTGCCGGCCGACCTGCCGTGGGCGCACATCGACGTGGCCGGGCCGGCCTACAACTCCGGCGGCGCCTTCGGGTACACCACCAAGGGCGGCACCGGCGTGCCGGTCCGCACCATCGCCGCCGTGCTGGCCGACATCGCCGCCAACGGCTGAGTTTGTCAAGCCCCCACCGTTTGGAAAGGACCATTCCTCACGTTCAACGTCAGGAATGGTCCTTTCACGGTGGTCCACGCCCCTCCGGTTCTGCCGGCGGGGCGTAATTGCCTTTGTCCTGTGGATTCCCGTGTGTCCACAGGGGCCGAGTTATCCACATGTCGATCTTCACGTCGTTCGGACGACGGGGTGCCCGGTAAAATCGTGCGCGGGCCAGCCCCCAGGGCGGGTGGGGTGTGTTCGGGGTGGGGGTGATGGCTGGCCGGCGCTGGGGAGGTCGCTTCGGCTGACGGTCGGGGCCCGTACTGGGAAGTCGCTTGAGCCGACGATCGGTGAGGCCCACTGGGAAGGCCGCTTCGGGCCGACGATCGGTGAGGCCCACTGGGAAGATCGCTTCGGCGGCGAAGGCAGTTCTCGTCGTGAGATCGCCTTGCGACGACGGGCGGGTCGTCAGGCTTTGAACGTGTGGAGGTCGGCGGCGGACAGGGTCTGCTCGGCGTCGTAGGCCTGGAAGGTCCGGACGAGCTGGAAGCCCAGGCGGTCGGCGAGGCGGCGGGAGCGGGTGTTGGCGGCCTGGGTGATGAGGATGACGGGCTGGTCGGGGAGTTCGGCGGCGCCTGCCCGCAGGATGGCGGCGGCGGCCTCGAAGGCGTAGCCGCGGCCCCAAGCGGAGCGGTGCAACAGGTAACCGATCTCCAACTCGTCGCCGTCGGCGGTGAGGTGACCGGGCCGGTCGGACGGCCGCGGCATGAGCTGCATGGTGCCGAGGAGGATGTCGGTGGCCTTGTCGGCGATGATGAAAAGACCGGGGACGTCGCCCAGCTTGGCCATGCCGACCTCGGCGATGCGCCGCTCGACGGCCTCGCGCGTCTGGGGACCGCCGATGTAGGCCCCGACCTCAGGATCGGTGCGGAGCTCGATGAGCCGCTCCCGGTCGGACTCCTGCAACTTGCGCAGCACGATCCGCTCGGCCTCGATGCGGACGGCGGAAAGCGATCGGCTCATGTACCCCCCAAAGGTTGATCTATCCGAAAGACGCCCTCTACCAACCCGGGTTGCCTGTATACAAGACGTATGCGAACACACGGCTACGAGGTGGAAGTCACCTGGAGCGGGGCGACGACGGGCTACCGGGACTACTCGAGGGCGCACGACGTCGCCGCCGAGGGGAAGCCGGCGATCCCGGGCTCGTCGGACCCGGCGTTCCGCGGCGACCGGGACCGCTACAACCCCGAAGAGCTGCTGGTGGCCTCGCTGTCCCAGTGCCACATGCTGTGGTTCCTGCACCTGGCCACCGAAGCGGGCATCGTCGTCACGGCCTACCGCGACCGCGCACAAGGCACGATGGCCGAGAACGCGGACGGTGGCGGCCGGTTCACCGAGGTGACGCTACGGCCGGAAGTGACCGTCCACAGTGGTCGGGACAAGCTGGCCGAGCTGCACGAGCGGGCACATCACCTGTGCTTCATCGCCAACTCGGTCAACTTCCCGGTCCGCGTTCAGTCGGTGGACTGACGCCGCGACTGGGCCCGCTGGCGCGCGGTGTACTCGCGCATCCGCTTGGGGTAACCGACCTTCGAGACCTCGTACACCGGGATGCCGAGCTTGCGGCCGAGCCGGAACGCGCCCTGCTCGCCGTCGATGCGCCGCCGGGTCCACTCGCCGTCGTGAGCGACCAACACCACAGTGGTCTCCGTCACCGTGGTCCGCGGCTCCACGAACGCCTCCACGCCCCGGTGCGCAGCGGCCCAGGACTCCAGGTAGGAGGTGTCTTGCGAGGTCGAGCCGCGGGTCACGCCCGGACGCCTGGTCCTGCGAAAACGATCGAACAAGCCCACGGACGCCTCCTCCCATATCGCACGTCTGACTCAATCGTGCCAGCACCGGCGGTCGAAGAGTGTGAAACCCCCTCGATCCCGCCCCCGGTCAGGGCAGCCGCGACGACGAAGTGACAAGATGGCCACAGTTGACGCGCGCGTACACGCGCGAGTGACCCGCAGACCACGAATTGCCACTGTTGCCAGTCGAGGAGATCCCGTGACCGACACCTCCGCCGACCTTGTGATCCTGGGCGGCGGCTCGGGCGGCTACGCCTGCGCCTTCCGCGCGGCCGAGCTCGGCCTGTCCGTCATCCTGGTCGAGAAGGACAAGCTGGGTGGCACCTGCCTGCACCGCGGCTGCATCCCGACCAAGGCGCTGCTGCACGCGGCGGAGGTCGCCGACGCGGCCCGCGAGGGCGACAAGTTCGGTGTGAAGAGCTCGCTCGAGGGCATCGACATGCCGGGCGTGAACTCCTACAAGGACGGTGTGATCAGCGGTCTCTACAAGGGCCTGCAGGGCCTGGTCAAGGCCAACAAGGTCACGCTCGTCGAGGGCGCGGGCACCTTCGAGGGCCCGAACACGGTCGTCGTCGACGGCAACCGCTACACCGGCAAGAACGTGGTGCTGGCCACCGGGTCCTACGCCCGCAGCCTGCCCGGCCTGGAGATCACCGGCCGGGTCATCACCAGCGACCAGGCCCTGAACCTGGACTGGATCCCGGAGAAGGTCGTCGTGCTCGGCGGCGGCGTCATCGGCGTCGAGTTCGCCAGCGTGTGGAGCTCCTTCGGCGCCGACGTGACCATCGTCGAAGCGCTGCCGCGGCTGGTGCCGGCCGAGGACGAGTGGGCCTCCAAGCAGCTGGAACGCGCCTTCCGCAAGCGTGGCATCAAGTTCAAGACGGGCGTGAAGTTCACCGGCGCCACCCAGAACGACGCGGGCGTCTCGGTCAGCCTGGAGAACGGCGACATCCTGGAGGCCGACCTGCTGCTGGTGGCGGTCGGCCGCGGCCCGAACACCGCGGGCCACGGCTACGAGGAGGCCGGCGTCCGCATGGAGCGCGGCTTCGTCATCACCGACGAGCGGCTGCGCACCAACCTGCCCGGCGTCTACGCGGTCGGCGACATCGTGCCCGGCCTGCAGCTGGCCCACCGCGGTTTCCAGCAGGGCATCTTCGTCGCCGAGGACATCGCCGGCCAGAACCCGCGGGTCATCGACGAGGCCGGCATCCCGCGCGTGACCTACTGCAACCCCGAGGTCGCCTCGGTCGGCCTGACCGAGGCCGCGGCCAAGGACAAGTACGGCTCGGCCACCACCTACGTCTACAGCCTGGCCGGCAACGGCAAGAGCCAGATCCTCAAGACCAGCGGCGGCGTGAAGCTGGTCAAGGCGCCCGACGGCCCGGTCGTCGGCGTCACCCTCGTCGGCGAGCGCGTCGGCGAGCTCATCGGCGAGGCCCAGCTGATCTACAACTGGGAGGCGTTCCCGGAGGACATCGCCCCGCTGATCCACGCCCACCCGACCCAGACAGAAGCCCTCGGCGAGGCGTTCCTCGCCCTGGCCGGCAAGCCGCTGCACGTGCACGGCTGACCGTCCGCACATAGTCAGCCACGCGAGCAACGAGCACGAGGAGTCACTAACCCATGGCCTTCTCCGTCCAGATGCCGGCACTCGGCGAGAGTGTCACGGAGGGCACCGTCACCCGCTGGCTCAAGCAGGAGGGTGAGCGGGTCGAGGTCGACGAGCCCTTGCTGGAGGTCTCCACCGACAAGGTCGACACGGAGATCCCGTCGCCGGCCGCCGGTGTGTTGCAGCGCATCGTCGTCAAGGAGGACGAGACCGTCGAGGTCGGCGCCGAGCTCGCCGTCATCGGCGACGGCAACGGCGCGTCGGCCCCCGCCCCGGAGCAGCAGCAGCCGGCCGCCGAGCCGGAGCCCGAGCCGGAGCCCGCCCAGGCGCAGGCCCCGGCCGCCGACCCGGCCCCGCAGGCGCAGGCCCCGGCGCAGTCTTCCGGTCCAGCCCCGTCTTCCGGTCCAGCACAGGGCACCGAGATCACCATGCCGGCGCTCGGCGAGAGCGTCACCGAGGGCACGGTCACCCGCTGGCTCAAGCAGGTCGGCGACAAGGTTGAGGTGGACGAGCCGCTGCTGGAGGTGTCCACCGACAAGGTCGACACCGAGATCCCGTCGCCGGTCGCCGGCACGCTGCTGGAGATCTCGGCCGGCGAGGACGCCACCGTCGAGGTCGGCGGCAAGCTGGCCGTGATCGGCGACGGCGCCGCACCGGCCCAGTCGGCCCCGACTTCGGCTCCCGCCCCGTCGGCCCCGGCCCCGCAGGCTCAGGCTCCGCAGGCTCAGCAGGCCCCGGCGCCCGCCCAGCCGGCTCCGGCCGCTCCGGCGCCGGCCCAGCCTGCTCCGGCTCCGGCTGCTCCGGCCGCCGCGCCGGCGCACGCCGCCCCGTCCCAGGACGCTTCGGCGGAGGACTCCAACGGCGCGCCGTACGTGACGCCGCTGGTGCGCAAGCTGGCCTCGGAGAACGGCATCGACCTGAACTCGTTGCAGGGCACCGGGGTTGGTGGCCGCATTCGCAAGCAGGACGTACTCGCCGCCGTGGAGGCCAAGAAGGCCCCCGCGCCGGCTCCGGCCGCTCCCGCCCCGGCCGCCGCCCACGCGGCTCCGGCCGCCGCGCCGTCCGCCCCGTCGCCCGAGGCGGCCGCGCTGCGTGGCACCACGCAGAAGATGCCCCGGATCCGGCAGACCATCGCCAAGCGCATGGTGGAGTCGCTGCAGATCTCCGCGCAGCTCACCACCGTGATCGAGGTCGACATCACCCGGATCGCGCGGCTGCGGGACCGGGCCAAGCGCGGCTTCGAGGCGCGGGAGGGCGTGAAGCTGTCCTTCCTGCCGTTCTTCGCCAAGGCGGCCGTCGAGGCGCTCAAGCAGCACCCGCAGGTCAACGCCTCCATCAACGACGAGACGATGGAGGTCACCTACCACGGCGCCGAGCACCTGGGCATCGCCGTGGACGCGCCGCGCGGCCTGATGGTGCCGGTGATCCACAACGCCGGCGACCTCAACATCGCCGGCATCGCCCGCAAGATCGCCGACCTGGCCGAGCGGACCCGCAACAACAAGATCAAGCCGGACGAGCTGTCGGGCGGCACCTTCACGCTGACCAACACCGGCAGCCGGGGCGCCCTGTTCGACACGCCGATCCTGAACCAGCCGCAGGTCGGCATGCTCGGCACCGGCGCCGTGGTGAAGCGCCCGGTCGTGGTGGCCGACGAGGCCGGCGGGGACACCATCGCCATCCGGTCCATGGTCTACCTGGCCCTGTCCTACGACCACCGCCTGGTGGACGGCGCGGACGCGGCCCGCTTCCTCACCACGATCAAGCACCGTCTGGAAGAGGGCGCCTTCGAGGCCGACCTCGGCCTCTGAGGCAAGCCCCAACTTTCCGCGAGTCCCGCTCTCGGGCAGCCATGTGTCGAGTTCCGTAACTCGACATTCAGTTGCCCGAGAGCGGGACTCGCGGGGAGACCCGGTGCTGCGGTATGTCGGGGCGCGGGGGACGATCTGGGCATGCGCGTCGTGGTCGCCGGTTCGTCCG
>DASWRQ010000339.1:0-48659 GCA_036403095.1 Kutzneria sp. | reverse complement strand
TCACTGTCCGAAGTGGAATGACCACCCGATCTAGCGATACAGGCATGGCTGACTGCGCGGCCGGACTACACCATGATCACGGTGTGACTCACCGGGACCTGCCTGCCAGCGGTCGAGGATGCTTCGCCGCGGTCATGATCGCGCCCATCGCCGCCTTCGCCGGCCTGATCGCGCTCACCACGCTGCTGAACGCATCGGACGATGCCACCGGCCCGGCGTTCGGGCTGCCGCATCCGACCAGGGCCAGCCAGACCACGCCGATGGACACCGAGGAGGAGGCGCCCGACAGCACGATCGCCGAGCAGCCACTGGCCCTGCACAAGCCGGCGGTCAGCGGCAAACAGCCCGCTCAGGCCACGAGTGTCACGGTGCCGTCGACGGTCGTGGCGCCCGCGCTGACGACCGCCGCCACGTCGGGGACGCCGTGCCCGGGAGGACGGACCACGCCGAGCGCCACGACGTCGTCGCTCGTGCCAGCAACGACAACGACAACGTCAACGACAACACCGCCGCCGACGACAACGAAGCCGACCAGCACGGCCGCGAGCACCACAACCACTGCGGCGCCAACAACGACCGTCGCGCCGACGACGTCACCGAGTAATACCGGTGTGCCCAAGTGAGTACCGGCCCGGCTGCGGCCACACGCACAGGCCGTGCGGCTGGTTGCCGGCCGGGATCTTGCTCAGCAGCGAGCCGTCCTTTGTGGACAGCACGTAGATCGCGTGGTCGTAGCGGCCGGACAGCCACAGCTGCGAGCCCTCCGCGGTCACGTTGCCCATGTCCGGGCTGCCGCCGCCCGGCAGTCGCCACTTGGCCTGCTCGGCCCCGGTGTACGAGTCGAGCACGCTGATCGAGCCCTCGTGCCGGTTGGTGACGTACAACTGCTTGGCGTCACGGGAAAGATAGAGCCCGTGCGCGCCGCCGCCGGTCGGGATGAAGCGCAGCACCCTGGTCGCCGCGCCGTCGAGCACCCACAGGCCGCCTGCGTCCGAGTCGGCGATGTAGTAGGCGGAGCCGTCCGGCGCCAGCTTGATGTCCTGCGGCCCCATCACGGTGTGCCGCTGCGGCATGTCGATCATGCGGAGCAGGTGGTGTGACGCGATGTCGACGACCGCGACCCGGCCGGCGAACTCGCAGGTGAACACGGCGATGCGGCCGTCCGGGCTGAAGTCGGCGTGGTCGATGCCGGCGCAGTCCGGCACCGCGGTCTCGTCCCGCTGCCGCCAGGTGTGCGGGTCGTACCAGACCAGCTTGCGCAGCCGCTCGGCGACGGAGATGGCGAAGCGGCCGTCTGGGGTGAAGTACATGTTGTACGGGTCGGTGACCGGGATCTTCTGTCCCGGCTGGCCGGTCTTGGGATCGAACGGCACCAGGTGGTCGCCCCGGTCGTCGGTGGCGTAGAGGGTGCGCATGTCGTACGAGGGCACCACGTGCTGGAGCTCGACGCCGGCCGGGTACTTGGCGACGACCTGGAACGTCGTCGGGTCGATCACCCACACGTCGCCGGAACCGCTGTGCGGCACGTAGACCAGCGGCTTGTCCTGCTTCAGGGCGTCCTGCACCATGTTCGCGCCGGCGTTGGCGTACACGTTGTGCCGGTCGGTCACGGCCGGCATGCCGGGCAGACCGTCCACAAGGGACTTCGGCGCGGTCGGCGGCGGCGTGGTGATTGTCGTCTTCGCCGTGGTGAGCGGCGGTTCTTCGGCGGCCGGGGCCGACGAGCACGCGGTCAGCGCGGCGACGCATGCGAGCGCGAGTAGCGCCCGGCCGTGGATGGGCAACTTCTCACCTCAGCAGTTCGGTCGCGGTCACCGGAGTCAGCCCCCGGTCGGCGAGATCGGTCAGGATGGCGGGCAGCGCCTGCACGGTGCCGGCATGGCCCAGATGCATGCTCACCACGCTGCCCGCGGTGACGGTGGCCGCCGCGCGCCGGATCGCGGCCGCGCCGGGATCGGTCCAGTCCAGGGAATCTACGTCGTAGGACAGGGTTCGGGTGTAGCCGGCCGTGCCCGCCGCGGCGAGTTCGCGTGCGGTGGCGTGCTGTCCCTGCGACTGGCGGAAGAACGTGCCCGGCGTACCGGCCACTGTGGACAGTGCGTCCCGGCAGCGCTCGATCTCGGTCAGCATCGGGCCCGGCTGGTAGCGCTCCAGGTCCGGGTGGCTCCACGTGTGGTTGCCCAGCTCGTGGCCACCGTCGCGGACCATGCGCGCGCCGTCCGGGGTCGAGGTCAGCCAGGTGCCGACGGCAAATACCGTGATCTTGGCGTTACTTTTGGCCAGCAGCGCCAAAACCTGGCGGGTGATGGCCAGCGGGCCGTCGCCGTGGAAGGTCAGCGCGACCTCGGGGCGGCCGCTCGACGCCCGTACCACCTCGACCGCGGGACCGCCCGGGACGCCGGTGGTTGTTGTTGTCACCGGCGGCGTTGTCGTGGTGGAGCGCGTGATCGTGCTGGGGGAGGGAGCGGCGGTCGGCGGTCCGGCGCACCCGGCCAGGGCAGTGGTCGCGGCGATTCCGAACGCGGCTCGACGAGAGATACGCCGGGTCACGCCGTAAGTATGGCCAGTGCCACGTTGAGCGTGATCACTACCCCGGCGATCAACCCGGCCAGGACGGTGGCCGCCGGCCTGTTCATGGCGTCACCCGTCACCGAGCGTCGGGCCGTCAGCGCGACGAGCGGGACCAGCGCGAACGGGATGCCGAAGGACAGCACCACCTACGAGAGCACCAGGGCCTTGGTTGGGTCCGCGCCGCGGCATCACCGTCGCGCCGAGCACGCCGGCCGCGAGCAGCACGCTGTCGACGCCGTCGAAGCGTGGCGCCAGACCATGCAGAAGGCCGGTCGGCGACGGGCCAGGTCGGCCGGTCAGGCCTGAGCCAGTGCGGCCACGTCCTCGCCGCCGAACTGGTCCTCCAGTCGTTCCGGCGTGTAGTCCAGGTCGATCCGGGCCACGTCCGCGCCGCGGGCCGACTCGATCGCGCCGAGCCGGCGCTGCGCGCGGTCGCCGGCGTAGCCGATGAACTCGGTCAGCTCCAGGTCGAAGGCGGTCTGGTCGACGTGATCGAGAACCCACTGGATGGCGTTGAGCGCGTGCGGCACCAGCTCGCCCATGCGCTGCGTGACGACAGCCCAGTTGGCGTCGTCCGCGGCGACGTGACGGCGGCAGGTGAAGGTGCCCCAGGCCATGTGCCGGCGCTCGTCGTCGCCGATGCGGCGGACCAGCTCCTGCATGCCGGGCAGGATGCCGCGGCTCTTGCACACCTTGTTCCACGCGTGATACCCGGTCAGCGCCAGCGTTCCCTCGACCACGTGGTTGTAGGTGACGCTGGCCTTGACCTGCGCCGCCGGGCTGTGGTCGACCTCCAGCTTGCGCAGCGCCGCCGGCAGCTCCTCGTAGAAGATCGTGCGGTAGCCCGGGTTGTCGGCGACGTAGGCGTGCAGGTCCTCGGTCAGGCCGACGGCGTCCATCCAGCGGCGGAACACCTCGGTGTGCCGGGCCTCCTCGAAGGCGAACTGGGTGAGATACATCTCGTCGCCTATGCGGTCCTCGGCCGCCATCGCCCGTATGAACGGCTGGATGTCCTCGGTCACGGCCTCCTCGCCGGCGACGAACATCGCCACCAGGTAGGTGGCGTTCTCCCGCTGCGCGTCGGTCAGCTCCGCCCAGTCGCGGGCGTCCTGCGTGAAGTCGATGTCCGCCGGATTCCAGAACTTGGCGTTGCCCTTGGCGAACAGCCGCAGCGGCAGGTGGTCCCAGTCGAAGCGGCCTTTGAGGGAGTGGAATCCGGTCCGGTGCTGGTCAGTCATCGGGTGCCTCCGGGATCAGTCGGCGCATCAGGACGGTGATCGTGGCGACGGCCTCGTCGACCGGGCCGGTGGGCGTCAGCAGGTGGCTGACCGTGAGCCGCATGCCGGTTTCGGCCAGCAGGCGGATCTCGTCGTCCGGCAGCCACGGCAGGCGTGGCCGCCACAGCTCCGTGAGCAGATCGACGGCCGGCAGCAGCACCGGCTGTCCCTTGGTGGTCAGCAGCGGCAGCAGGTCCTCTGCGTCTGAGCCGGTGAGGACGGCGTTGACCAGCCGGTTCTCCAGCGCGTGGGTGAGCGTGTGCCGGACCGCCGCCGCGATGCCGCGATGGATGTCCGGCGCTTCGTCGATGCGCTCCGCGATCCCTTCCAGGAAGTCGGCCATCGTGACCGCCGCGACCGCGCTGACCAGCGCTTCCTTCGTGCCGAACTCGTTGTGCACGGTCTGTCGGCTGACGCCGGTCGCCGCCGCCACGTCGGCCATCCGCAGTCCGCGAAAGCCCCGCTCGGCCAGGAGGTCCGCGGCGGCGTCCAGCAGCTGCGCCCGCAGCGATGCGCGCACCCGCTCCGTGAACGGTGTGATCTGGTTCACGTCTTCAGCTTGACATTTGCTGGCCTGATGTCAAGTAGCTGGACGTCAAAAGGGCTCGTGTCAACAGCTAGGGTGCGAAGTGTGGCACTGACCGTCGGATTCGACCTGGACATGACCCTCATCGACGCCCGGCCCGGCGTGGCCGCCGCCATCGACCAGGTCGGGGCCGAATTCGGTGTTCCGCTCGTCGGCACCGACTTCGCCTCCCGCCTCGGGCCGCCGCTGCAGGACATGTTCCGCGACGCCGGCATGGACGAGGATCTGATTCCTGCCCTGATGGACCGTTACCGGGCGCTGTATCCGAGCGTGGTCATCGCGACCACCGTCGCCATGCCCGGCGCCGACGAGGCCATGGTCGCCGTCCGCGAGCTCGGCGGGCGGGTGCTGGTGATCACCGGCAAGTACGAGCCCAACGCCCGGCTGCACGTCCAGGCCCTCGGCTGGACCGTCGACCACCTGCGGGGCGAGCTCTGGTCCGCCGGCAAGGGTGCTGTGCTGCGGGAACAGGGCGCGGCCGTCTACGTCGGCGACCACGTCGGCGATGTCGCGGGCGCACTGGCCGCCGACGCCGTGTCCGTCGCCGTCACGACTGGGCCGTGCGCCCGGCAGGAGCTCGTGGACGCCGGCGCCGAGGTGGTCCTGACCAGCCTGGAGCAGTTCCCCGCCTGGCTCGTCGACAACGCCGACCGTTTTGTGGAGCCGATGGCCGGCTGAGGTTCGTCCCCAGCCGGCCATCACCTCAGCACTTGACCGTGATGTTGCTGGATTGCCGGGTCCAGACGCTGCCGTCGCCGCGGTAGCCCACCATCTGCGCCCGGTAGGTCTTCGTGCCCTGGCCGGTGCAGGTGAACGTGGTGATGGCGTACCTGTCGTGCGGCCAGTCGCGCGTCAGCTCCACTTTGTTCGACCAGCCGGTGAGGTTCTTCAACTGGACCCGGATCGTGAAGTCGACGTTCTGGTCGCAGCCGAAGAAGCCGCCCTTGGCGTCGATGAACTTGTTCTCGCGGAAGTACGCGTTGAGGCGCACCTGCCCCGAGGCCGGGTCGCACACGGTCTGCGTGCCCGTGACTTCGGCCGACGCCGGCACGGCCAGCGTCGTGAAGGCGATCGCGGTCGCCGCCATCGTGGCCAGAATTCGTTTCATCGTTCGTCCCCAGCAGTGCCGTGGCCGGTCGTGGTCGACCGGCTGTCCTGGGGGTGATCGTGCCGACCGATGTTGCGAGCGGCTTGCAGGAAAGCAGCAATGCGCAGCTCAGGCCGCGTGTTCCTCGACGCCGGGTCAGGCCTCCGGCGTGCGGCGGCGGACCTGGAAGTACACCGCGACCAGGCCGAGGGCCAGGCCGAGCGGGGTCAGCACGACGCCGGCGAGGTTGAGCCACAGGGGCAGATCGTGGGCGCCGCTGGCGTAGAGGGAGAAGATCACGGCCAGCGCCACCAGGCCCAGCGCGAAAACGATCATGGACAGCGGCATCAGCTTGCCGCCCGGCGCAGACCTCGTCATGCCGTCAGCGTAACTCGACCGGGCACTGCGGCCGCCGCCGATGCCCTACCCTTGAAGTTCGCGCCCAGGGCACGGTCCCCGGGCGCGTTCGTTGTGTGCAGCGGAGGTGAGGACAGTGCCGAGCGGCAGGGTCAAGTGGTACGACACGGAAAAGGGATTCGGCTTCGTCACCCAGGACGGTGGCGAAGACGTCTACGTGCGTGCTTCCGCATTGCCGCCCGGGATTGACGGGCTCAAGACCGGCCAGCGCATCGAGTTCGGCATGGCCGAGGGCCGGCGCGGCCCGCAGGCGCTGTCGGTGCGGCTGGTCGACGCCCCGCCGTCGGTCGCGGAGGCCAAGCGCCGCCCGGCCGAGGAGCTGCACGGCCTGATCGAGGACATGATCAAGGTGCTCGAGGCGAAGATCCAGCCGGACCTGCGCCGCGGCCGCTACCCGGACCGCAAGACGACGAAGCTGATCGCCGAGCTGGTCCGCGGCGTCGCCCGGGACCTCGACCCGTAACCGCGATGTCGGAGCGCGTGCTCGCGGTCGCCCGGCAGGAGGCCCGCGCCCAGGTGAGCAGCGGGCATCTCCTGCTGGGCCTGCTTCATCCGGACGGCGGCAACCTGTTGCGCCGCATCGGACTGACCGTCGGCCTGGACGAATTGCGCGACCACGTGCGTGTGTTGACGGCCGGACCGTCGGATCCGCACTCTCGGCTGAGCGACCGCGTCAGACGCGTGCTCACCGCATACCTGTCCCCGCGGGACATCCTGACCGCGCTGCTCGACGAACCTGAGTCCACGGCGGCACGGGCGCTGGTCCGCGCCGGCCAGGACCTGGCCGACCTGCGCCGCCACGTGCAGACGATGTCCGACACCGGCCGCGCGAGCAAGACCGCCCGGCAGTCGAAGTACGGGCCGCCGCCGGAGATACGGCGCTTTCCGCCGAACACTCAGCCGGACTGACCGGAGACCGACAGCACCCAGGTGGCGCCGACCACGAACTGCGGCTCGCCGGTGTTGGGGTCGAGCGTGAGCACGCCGGCGAACCGCTGCACCTCCGCGGCCACCAGCTGCGCCGCGGCGGGCAGCTCGAGGGTGTACGCGAGCCGGTCGCCCTTGCCGAACACGGAGCTGCGGCCCTCCTGCTCCTTGCCGTTCAGCTTGTACTCGAACCAGACCTGCCAGGCGGCGTCGCCGATCTCGGTGGGCACGGAGATCTGCAGTGGCTTGTTGGGCGGCACGGCCAGCGTGGCCCCGGCGGCGGGATCGGTGGCGCACTTGGTGACCTTGAAGTCGCAGTAGTGGGACGGACCGGTCGCGGCGGTCCGGTTCACCGAGAAGAAGGTCACCTGCGGCAGCGGCGGCGCCGAGCAGGCCGAGGCCAGCACACCGGCGCCGGCCAACACCAGCGGGACAAGGCGTTTCGCGCTCACGTCCGACGAGCCTACGGGCCCGGTGGCGCCGCCCCGGGGCTGGGGCGCTGGTAGCTGGGCCGGGTCACGGGATCGGTCTTGAGCGGCCGTCGCCGGCCGAGCCAGGGCAGCAGCGTGCTGTCCCGGTTGATCATCACGGTCTGGGCCAACCCGGCGGCCAGCAGCAGGCCGACGACGGCGAAGCCGATCCAGTACTGGGCCGGCAGCAGCACGCCCAGCGCGCCGCCGAACACCCAGCCGAACTGGAGGATGGTCTCGGACCGCCCGAACGCCGACGCCCGGGACTGCTCGGGCAGGTCGTCCTGGATGGTGGCGTCAAGGCTGATCTTGGACAGGGCGCTGCCGACCGCGCCGACCAACGCCAGCGCGACCACGGTGGGCACGCCGGGCAGCAGGGCCGCGACCACGGTCATGCCGAGAATGGCGCTCAGCGCGCCGATGACCACTTGGTCGGGGCGGCCGAACTGGAGCCGCGCGCCGATGCCGTTGCCCAGGAAGTTGCCCAGCCCGGCGGCCGCGCCGATCATGCCGAGCAGCAGGATCTGCTCGAACGGGGCGTGGTCGCGCTCGGTCTGGGCCTTGATCACGAACGCCGCGAACAGGGTCAGGAACCCGGTCAGCACGCGGATGGTGCCGTTGCCCCACAGCGCCATCACGACCTGACGGCCCAGCGGCTGCCGGGTCTGCTGCTTGGGCTCGGCCCGCAGCGAGGTCGGCACCTCGCCCTCGGTGACCTCGACCCAGGCCGGAATCCGCAGGCACAGCACGGCATTGACGACGCACAGGATCGCCGTGAACCACAGCGCGCCGGGGGAGTTGAACAGCTTGGCGAAGCCCACGGCGACGGCGCCGAACACGCCGGCCGCGGCCAGGCCGAACACCGTGAGCCGGGCGTTGGTCTTGACCAGGGTGATGTCCGGCGGCAGCACCCGCGGCGTGACGGCCGCCTTGAGCACGTTGAACGACTTGGACAGCACCATGGTGCCCAGCGCGGCCGGGTAGAGGCCCCAGTCGTCGAAATGCAGCGCCATCACCACGGCCAGCAGCGCCTGCCCGAAGCAGGAGATGGCCAGCGCGAGCCGCCGACCGTGCTGGATGCGGTCCAGCATGGGACCGATGACCGGCGCGATCACGGCGAACGGCGCGACGGTGATCAGCAGGTACAGCGCGACCTTGCCCTGGCTCTCGCCGGTCGCGGCCGAGAAGAACAGGGTGTTGGCCAGGGCGACGGCCAGCGTGGCGTCGGTCGCGTAGTTCATCATCACGGCCCACGTGAGCGCCGCGAGCCCGGACTGGTCGGCGCCGTCGGCGTGCAGGGCGCGCCGGAACGCGTCGACGCCGCGCTGCCCGAGCTGCCGGCTGCGGAACATCGCGACCCGGGTGACGGTCAGCTTCTTCGGCGTCCTCGGCCCGCTCGTCGGCTGCTCGGGCGGCACGAACCGGTGCTCTTGTTGCGCCTGCCGATGCGGCGTCTCACGTCGCGTCTGCTCCTCGCGGCCAGGAGGGGCGTTGTAGCGAGGAGGCGGGGCCTCACGTCGCGTCGGCTCCTCGTAGCGCGGTGGCGGTGCGGTGCGATGGGTCGGCGGCTCCTGCGGCTCCTCCTGCCACGGGTACCGCGGCATTGGCCGTGTCGGCGGCTTGGGCGCGCGCGACCACTCGGCGACCAGGTCCGGGTCGTTCTGCGCGGACTCTTGACGCCGTCGGCTGGCCCCGCTCCACCCGCGACGGGGCCGGGCAGGGTCGGAGTGGTCGGCGGTCACCCCTCAATCCTGCCGCACTAGGAGCCGTCGCGTACGAACCTCACCCGGTAAGCAAGGGGCCAGCGCTTGCCGGTGAGCAGGAATTCGCCGGCGGCCGGCGCCACCGAGATGCCGTTGAGCACGTCGTCAGGGGTGGTGTCGCCCTTCGGACCGAGCGCCGACAGGTCGGCCACCCCCTGCACGGCGCCGCTGCCCGGATCCACCCGAATGATCGTCCTGGTCGGGTAGACGTTGGCCCAGACGGAGCCGTCCACGCACTCCAGCTCGTTCAGCTGGCCCTGGTAGTCGACCTGCACGTGGCCGGTCACGGCGAAAGTCCTCGGGTCGCGGAAGGTCAGCAGCGAGGTGCCGTCGCTCATCACCAGCCGTCGGCCGTCGTAGCAGAGGCCCCAGCCCTCGTCCTGGTACGTCGCGGTGCTCAGCTGCCGGAGCGTGGTCCGGTCGCGCAGCATGGCCACGTTCTGCTGCCAGGTGAGCTGCCAGATCCGGTCGCCGACCACGGCGATGCCCTCGCCGAAGTACTCCGGCGGCAGGTCGACGCTCTTGAGCACCTTGCCGGTGCCCGGGTCGACCGCGCGGATGGTGGACGAGCCCTGCAGGCCGGTGCTCTCGTACAGCACGCCGTCGGCCAGCTCGTAACCTTCCGTGAAGGCCGACGGGTCGTGCGTGACCGTGCCGAGGACCTCGACCCGCAGTTTCTCCGGCCCACCGGGGGCGGCGCAGCCCGTGAGCAGCACCACGGCAAGTAACAGCGAGGCTGCGCGCATCGCAAGAGCGTGACACGTGTGCGCCGGCGTTCCACGCGTGCGGCACAATCGACGGGTGACCGCACCGACCACCAGTGAGCAGCACCCGAATCCGGTCCTCGCATCGGTCGTCGAGCTGGCCAGGGCCGCCGCCCAGCAGGAGGCCGGCGACGAGCCGATCGGCCCGCACTCCGGCGTCCTCGCCGAGGACGAGGCATCGGTCACGCACCTGTTCGAGGCGTCGCACCCCGGCTACGACGGCTGGCGCTGGGCCGTGACCATCGCGACCACGGGCGGCGACGAGGACCCGGTGACGATCAGCGAGGTCGTGCTGCTGCCCGGCCCCAGCTCGCTGGTGGCCCCGGACTGGGTGCCGTGGGGCGAGCGCGTCCGGGCCGGCGACCTGGGCGTCGGCGACCTCATGCCGACCACCCCGGACGACCCGCGGCTGGCGCCCGGCTACCTGCAGTCCGACGACCCGGCGGTGGAAGAGGTGGCCCTCGAGGTCGGCCTCGGCCGCGTGCGGGTGCTGTCCCGGTTCGGCCGGCTGGACTCGGCCCGCCGCTGGGAGGGCAGCGACTTCGGCCCGCGCAGCGACATGGCCCGCAGCGCCCCCGGCCACTGCGGCACCTGCGGCTTCTACCAGCAGATCGCCGGCAGCCTCGGCGCCGCGTTCGGTGTCTGCTCCAACGAGATCACGCCGGCCGACGGCCACGTCGTGCACGTGGAGTACGGCTGCGGCGCGCACTCCGAGGCCGAGGTGGACACCGGCTCGCCGGTGCCGGTGGCCGAGCTGGTCTACGACGACGCGGAACTCGAAGTCGAGCAGTGAGCGATTTCGGCGTCACCGACCTGCGTACCTCCGTCCTCCAGGCCTGGCGCGGCTCGCCGACCCGGTTCCGTGAGGACGCCAATGCCGAGGAAGACCTGCGCCTCGGCGGCTACCGCGACCGGCTCCTGGTCGAGCTGGCCCAGAACGCCGCGGACGCGGCCGGGACCGGCGGCGTGCTGCGATTGTCCGTTGTGGACGGCGAGCTGCGCGCGGCCAACACCGGCGCGCCGCTGACCGAGGCCGGGGTGGCCGCGCTCGCCTCGTTACGGGCCAGCGCCAAGCGTGGCGCCCGCACCGTCGGCCAGTTCGGCGTCGGCTTCGCGGCCGTGCTGGCCGTCTCCGACGAGCCGCGCGTGGTGTCGACGACCGGCGGCGTGGCGTTTTCCGCCGCACGGACCCGAGAACTGGTCGGCGACCTGCCCGAGGTGGCCGAGCGCGACGGCGCGGTCCCGGTGCTGCGGCTGGCCTGGGCCCTCGCCGACGACGAGCCGTCGGTGCCGGACGGCTTCGACACCGAGGTGCGGCTGCCGCTGCGCCCGGAGGTCGACGCGGCCGAGCTGCTGGCCGAATGTGCCGCGGAGGCCCCGGATCTGCTGATCGCGCTGCCCGGGCTGAGCCGGATCGAGGTCGGCGAGCAGACGTGGTGGCGTGAGGACAACGAGGACGGCACGGTCGTGCTGCACGGCCCGACCGGGCGCGTCCGGTGGCTGCTGCGGCGTTCGTCCGGCGAGCTCGACGCCGCCGTGGTCGAGGGGCTGGGCGTCGAGGCGCGCCAGCGGCCGGGATGGGCTGTGTGCTGGGCCATTCCGATCGACGACGAGGGTGTGCCGCGTCCGCTCGACGAAGACGTGTTGCACGCGCCGACGCCGACCGATGAGCGGCTTTCCTTGCCGGCCAGGCTGTTGGCCTCGATTCCGGTCGAGGCTTCCCGTCGGCGGCTGATGCCTGGCGCCGCGGCTGACGCCGTGCTGGCCGCCGCCGCGCGGGCGTACACCGACCTGGTGTTGGCCGTGCAACCGGAGCATCGGACTTTGCTGGTGCCGCTGCCCGACTTCCCCAAGTCCGAAGTGGATGGTCAGCTGCGCGCGCTGCTGATCTCCGAGCTGCGCACCTCGGTCTGGTTGCCGTTGCAGGAAGGCGGTTTCGGCACCCCGGCCCGGTCGCGCGTGTTGGACGTGCTCGCTCCGGAGCTGGCCGACCTGCTCGCCGACATCGTGGACGGTCTGGCCAAGGCCGAGCTTTCCGGCGTCGCGCACGCGCGACAGCTTGCCGCGCTTGAGGTTCCGCGGCTGCGGCTGGCCGAGGTCTCGGCGATGCTCTCCGGCCAGGACCGTGAGCCGGCGTGGTGGGCTCGGCTGTACGTGGCGCTCGATCCCGTGGCGGAGCTGGATTCCACCGCCCGCGAGGAGCTCGGCAACCTGCCCGTGCCGCTGATCGACGGCCGTACCGTCACCGGTCCGCGGGACGTGCTGCTGCCCGACTTCGACCAGGAGACGCTGGCCGAGCTGTCCACAATGGACGTCACCGGGCTGCGGGTCGCGCATCCCGATGCCGTGCACCGACTGTTGGAACGCCTCGGCGCGCGGCCGGCCGGTCCGGCCGACCTGTTGGACGCCATGCGGACCGCCGTCGAGCGGAGCATGGACGACGCCGAGTCCGGTGTGGACACCACGTCGCTGGTCGACACTGTGCTGTGGCTGACCGAGTCCACCGGCGCCCGGCGGGGCGAGCGGCCGTGGCTGGGCACCCTGGCGCTGCCCGACTCCGACGGCGAGTTCCGGCACGCCGACGAGCTGATCCTGCCGTCCAGCCCGCTGCGCGAGGTGTTCGACGCCGACGTCATCGGCAAGGACTCGCCGCTCGGCGTGCTGGCCGACGAGCTCGCCTCGCGGTGGACGCCCGACGTGCTCGCCGCCGTCGGCGTGATCGACTCTTTCGTGGTCGTCTTCGACGACTCGCCCGGCGGTCCCGATCACGAACTGGCCGACGAAGAAGCGTGGTGGGCCGCCATCGACGGCGACCTCAACCCGCCGTCGACCTTCGCCGGCGTCCGCGATCTTGATCTTGTCGCCGACGACAAGTGGCCAGAAGCGCTGCGGCTGCTGGCCGCTGAACCCGAGACGTGGCAGGCCATTCTGCTGCCCGGCGGCTACACCTCGTGGTGGCTGGCCCGCAACGCCCGCCTCGCCGGCGCTTCGCCGCGCTCCTGGCGTCTGCCCGACGCCGACGCCCTCGCCGGCGTCTACGACCCCATCCCCGACATTGGCGTTCGCATCGACCTGTTGGCCGCCATCGGTGTTCGCGCCTCGTTGACCGTCACCGACGTCGCCGATGTCACCGATGTCTTGCGGCGCCTGGGCGATCCCGCTCGTGCCGTGCCGTCCGGCGTCGCCATGCGGGCCCATGGCGTCCTGGCCGAGGCCGTCCGGTCCGGCTCCGTCGATGCCGGCGAGGTCGAACTCGACGAGCGCGTTCGGGCCCTGTCCGGCGCCTCCGTCTCCGGCGAGCAGACCGTCGTGCTCGATTCCCCTTGGCTGCTGGCCGCTTTCACCCCCGACCACATCGTCGCCGCCGATCCCGACGACGCCGAGCCCCTGGCCGAGCTCCTCGACCTACCGCTGGCCGCCGACGAGGTCGATGCCGACGCCCTCATCGGCAACGGCCAGCCCGTCAGCTGGTCCGACCTCGGTGCCGTCGTCGCCGCCAGCGAGCTGCTCGACCGTCCCGTCCCCGACGGCCTCGTCGTCGTCTACGACGAGCTCGCCGTCCGTCGCGGCGACACCCGCTACCACGTCGCCTGGTGGGTCACCGAGGACGGCGTCGTCCATGCCGAGGACACCCCCGCCGGCCTCTCCCGGGCCCTCGCGTGGGCCGTCGACCGCTGGCACGACCGCCACCTCCTGGCCGCCCTGCTCGACGACCCCACCGCCGCCACCTACCTGTCATGACCACCCGGGCCGAGATCCGGTACCTCCACACCCCCGACATCGACGTCGAGCCCGACACCCACGTCCCCGAGGACCCGGCGAACTTCGTCTTCCTGGTCCAGATGATCGTCGGCCCGCTCGGCGAGCCGGGCGAGGAGTCGTTCCAGTTCGAGGTCTGCACCCCCGCCTGGCTGGCCTCCCGTGTCCGCGAGGGCGGCCCCTTGAACGGCCGCCACCTGCTGATCGTCGAGGCCTTTCACTGGCCGACCATCCGCGCCTACTTCGAGCGCCTGGTCAACCAGTGCACCGGCGCCACCTGGCGCGAGGTCACCGAGAAGCTCAGCCGCTATGGCCACCACGAGTTCGAGGACTACCGGCCGGTCTAGAGCAGGCCCTCCTGGGCGGTGCGGGAGCCGCGGCGGGCGGCGGAGCGCTGCCAGCGGAAGACGCCGTAGCCGACAAAGCCCAGGCCGAAGCCGGCAAGGCAGGACCAGGTCCACAGCCAGGGTGCGCCGACGACGAGCATGATGACGGAGGCGACCAGGAAGGCGACGGTGCCGACGACGACAACCGGCACCGGGTCGGTCAGCGCCTTCGGCAGCGGCGGTGGGGTAGGGGCGGCAACCAAGTCGTTACCGGCCTCCTCTTTGGACTTGTCGGCCACGTCAGGCAGGCTACCGCGCCATGAGGGCGAACGGGCTGGACCAGTTCTTCAAGATCAGCGAACGCGGCTCGTCGGTCGGCCGCGAGGTCCGCGGCGGGCTGGTGACGTTTGTCGCGATGGCCTACATCGTGGTGCTCAACCCGCTGATCATCGGCAGCTTCTCGGCGTCCGATCCGGGCGCGCACAAGGACGTGCTGGGAGGCATCCTGCCGGTCCCACAGGTGGCGGCGGTCACGGCGCTGGTCGCGGGCGTGATGACGATCCTGATGGGCCTGCTGGCCAACTACCCGTTCGCGCTGGCCACCGGCCTGGGCCTGAACAGCCTGGTGGCGGTGACCATCGCGCCGCAGGTGACCTGGCCGGAGGCGATGGGCCTGGTCCTGGTCGAGGGCCTGATCATCGTGCTGCTGGTCTTCACCGGCTTCCGCACGGCGGTGTTCAACGCGGTGCCGGCGGCGCTGAAGTCGGCGATCGCGGTGGGCATCGGCCTGTTCATCGCGCTGATCGGCCTGGTCGACGCGGGCTTCGTGCGCCGGCTGCCGGACGCGGCGCACACCACGGTGCCGGTCGGCCTCGGCATCAACGGCTCGATCGCGTCCTGGCCGACGTTCGTCTTCGTGATCGGCCTGGTCCTGACGGGAATCCTGGTCGCACGCAAGGTCAAGGGCGCGATCCTGATCGGCGTGCTCGGCACGACGATCCTGGCCATCGTGATCGAGGCGATCGTGCACGCCGGCCCGTCCAACGGCACCAACCCGCTGGGCTGGGACCTGGGCTACCCGGCGCTGCCGCAGCAGGTGCTGGGCCTGCCGGACCTCTCGCTGGTGGGCCACGTCTCCTTCGGGGCCTGGACCCGGCTGCCGGCGATCACCGTGCTGCTGCTGGTCTTCACGCTGGTGCTGGCCGACTTCTTCGACGCCATGGGCACGATGACCGGCCTGGGCAAGGAGGCCGGCCTGCTGCGCGAGGACGGCCAGCTGCCGAAGGTGGGCCGGGCGCTGTTCGTGGAGGGCCTGGCCGGCGCGGCCGGCGGCCTGGGCTCGGCCAGCTCGAACACGGTTTTTGTGGAGTCGGCGGCGGGCATCGCCGAGGGCGCGCGCACCGGCCTGGCCAACATCGTCACCGGTGTGCTGTTCCTGGCGGCGATGTTCCTCACGCCGCTGTACCAGGTGGTCCCGGTCGAGGCGGCGGCGCCGGCGCTGGTGATCGTCGGCGCGATGATGATCCGGCAGGCCAGCGGCATCGACTTCACCGACTTCCGGATCGCCCTGCCGGCCTTCCTGACCATCGTGGTGATGCCGTTCACGTACTCCATCGCCAACGGCATCGGCGCCGGCTTCATCAGCTATGTGTTGCTGATGGTGGCCACCGGCGGGGCCCGCAAGGTGCATCCGCTGATGTGGGTGGTGGCTGTGGCCTTCGTCGCGTACTTCGCGGTGGGCCCGATCGAGTCGGCCCTGGCCGGTAGTTAGTGAGGTATGCTAACTACATGGCGGATCCCGAGTCGACCGAGCCCGCGCTGGCCAGCCGCCTGCGGCTGGCCGTGGTGCGGCTCAACCGTCGACTGCGGGCCCAGCGCACCAACTCGTCGGTCACGCTGACCCAGGTCTCGGCCCTGTCCGCACTGCGCAAGTGCGGGCCGCTGACCCCGGGCGAGCTGGCCGCGAAGGAAGGTGTCCAGCCCCCGTCGATGACCAGGGTGATCGCGGCGCTCGAGGACTACGGCTTCGTGTCCCGGCGCCCGCACCCCACCGACGGCCGGCAGGCCATCGTCGAGCTGACCGAACAGGGCACCGCCTACCTGCGGGCCGAGGTGTCGGCCAGGGAAGCCTGGCTGGACTCGCGGCTCGCGGAATTGGACGACGATGATCGCGAGCTGCTCGCCAGGGCGGCCGAGATCATCGACCGGATGGCGGGCCAGTAAAGGGGGCGGCGGACGAAGTGCCGGCATACGCGGGGAGCACCGGAACAGAGCAGAAGCACACCCAGACCCCGCGCACCGCCGGAATGTTCGGTTCGCTGCGTGAACGCAACTACCGGCTCTTCGCCAGCGGGCAGATCGTCTCGCTGATCGGCACCTGGATGCAGCGCGTCGCCCAGGACTGGCTGGTCCTGGAGCTGTCGGGCAAGGACCCGATCGCGCTGGGCATCGCCGCCGCACTCCAGTTCCTGCCGACGCTGTTCCTGTCGCTGTGGGCCGGCGTGCTGGCCGACCGGATGGACAAGCGCAAGCTCCTGATGCTGTTGCAGGCCTCGATGGGCATCTGCGCCCTCGGCCTGGGCCTGCTGGACGTGACCGGCGTCGCGCAGCTGTGGCAGGTGTACATCTTCTGCCTCGTGCTCGGCTGCTTCTCCGCGGTGGAGACCCCGGTGCGGCAGTCGTTCGTGATCGAGATGGTGGGCAAGGGGCAGGTCACCAACGCCGTCGCGCTGAACTCGATGACCTTCAACCTGGCCCGGATCGTCGGCCCGGCCATCGCCGGCGTGCTGATCACGCTGATCGGCACCGGCTGGGTGTTCGTCCTCAACTTCGTCAGTTTCGTCGGAGTGCTGACCGGGCTGGCGCTGATGGACGCTTCCCGGCTGCACCGCGGCACCCCCGCGCCACGCGAACGGGGCCAGCTGCTGGCCGGCCTGCGCTACGTGCGCGGACGTCCCGACCTGGTGATGCTGATGGTCCTGGTGTTCCTGGTCAGCACCTTCGGCATGACCTTCTTCACCACGCTGGCCGTCGCCGCGGCCAACGTCTTCCACCAGGACGCCTCCGGCTACGGCCTGCTGTCGACCATGCTCGCCGTCGGCACCCTGGCCGGCGCCACCATGGCCGCTCGGCGCAGCACCCGTGGTCGTCCCCGGCTGCGCATGCTGTTCATCGGCGGCCTGGTGTTCGGGGCGCTGGAAATCGTGCTCGGCGTGATGCCGACGTACCTGGCCTTCGGGCTGATGCTGATCCCCATCGGCGTCGCGCTGATGACCTTCACGACCACGGCCAACAGCACCGTGCAGCTGTCCGTGACGCCGGAGATGCGGGGCCGCGTGATGGGCCTGTACATGCTGGTCTTCCTGGGCGGCAACCCCATCGGCGGACCCCTGACCGGCTGGCTGGCCGACGCCTTCGGCGGCCGGGCCCCGTTCATCGCCGGCGGCATCGTCTCCCTGGTCGCCACCACCGCGTGCGCCCTCATCCTCATGCGTCGGGCCGACATCAGCCTCCGCTCGCTCCTCCGCCGCCGCACCGTCCCCGACCCCGCCTGAACCCCGTTTTGACGTTGTGAAGGGGGCTTTCCCACACTCCGAGTGGAGGAAAGCCCCCTTCCCAACTCAAGATGGGGCGATGATCTCGGGTTCGGTGGGGTGGGTGCCGCTGGCGATCGTCTGCCTGGTCTTCACGGCGGCGGCGGCGTTCGTGGTGTGGGCGGGGCGGCTGATGCCGCCGTGGCCGGTGGTGTTCGCCGCCGGACGGGCGGTGCTCCAGCTGGCGGTCGTCTCCGCGGTGATCACGGCGGTGCTGGCCTCGCTGGGTCTGACCGGGGCGTTCCTGCTGCTGATGGCGGTCGTCGCGACGGCGACGTCGGCGGCGCGGACGGGCGTGGGCTGGCGGGGCGCCTGGGTGGGGCTGGCGATCGTGGCGGGGGTGATCCCGGCGCTGGCGCTGCTGCTGGGCACCGGCCTGCTGCCGGTGACGGGGATCGCGCTGGTGCCGATGGGCGGCATCCTGATCGGCGGCGGCATGACGGCGACGACCCTGTCGGTACGCCGCGTGCTGGACACGCTCAGGCAGCGGCACGGGGAGTACGAGGCGGCGCTGGCCTTGGGGTTCACCGAGCCGGTGGCGATCAGGGAGCTGGTGCGCAAGCCGGCGGCCGACGCCCTGCTGCCGGCGCTGGACCAGACCCGCACGGTTGGGCTGGTCACTCTTCCGGGGGCATTTGTCGGCATGCTGCTCGGCGGTTCGCCAGTATGGCTGGCAGGCGCGTTGCAGCTGGTCGTGCTGCTCGGCCTGCTGGCGGTGGAGTCGCTGGCGATCGTGATCGTGGTCGAGCTGGTGGCGATGGGCCAGGTTCGAGAGGCTGACCGCCGGGTTCGAAGGGTTGACCGAAAACCAAGGTGAGGCTAGCCTAAGTTCAACCGCTTCGTGGTGGGAGCGGCAGTCAGTTCGGGAACAGAAGAAGCCCCGGGTCCGGCAGACCCGGGGCTTCTTCGCAGCTCGAGCCGGGTGTCACGCCAGGGCTCGCGCCAGGAACTCGGCGGCCTGGTTGATCGCGGCCTCGGCGGCGTTGGTGTCGCGCAGGGCGTTGACCATCACGAAGTCGTGGATGACGCCGCCGTAGCGGACGGCGGTCACGGGCACGCCGGCCTCGCGCAGCTTGGCCGCGTAGGCCTCACCCTCGTCCCGGAGCACGTCGGCCTCGCCGGTGATCACGAGGGCCGGCGGCAGGTCGCGGAGCTGATCCACGGTGGCCCGCAGCGGTGAAGCGGTGATCTCGGCCCGCTGAGCCTCATCGGTCGTGTACTGGTCCCAGAACCACTGCATGGCGTCACGGCGCAGGAAGTAGCCCTCGGCGAACTGGCGGTACGACTCGGTGTCGAACGAGGCGTCGGTCACCGGGTAGAACAGCACCTGCTGCTTGAACGAGAACTCGCCGGTCTGCTTGGCCATCAACGTCAGCGCGGCGGTCATGTTGCCGCCGACCGAGTCCCCGGCCACGGCCACCCGGCCGGCGTCCAGGTTGTGCTCGGCACCGTGCTCGAAGACCCACTTGGCCACGGCGTAGTTCTGGTTGATGGCGACGGGATAGCGGGCCTCGGGCGAGCGGCTGTAGTCGGGGAACACCACGGCCGCCTCGGTCTTCACGGTCAGCTCGCGTACCAGCCGGTCATGGGTGTGGGCGTTGCCGAAAACCCAGCCGGCGCCGTGGATGTAGATGACCACCGGCAGCGTCCCGGTCGCGCCGACCGGCCGGGTGATCCGCACCGGCACGCCGTCGACGGTCAGCTCCTCGACGTCGACCTCGGGCTTGTCGATCTGGCCGGACTGCACCTCGTCGACGGCCTTGCGCCCCTCGATCGGTCCGAGGTCGAACAGGTACGGCGGGTTGGCGGTGGCCTCGGCGAACTCCTTGGCGGCCGGCTCCAGAACGACGCTCATGGCTTCCTCCTGCTGCTTGGTCCCTGACCTGATGCCGAGAACGATAGTGTCCACTTAGATTGTGCACAACTTAGTTTGACAAGTTATGATTGTGGCATGGAAGACACGGACAACCCCTTGCTGCTGAAGGATCAGCTGTGCTTCTCGCTGTACGCGGCCAGCAGATCGGTGACCGCCCTCTACCGGCCGATGCTGGACGAGCTGGGGCTGACCTATCCGCAGTACCTGGTGCTGCTGGTGCTCTGGGAGCACGGCACGAGCCCGGTCAAGGACCTCGGCAACGCGCTGCAGCTGGACTACGGCACGCTGTCGCCGCTGCTCAAGCGCCTCGAGGCGAACGGGCTGGTGCGCCGGACCAGGCGGGCCGACGACGAGCGGTCGGTCGCCGTCGCGCTCACCGACGAGGGGGTGGCGCTGCGCGATCGGGCACTGTCCGTGCCGCCGGTGATCGGCGCCGCGATGGGCCTGAAGGACGAGGAGTTCGGCGTCCTGCGCGACCTGCTGACCAGGCTCACGTCGTCAGTGCAGGCCTACACGGCCTGACGACGCGCCGAGGCCCCGCCGTGAACGACGGGGCCTCGGGCTTTCCGGGCAGCTCGGCTTGTCGGAGCATCCACTGCCGGGTTCAGGGGGTCGGCCGCAGGCCGTTCTGTCCGGCCCGGGCCGCCTCGAAACGCGCGTTGACGTCGGTCCAGTTCACGACGTTCCACAGCGCGGCGATGTAGTCCGCCTTGAGGTTGCGGTACTGCAGGTAGTACGCGTGCTCCCAGCTGTCGAAGGCCAGCAGCGGCGTGGTGGCGATCGACAGGTTGGAGTGGTGGTCCTTGAGCTGCTGGGTGATCAGCCGCCGGCCGACCGGCTCCCAGGCCAGGATGCCCCAGCCGGAGCCCTGGATGGTGCTCGCGGCCGCGTTGAGCTGGGCCCGCAGGCCGTCGAACGAGCCGAAGAACTCGTCCACCGCGGCGGCCAGCTCGCCGGTCGGCTTGTCGCCGCCCTCGGGGCTCAGGTTCTTCCACCACACCTGGTGCAGGGCATGGCCGGCCAGGTGGAACGCGAGTGTGGTCTCCAGCCCGACGATGGAGCCGAACGCGCCCTTGTTCCGGGCCTCGTCGATCTGCTCGATCGTGTCGTTGGCGCCCTTGACGTAGGCCAGGTGGTGCTTGCCGTGGTGCAGCTCGTTGATCTCGCCGATGATCGCCGGCTCGAGCGCGCCGTAGTCGTAGTCGAGGTCGGGCAGTACGTACTGGGCCATAGTTGCCACTATCTAGCAATTGCCAGATAGTGGCAACTAGGACCTTCGACGGACTTACCAGACGGGCCAGGTGTGCACCGGGTCACCGGCGTGCATCAGGTCGATGTACCGGCGGAGCATGCCGGTCAGCGCCGCCTCGCGGTCGGCGCCACGCTGCTCCAGCTGCGCGACGGTCTCCCGCTGCCACGACGAGCCGGTGCGCCGGGCCACGCAGCGCTGCTCGATGATGCCGAGATAGCGCTCCCGCGCCGCGTCGGCCATGCCCAGCTCGCGCAGGCCCTCGTGGGCCATCGGCAGCAGCCGCCGCAGCACGAGCTCGTCCGGCGGCACCCAGCCGATGCCGGGCCAGTACAGCTGGGCGCCCATGCCGTGCCGCGCGCCCGAGTACAGGTTCTCCTCGGCCGCCTGGAACGACATCTGCGTCCACAATGGACGTTCTTGGGTGGCCAATGCCCGCTGGGCGCCGTAGAAGAACGCGGCGTTGGCCAGCACGTCCACAATGGTCGGTCCGGCCGGCAGCACCCTGTTCTCCACCCGCAGGTGCGGCACGCCGTCGACCAGGTCGTACACCGGACGGTTCCACCGCCACACGGTTCCGTTGTGCAGCATCAGCTCCGACAGGTGCGGGGCCCGGCCGGCGGCCAGCTCGGCGATCGGGTCCTCCTCGTCGATCACCGGCAGCAGGCCCTGGAAGTAACGCACGTTCTCCTCGAAAAGGTCGAATATCGAGGTGATCCAGCGCTCGCCGAACCAGACCCGCGGCCGCACGCCCTGGTTCTGCAGCTCCTGCGGCCGGGTGTCGGTGGCCTGCTGGAACAGCGGAATCCGGGTCTCGTGCCACAATGCCTTGCCCAGCAGGAAAGGCGAGTTGGCGGCCAGCGCCACCTGCACGCCGGCCAGGCACTGCGCCGCGTTCCAGTGCGCGGCGAAATCATCCGGCTGCACCTGCAGATGCAGCTGCACGGAGGTGCACGCGGCTTCCGGCAGAATGGATTCCGCGTAGCTGCGCAGCCGTTCCGGTTCGCCGCCCGGCATCGGCGAACCCTCCATGTGCAGCACCATTTCCTCGCCCCTCGCGGCGAAGATCTCGTCGTTGAGCACCGTGTAGCGCCGGTTGCTGGTCAGCCAGCGCGGGTCGAAGTGCTCACGCCGCAGCGTCGGCAGCACCCCGATCAGCACGATCGCCGCGCCCGCGTCCTTCGCCTTGGTGTCGGCGTTGTCGAACGTGGCGCGCAGCTCCCGTTCCAGGTCGACGGCCTCGTTGCCGGCCAGCGGCCGGGGCGGCACGTTGATCTCCAGGTTGTGCTGGCTGAGTTCGGTGGTGAAGGAGGGATCGTCGATCTTCTCCAGCACCTCGGAGTTCGCCATCGCCGGCCGTAGCTTCTCGTCGACCAGGTTCAGCTCGATCTCCAGCCCCATCTGCTGCTGGGGGAACGAGAACACGTCGTCCGTGAGCATCCTGGCCAACGCGTCCAGACAGCGCTGCACCTTCTCGCGGTAACGCTGGCGGTCCTCCCGGCTGAATGTTCGGTCGGACACGTCCTTGCCCATGCCGCCTCCCACTTCGGTCTGCCCGGGTTGCCCGAGCGCCTGAAGCGAATGCCCACGGTGACACAACGGGTTTGACCCTGCCCATCGGCCAAATCGGTGCTCTCTGTCACATTGGGATAACTTCCGGTGAGAATGCGCTGGTAGGAGGCCTGGGATTACCACTCCTGACAACGGCAAAACATGGTATGGCCGAACAGTGAGACACTGCACGACGTGCCGCAGGTGATCGAGATCGACGACCCGTCGGACACCAGGCTGGACGACTTCCGCGACCTGTCCACCGCCGATCGGCGGCCGGACCGGCCGGGCGGGCGCGGCCTGGTGATCGCCGAGGGGGTCATCGTCGTCCGCAGGCTGCTGGACTCCCCTTATCCGCTGCGCGGCCTGCTCGGTATCCGCCGTCGGATCGAGGAGTTGGTCCCCGACCTGGGAGACTTCGACGGCCCCGCCTATGCGGTGTCGGCCGACGTGATGGCCCAGGTGGTCGGCTTTCACCTGAACCGGGGAGTGCTCGCGGCCGCCGACCGTGCTCCGCAGCCCGATCCGACGGTTTTGGTTGAAAACGCACGGATGTTGGCGGTGTTGGAGGGCGTCGGCGACCACGAGAACCTTGGCGCGCTGTTCCGCAACGCGGCCGCCCTGAGCGTGGACGGCCTGCTGCTGGGCGCGGGCTGCTCGGATCCGCTGTACCGGCGCAGCGTGCGGGTGTCGATGGGGCACGTGCTGCGGGTGCCGTTCGCCGATCTGCGCCCGTGGCCGTCCGGGCTGGATCTGTTGCGGGCCAACGGCTTCACCGTCGCCGCGCTGACGCCGCGGGCCGACGCCGTCGACCTGCGTGAGTGCAAGCTCGCCGGCGAGAAGGTCGCTTTGCTGCTGGGGTCCGAAGGGCCCGGTCTGACCGATGAGGCCATCGACGCGGCCGACCTGGCCGTGCGGATCCCGATGGCCTCGGGGGTGGATTCGCTGAACGTCGCCACCGCGGCCGCCGTGGCGTTTCACGCGCTGGGGGTGTCGTGAGTACCGTCGACCAGGCAGGCGCCGACGGGTCGGAGGAGACGATCGTGCAGCTTCACGCGCGAGCGGGCAAGGCCGTGCTCGTCGGCCACGACGGCACGCAGTTGCGCGAGGTCGATCCCCGGTCGCTGGCGCTGCCGTCCGACCTGGCCGCCGCGCTGCACGAGTGGGCCGAGGTGGCGCGGGCGCTGGTGCCCAACGACCACCAGCCGGTCGGCGGCACGGCCGGTGACCTGGTCACCCGGCGGGGTCGCCAGCTGGCCGGGCGGCTGGCCACCGAGCTCGGGCTGCCCATCGACTACGCCGACCCGGTGTCCGGCCGGATGTTCGAGGTCGGGCCGGCGGTCGTCGCCGAGCCGCCGGTCGAGCCCGAGGTCGACGAGCTCGTCGAGGACTTCCCGGAGCGGGAGCCGACGCCGTGGGCCACCGGCCTGACCGTGACCGCCGTGGTCGCGGCGATGATCACCGTGGCCGTGACGACGCTGTCGTTCGCGCTGGCCCAGGCCAGCCTGTGGCTGGCGGTGATCGCCAACGTGGTCATCATCGGCGGCCTGTCCCCGTCGGTCTGGCTCGCCCGCGACGTGCCCGTCTGGCGTTGGGTCGCCCTCGGCGTCACCACCGGCCTCGGCCTGGCCTGGCTGGTGCTGCTACTGAGCCTGTTGGGCCCCACCACCTGAACCCCCGCGAGTCACGTTCTCAGGCACCGCGAGTCACGCTCTCGGGACGGATGCCCGTGGTGCGTGGGTGGGTGGGTCCCGAGAGCGTGACTCTCAGGCCTGAGAACGTGACTCGCGTGTGGGGGGCTAAGCCAGCGAGTCCATCCAGGCTTGATGTAGGCGGGCGAAGCGGCCGGGCTGGGCGATCAAGGTGGCGGGGGAGCCGTCCTCGACGATGTGGCCGGCGTCGACGACCAGGACACGGTCGGCGATCAGGACGGTGGACAGGCGGTGGGCGATGATGATCGCCGTGCGGTCGGCCAGCACGGTCTCCAGCGCCGCCTGCACCGCACGCTCGGTCGGCACGTCCAGGCTGGACGTGGCCTCGTCGAGCACCAGCACCGACGGGTCGGCCAGCAGCGCCCGGGCGAACGCCACCAGCTGCCGCTGGCCGGCGGACAGCCGGCCGCCGCGCTTGCGGACGTCGGTGTCGTAGCCCTCGGGCAGGGCGCTGATGAACTCGTGCGCCCCGACCTCGGCCGCCGCCCGCCGCACGTCGTCGGCCGTGGCGTCCGGCCGGCCCATCGCGATGTTGTCGGCCACCGACCCGGCGAACAGGAAGTTCTCCTGCGTCACCATGGTCACCGCGGACCGCAGGTCGACATCGGCCACGTCCCGCAGGTCCACGCCGTCCAGCGACACCGTGCCCTTGGCCGGGTCGTAGAACCGCGCCACCAGCTTGGCCAGCGTCGACTTGCCGGCCCCGGTCGCGCCGACCACCGCGATGGTCTGCCCGGCCGGCACGTGCAGGTCGAACTCCGGCAGCACCACCGGGCTGTCCGGCGCGTAGCGGAACTCCACGCCGTCGAAGCGCAGGTCGCCGCGCCGACCCTGCCGGGGCAACGCCGTCGGCTCGGCCGGCTCGGGCACCGACGGCTCCTCCTCCAGCACGCCGGAGATCTTCTCCAGCGCGGCCACCGCGGCCGAGTAGGAGTTGGCGAACATGGCCAGGTCGTCCAGCGGGTCGTAGAGCCGGCGCAGGTACAGCGTGAACGCCGCCAGCACGCCCAGTTGCAGCGTGCCGTCGACGACCCGCAGCGCGCCCCACGCCAGCACCACGGCCATGGTCACGTTGCCGACCAGCCGCACGGTCGCGGTGAACCGGGACATCACCTTGAACGCCTGGTTGTTGGCGTCCCGGTACTCGACGTTGACCTCGTGCAGGATCTGCTCGTTGCGGTCGTGCCGGCGATAGGCCTGCACCGCGCGGATCCCGTTCATGGTCTCCACGAACTGCACGATCACCTTGGCCACGGCCGTGGTGGTGGCCCGGTAGGCCTTGTGCGAGCTGCGCCGGAACCAGCGCGTCACGAGGAACACCGGGACGAAACCGAGCAGCACCACCAAAGCCAGCCGCAGATCCAGGATCAGCAGCGTGACGGCGATGCCGACCACCGTGAAGAGCGAGCTGAGCAGCCCGTCCAACCCCATGTCGAGCAGGTCGTCGATGGACTCCACATCGGACGACAGCCGCGAGATGATCTTGCCTGAGGTGTAGGACTCGTGGAACGACAGGGAAAGCCGCTGCACGTGCCGGAACACCCGGTGCCGCAGGTCCAGCAGCAGGTCCTGGCCGATGCGCCCGGACAGCCGCACGAACGAGAACTTGGCGCCGGCGCTGGCCAGTCCGCACACGGCATAGCCGAGCACGCACCAGACCAGCGTCGTCGGGTGCCCGGCGATCACGCCGGTCACGCCGTTGTCGATCGCCGCCGCGACCAGCAGCGGACCGGCCAACTGGGCCCCGTTCTCCAGCAGCACGAACACCAGCGCCAGGCCGACGGCCCAGCGGTGCGGCCGCAGCAGCGACACCAGCAGCCGGCGCGACCGGGCCTGCAGCCGGGCCGTCACGACCTTGTCGACGTTCTCGATGTCCTCGGCGGCGACGCCGCGCCAGTCGGTGGCGGCCGGACTCGCCGTGGTCGAAGCGCTCATCAGACCGCCACCTCCTCGTCCTCGTCTTCGTCCAATGTGGACAGCAGTCGCCGGTACTCGGCGTTGCCGGCGATCAGCTCGGAATGCGTGCCCACGGCGGCGATCCGGCCGTCGACCAACAGCGCCACCCGGTCGGCCAACTGCACGGTGCTCGGCCGGTGCGCGACGACCAGCGATGTCACGCCGTGCAGCACGCGGCGCAGCGCCCGCTCCACCTCGCCCTCGGTGTGGACGTCCAAAGCGGACAGCGGGTCGTCCAGCACCAAGACCGCCGGCTTGCCCACCACGGCCCGGGCCAGGGCCAGCCGCTGCCGCTGGCCGCCGGACAGGGACAGGCCCTGCTCGCCGACCCGGGTCGCGATGCCCCACGGCAGCTTCTCGACGAACTCCTCGGCCTGAGCCACCCGCAGCGCCTCGTGCACGTCCTCGTCGGTCGCCTCGGGCGTGCCGAGGGCCACGTTCTCCCGCACGCTGGCCGAGAACAGCACCGGCTCCTCGAACGCCGTGGCCACGATCCGCCGCAGGTCGTCCATCCGCAGCTCGCGGACGTCGATGCCGTCCACGGTGACGCGGCCGCCGGTGACGTCGGCCAGCCGGGCCACCAGCGCGGTCAGCGCCGTCTTGCCCGAGCCCGTGGCGCCGACCAGCGCCACCGTCTCACCGGGATGGACATCAAGGTCGATGCCCTTGAGCACCTCGCGCGTGCCGCCGTCGTAGGCGAAGTGCACGTCCTCGAACCTGAGGTGTCCGCGGACGTGCTCCGGCAGCTCACGGGGATGCTCCGGCTCGACGATCGGGTTGATCTCGTCGCGGACCTCCCAGTACCGGTCGCAGGCCGAGGCCGCCATGTTGGTCTCCGCCAGCAACCAGCCGATCGAGTCGAACGGCCAGCGCAGGTACGTGCTCACGGTGATCGCCGCGACCAGCGTGCCGGCGGTCAGGGTGCCGTTGGCGATGCCGATGCCGCCGATGGCCAACTGCGCGGCGATGGCCAGCTCGGGCAGGCTCACCAGCACCGCCCACAGCGCCGCCATCACGCGGACCTTGCTCAGCTCGGCGCCGCGCAGCGAACGGGCCTGCGCCGCGAACGACTTCGTCATGTCGCGGCCGCGGCCGAAGGCCTTGAGCACACGAATGCCCAGCACCGATTCCTCCACGGTGCTGGCCAGGTCGCCCTGCAGGTCCTGGGCCCGGCGGGCGTAGATCTTGTACTTGGTCTCGAACAGATAGGACAGCACCATCAGCGGCGCGCCGCAGGCGATCACGACCACGCCCAGCAGCGGCGACAGCGTGAGCAGCACGCCGACGCCGACCACCAGGATGGTGCCGTTGACCACCAGGAAGATCGCCGCGAATGCGATGAACCGTCGCAAAGTGCTCAGGTCGTTCACCGCTCGGGACAGCAGCTGCCCCGACTGCCACTTGTCGTGGAACGCCACCGGCAGCCGTTGCAGCTGGTGGTAGATGTCCTCGCGCAGCCGCATCTCGACGGTGGTGCTCGGCCGCACGTTGAGCCTTCGTCGCGCGTAGAACAGCACGGCCTCGGTGACACCGAGGACCAGCACCAGGCCCACCAGCCAGGGCAGCTTCGACAGCTCGCCGTGGGCCACCGGGCCGTCGATGATCTGCTGGATGACCAGCGGAATGGACAGTCCGGCCAACATCGCGCCCAGCGCCGCCGCCAGCGAGGCGAGCAGCTCCGACCGCACCGGACGCACATAGGGCCACAACCGGCTCAGCGTGGCGAAGGATGAGCGGTGGGTGACGGACTGGGCTCCGTCGTCACTCATTCGACAATTCCCCCTTCGAGTTTCACCTCGACCATACGTAGGACTCCTGACGGAGACATCTGAATTACTGGGAGCCTGCTAGCTCCAGCGCACTGGAGGTCAAGACCGTTGTGGCTGGTCACACGGCCTGACTGCGGGGCTCGTGCCGGGGGTGACGGCGCGCGGGAATCCGGCGCATCATGCAGATATGACGCGACCCGAGTCCGTGCACTACCTACGCACGGAGCCGACGATGGCGTTTCCCGACGGCCGGCTGCTGGCCCGCAAGCAGCGCCAGCTCTACCTGCTGGCGCCGGACGGCTGGACGCGGCTCGGCGTCGACCGACCGGGCGACGCCAAGCCGCTGACCCGCCAGGAGGCGGAGGACTGGTGCGAGCGCGAAGGCATCGACTGGCACGCCTTCGAGCAGCTGTGAGCCGGCCCGACCAGCACCGGCCCGCACGGACTCAACGCTGCGAGCGGACCCCGAGCAGCACGTCCTCCCAGGACGGCACGATCGGGTGGTTCTTCTTGCCGCGCCGCGGCGGCGCCTCCGCCTTGCGGGCGGCGGGCTGCGCCTCGGGCTGGGCCGTCGGCTGCTGCGGCACGGGTGGCTGGGCCACGGGCTGCTGGGGCGCCTGGGCCGCGGGCGGCTCCTCCACCGGCTCCGGATCGTTGATCGCGGGGGCCGGCGCCGGCTGGGGCGGCTCGACGCGCGCGGTTTCCGGCTCCGGGGCCGGCGCGGGCTGCGGCTCCGCCTTGCGGGCGGCCGGCGGCTCCGGCTGCTCGGGCGCCACCGGCGCGGGCACAACCGGCGCAGGCACTACCGGCGCGGGCGCCGGGGTGGCCTGAGCCTGCGGCTGGACCGGGGTGTGTGCCGCGGTCTGGTGCTCCAGCTCAAGGGCCTGCCGGGCCAGCTCGGTGACCGGCCGCACGGTGCGCAGCGGCCGGTTCGGCGACGGGTCCAGCAGGTCGATGGCGTGGTCGTCGATCGGCGACACCGTGCCGCCGTGCGCGCCGGGGTGGAACGTCCAGTGCGCCCGGTTCTCCGACCGGCCGGCCTGCCAGTGCAGCTGGATGATCCACTTGCCGTCCTCGCCGCGCCACGAGTCCCAGTGGCCCGACGAGTAGTCCTGGCCGCGAAGGCCGAAGGAGTGCGCGATCACCTCGCCCAGGGTCTGCACGTCCGGCCCGTCCTCGCGGATCGGGTGGGCGCGCTGGGCCAGCTCGGCGGTGCGGGAGCGCTCCAGCAGCACGGGGTAGGCGTAGCGCTCGATACGGTGGGTGGGCAGCCCGGCCGCCGCGGCGACCTGGTCCACCGACTCGCCGGCGCGGATACGGGCCTGGATCTCACGGGGACGCATCTGGACGTCGTTCTCCGCGGCGATCTGGCCGAGACGGGCCACGTCGCCCCGCGCGGCGGCGCGCAGCCGCTCGTCGCAGGGGATGGTGTAGCGCTCGCCGCGAACGGGGTCTTCGCAGATGACAGATGTGCCGTCGTCGTCGAGCCCGACGACTCGCAGCGCTCGCATCACGGCCTCCCCGATCTGTCACCTCACCGCTTGCCGACGATAGATCGGCGCGCCTACTTGACGCCGTAGGCGCGCCGAGTCTATCGACATCCGACCACGATCCTGCCGGATTTACTAGGTAAGACGCATGGTCGGGCAGTGAGGTTCACCGTTACGGACCGTGATTTGGATCTGTGGCGCGGTTCACAGTTGACCGACGACCCACTCCACGCACTTGGTCAGCGCCGTCACGTCGTCCGGGTCGATGGCCGGGAACATGGCCACCCGCAGCTGGTTCTTGCCCAGCTTCCGGTACGGCTCCACGTCCACCACACCGTTGGCCCGCAGCACCTTCGCCACCGCCGCGGCGTCCACGTCGTCGGAGAAGTCGATCGTGCCGACGACCTGCGAGCGGTTGGCCGGGTCGACCACGTACGGCGTGGTGTACTCGGTCGCCTCGGCCCAGGAGTACAGCCGCTGCGACGAGTCGGCCGTGCGGGCCGTGGTCCACTCCAGGCCGCCGTTGCCCAGCATCCACTCGATCTGGTCGGCCAGCAGGAACAGCGTGGCCACCGACGGCGTGTTGTAGGTCTGGTCCTTGGTCGAGTTGTCCAACGCCGTGGTCAGCGACAGGAACTCCGGCACCCAGCGGTCCGACGCGCCGATCTCGGCCACCCGCGCCAGGGCCGCCGGGCTCATCAGGGAGATCCACAGGCCGCCGTCCGAGGCGAACGACTTCTGCGGCGCGAAGTAGTAGACGTCGAAGTCCTCGGCCTTGACCGGCAGGCCGCCGGCGCCCGAGGTGGCGTCGATGGCCACCAGCGCGCCGTCGGAGCCCGCCGGCCGGACGACCGGCACCGCGACACCGGTCGAGGTCTCGTTGTGGGCCCAGCCGACCAGGTCGATGCCCTCGCCGGCGGCGACCGCGATCTCCGGGGCGTCGCCCGGCTCCGCCTTCACCACGACCGGGTCCTTGAGGAACGGCGCGCCCTTGGTCACGGTGGCGAACTTCGACGAGAACTCGCCGTAGGTGAAGTGCTGCGAGCGCTCACGGACCAGGCCGAACGCCGCGGCGTCCCAGAAGGCCGTGGTGCCGCCGTTGCCCAGCACGACCTCGTAGCCCTCGGGCAGCGAGAACAGCTCCCGCAGGCCCGCGCGGACCCGGCCGACCAGGGACTTCACCGGCTTCTGCCGGTGCGAGGTGCCCAGGTAGGTCGCGCCGGACTCGGCCAGCCTGGCCAGCTGCTCCGGGCGGACCTTGGACGGGCCGCAGCCGAAGCGGCCGTCGGACGGGCGCAGCTCGGCGGGCAGGATGAGGGTGGCTGGATCTGCGGTCTGCGTCATGCCGGCGCCTCCGGGACGTGTCAGCAAGTGCAAGGAATGCCGGCGCCGTTGCCGGGAGAGGCCCAGTGTTGCAAATCGGTGTCCGGCACGTGACGTCCGGGTGTTCCGCGCCACACTTTGCGTCTCACGGATCGGTCAGATCGGCCAGCAGCACCGCCTGGGCACTGCTCGCGATGTCGTCCCAGCTGTCCGGCGGCAGTTCCAGCAGCCGGCGCACCCGCTGCCGGTTGGTCAGCAGCTGCATCAGCGTCGGGTCCTGCACGGCGTCCCTCGAACCGAAGTCCCGGTAGAAGCGCCGCAGGCCGTTCGTGAACCAGCTCAGCGCCCCGTCCAGGTCCGCCGCTTCCTCCATCACCTCGCCCGCGCTCACGAAGGCGAACGGGTCGTCGGAACCGCGCAGCTCGGCCAGGGTCCGCAGGGCCCGTTCCGGGCAGCCTGTGTCGAACAGGAAGCCCGCGTAGTACGTCCTCGCGTCCCCCACCACCGGGCCGCCGTCCGCCAGCGCCCGCTCGAACAGCGCGCCCGCCCGGTCAGGGCAACCCGCCGCCGCCCAGCTCTCCGCGGCCTCCACCAGGTACTGCGCCCGTTCCTCCGGGATCAGCGCCGCCAGCCGCTCGGCCTCCGCCGCCTCCGCGGCCCTGGCGGCGGCCCTCCCCTCCCGCATTCCCGGAGGCTATCCGGTGAGAGCGCGGCCAAACTCCACCTCAGAGAGTGGTTCCGCCCGACCCGTTCACTCGATCGGGCGCACCGTTTTCGCACATGAGCCACTCATGTGCCCTCTGAGGGGCCACCTGAGTGGCTTAGGTGGCCCTGGAAGCGAAATGAGCCACTCACGTAGCGAAAGTCGGGAGTCAGGCGTGGGCGATGGTGGTCCAGCCTTCGACGTCCTCGGGTTGACGTGGGGCGGGGCCGATGTAGTGGGCGGAGGGGCGGACGAGGCGGCCGGTGCGCTTCTGCTCGAGGATGTGGGCGCACCAGCCGGCGGTGCGGGCGCAGGTGAACATCGCCGGCATCATGTGCGGCGGGACCTCGGCGAAGTCGAGGATCACCGCGGCCCAGAACTCGACGTTGGTCTCGATCGCGCGGTCGGGGCGGCGGGAGCGGAGCTCGGCCAGGGCCGCCTGCTCCAAGGCGTTGGCGACCTCGTAGCGGGCGGCGCCGAGTTCACGGCAGGTGCGGCGGAGCACCCGGGCGCGAGGGTCCTCGGCGCGGTAGACGCGGTGCCCGAAGCCCATCAGCCGGTCGCCGCGGTCGAGGATGCCGGCGACGACGGCCTTGGCGTCGCCGACCCGTTCGACCTCCTCGATCATGGGCAGCACGCGGGCGGGAGCGCCGCCGTGCAGCGGCCCGGACATCGCGCCGATGGCCCCGGACATGGACGCGGCGACGTCGGCGCCGGTGGAGGCGATGACCCGGGCGGTGAAGGTGGAGGCGTTCATGCCGTGCTCGGCGGCGGACACGAAGTAGGCGTCGATGGCCTTGACGTGGGCGGGATCGGGATCGCCGCGCCACCGCGTCATGAACCGCTCGGTGACGGTGGCGGACTCGTCGATCCGCCGCTGCGACACGGCGGGCCGGCCGATGCCGCGGGCGGACTGGGCGACGTAGGACAGCGCCATCACGGAGGCACGGGCGAGCTGGTCGCGGGCCTGCTCGTCGGTGATGTCGAGCAGCGGCTGGTAGCCCCAGATCGGCGCGAGCATGGCCAGCGCGGCCTGCACGTCGACCCGGACGTCACCGGTGTGCACGGGGATCGGGAACGGCTCGGCCGGCGGCAGCCCGGGCCCGAACCGGCCGTCGACCAGCAGCGCCCACACATTGCCGAACGTCACCCGTCCGGCGAGATCCTCGATGTCCACGCCGCGGTAGCGCAGCGCGCCGCCGTCGCGGTCGGGTTCGGCGATCTCGGTGCGAAAAGCGACAACACCTTCGAGTCCTGGGCGGAATCCGTCCTCCATGCGCGCAACCCTGCACCTCGCGCGGCTGATCGGCAATCGCAGGTAAACATCATGTTGCGGTCGCCACTTCACGGTCACCCCGTGTTAGATCTTCTGCCATGCACCTGACGCCGCACGAGCGGGACAAGCTGCTGGTCCACGTCGCGGCGGACGTGGCGAGGCGACGGCTGGACCGCGGCGTGCCGCTGAACTACCCGGAGGTGGTCGCGCTGATCACCGACCACGTGCTGGAGGGCGCGCGGGACGGCGAGACCGTGTCGGCGCTGATGGCCAGCGGCCGCCAGGTGCTGCGCCGCGACCAGGTCCAGCCGGGCATTCCGGAGATGCTGGATTCCGTGCAGGTGGAGGCCACCTTCCCGGACGGCACGAAGCTGGTCACCGTGCATGACCCGATCCCGTGAGGCAGCCATGATTCCAGGCGAGATCGTTCCCGGCGACGAGCCGGTCGAGCTGAATCCCGGACGTGAGCGGACCGTGCTGACCGTGGTCAACGCGGCCGACCGGCCGGTGCAGGTCGGCTCGCACTACCACTTCGCGGCGGCCAATCCGGGGCTGGAGTTCGACCGGAAAGCGGCCTGGGGCAAGCGTTTGGACGTGCCGGCGGGCACCTCCGTGCGGTTCGAGCCGGGCATCGAGCGCGAGGTGACGCTGGTGCCGATCGCCGGCCGCCGGGTGGTTCCGGGGCTGCGCAAGGAATGGTCGGGGGAACTGTGACGAGCATCGACCGGCACCGGTACGCGGAACTGTTCGGCCCGACCACGGGCGACCAGATCCGGCTGGCCGACACCAACCTGTTCATCCAGGTCACCGCGGACCGCAGCCGCGGCGCCGGCTCCGGCGACGAGGTGGTTTTCGGCGGCGGCAAGGTGATCCGCGAGTCCATGGGCCAGGGCATGGCCACCCGGGCCGAGGGCGCGCCGGATGTCGTGATCACGGGCGCGGTGATCCTGGACCACTGGGGCGTGGTCAAGGCGGACATCGGCATCCGCGACGGGCGCATCGTCGGCATCGGCAAGGCCGGCAACCCGGACACCATGGACGGCGTCGACCCGGCGCTGGTCATCGGCCCGTCCACGGAGATCGTGGCCGGCAACGGCAAGATCCTCACCGCCGGCGGCATCGACTGCCACGTGCACTTCATCTGCCCGCAGCTGGTGGACCAGGCGCTGGCCGCCGGGCTGACCACGCTGATCGGCGGCGGCACCGGTCCGGCCGAGGGCACGAAGGCGACCACGGTGACGCCGGGATCGTGGAACCTGGCCCGGATGCTGGCCGCGATGGACTACCAACCGGTCAACGTGCTGTTGTTGGGCAAGGGAAACACCGTCGGCGAGGAAGGGCTCTGGGAGCAGTTGCGCGGCGGCGCCGGCGGCTTCAAGCTGCACGAGGACTGGGGCACCACGCCGGCGGTGATCGACTCGGCGCTGCGGGTGGCCGACGCTTCCGGTGTGCAGGTGGCGATCCACACGGACACCTTGAACGAGGCCGGTTTTGTCGAGTCCACTGTGGACGCGATCGGCGGGCGGTCGATCAACGCCTATCACACCGAGGGTGCCGGCGGCGGCCACGCGCCGGACATCATCAAGGTGGTCGGCGAGCCGAACGTGCTGCCGTCGTCGACGAATCCGACCAGGCCGCACACCGTGAACACCCTCGACGAGCATCTGGACATGCTGGTGGTCTGCCACCATCTCAATCCGTCGGTGCCGGAGGACCTGGCCTTCGCGGAGAGCCGGATCCGGCCGACCACCATCGCCGCCGAGGACCTGCTGCACGACATCGGGGCCATCTCGATGATCAGCTCGGACTCGCAGGCCATGGGCCGGATCGGCGAGGTGATCATCCGGACCTGGCAGACCGCGCACGTGATGAAGGAGCGTCGGGGCATCCTGGGCGATAACGAGCGGGCCCAGCGCTACGTCGCCAAGTACACGATCAACCCGGCCATCGCCCACGGCATCGACCACGAGGTCGGATCGGTGGAGGTCGGCAAGCTGGCCGATCTGGTGTTGTGGGAGCCCAAGTTCTTCGGCGTGCGGCCGCACATGGTGCTCAAGGGCGGCTTCGCGGCGTGGGCGGCGATGGGCGACGCCAACGCGTCCATCCCGACGCCGCAGCCGGTGCTGGCCCGGCCGATGTTCGGTGCGGCGCCGAGGGTCGCGGCCGCGAGCAGCGTGCATTTCGTGTCGCAGGCGGCGATCGACGACGGGCTGGCCGAGAGGCTGGGGCTGTCACGGGCTTTGCTGCCGGTGGCGGACACCAGAAGGCGCGGCAAGGCGGACATGATCCGCAACGACACGCTGCCGCGCGTGACGGTCGATCCGGACAGCTTCGCCGTGCACGTGGACGGCGAGCTGGTCGAGCCCCATCCCGTGTCGGAACTGCCCATGTCCCAACGCTATTTCCTGTTCTGATGTCGGCCGTCCTGCTCGTGCTGGCCGATTCCCGGTTCCCGGGCGGCGGGCACGCGCACTCCGGCGGCGTCGAGGAGGCGGCCGCACGCGGGCTGATCACCGACGAACGCAGCCTGGAGTCATTCCTGCACGGCCGGCTGCACACCAACGGTCTCGTGGCGGCGGCCTTCGCCGCGGCCGCGGTCGACGGCGGCTGGTCCACTTTGGACATGGAACTCGACGCCCGGACACCGTCGCCGGCCCAGCGGGCGTCCTCGCGGGCACAGGGCAAGAGCACGCTGCGGGCCGGCCGGGTGGCCTGGCCGTCGCCGCGGTTGACGGAGCTTTCCCAGCCCCACCACGCCATTGCCATCGGCGCGCTCGTGCAGGTCGCCGGCGGGACACGAGAGGAGGCAGCCGAGTGCGCCGCCTACCTGTCGGTCAGCGGCCCGGCCGGCGCGGCGGTGCGGCTGCTCGGGCTCGATCCGTTCCAGGTCAACGCGATCGTGGCCCGGATGCGGCTGTCCGACGTCGTCGACGAGGCGGTCAAGGGCCTGCCCATGCCGGGCGCGCCCGCGCTGGACCTGTTCGCCGACTCCCACGCCCGGATCCACCAGCAGGAGGTGCGTCTCTTTGTCAGCTGACCACGAGCACCCGGTGTCGTTCGACCCCATGTTCACCGTGCACGACCACCACTCGCCCGTCCCGGCCGAGGGCCGCGCGGTCCGCATCGGCATCGGCGGCCCGGTCGGCAGCGGCAAGACCGCGCTGGTGGCGGCCCTGTGCCGGGCGCTCGGCGAGGAGATCGAACTCGCCGTGGTGACCAACGACATCTACACCACCGAGGACGCCGACTTCCTGCGGCGGGCCGGCGTGCTCGACCCGGCGCGGATCGAGGCCGTGCAGACCGGCTGCTGCCCGCACACCGCGATCCGCGACGACATCAGCGCCAACCTGGACGCCGTGGAGGCGTTGGAGGAGCGGTTCCCCGGTCTCGACCTCGTGATCATCGAGAGCGGCGGGGACAACCTGACCGCCACCTTCAGCCGCGGCCTGGTCGACCGGCAGGTTTTTGTGGTGGACGTGGCCGGTGGCGACAAGGTGCCGCGCAAGGGCGGTCCGGGCGTCACCACCGCGGACCTGCTGGTGATCAACAAAATCGACCTGGCCGAGCTGGTCGGCGCCGACCTGGACGTGATGACCAGCGACGCGCACCGGATGCGCAACCATCGGCTGCCGGTGATCACGCAGTCGCTCACCCGCACCCCGGACGCGCCCGAGGTGGCCGACTGGGTGCGCAAGCAGCTGGCCTGATGCGGGCCCGCGCCCGGCTCTCGGCCGAGTTCCGCGACGGCCGCACCGTCCTGTCGGACCTGTGCTCGGCCGCGCCGCTGACCTTGCTGCCGCAACGAAGTCTGCTGCGGCGCGGCGCCGGCACCGCCGTCGTGCACCTGGTGAGCTCCGCCACCGCACCCCTCGGCGGCGACGACCTCTCACTGGAGGTGTGCGTCGGTCCCGGCGCGCACCTCCAACTTCGCGGCATCGCCGCCACGCTCGCGCTGCCCGGGCACCGTGGTGAGCGAAGTCGTGCTCACGTCCATTTCGACATCGATGTCAACGCGAGCGTGGAGTTCCTTCCCGAACCGACGGTTGTCACGTCGCGGGCGGCACACAGCTCGCTGTTCACGGCGCGGCTGGCCGATTCGGCCCGGTTGCGGCAGCGGGAAGTGCTGGTGCTCGGGCGGGTCGGCGAGTCGCCGGGGAACCTGGACAGCACCGTCGAGGTCGTACGGGGCGAAACGCCGCTGCTGCGGCAGCGCATCGACATCGGCGACCCGGCGCTGACGGCCAGCGCCGCCTACCTGGCCGGGCATCGCGTGCTGGCCACCGAGCTGCTGGTCTGGGGCGAGGATCCGGCCGTTGCGCACAGTGACCAGTGGTGGTCGCTGGCCCCGCTGGCCCGGGGCGGTTCGCTGGCCACGGCGCTGGCCGGCGACGCGGTCACCGCGCAGCGGCGGCTGGCCGCGGCCGTGGCTGCTCATCCGGGACTCGCTGCCCCCGTGACCGCCAGCTCGGGGCCGTCTTTCCACAGTGGACACGGCTTCTGAATGGATCACTTTTACGATGCAGAACCGCTGGGTGGCCAATTCCCGTTCGTGATCACTTCGCCGGGTGTTCACCGTCACCTCGCGGGCGGTTCCGGTTTCGCGACAAAACCCGTACCTTCCGACGAACACGGTTGGTACCACGAGTGCTCTTCCGCGCGGAGGCCGCTATGCCGGAAACCCAGTCCGAGACCAACATCGCGCTCCCTGCGATGCGCGTGTCCTACGAGCAGGGCTCGATGACCGAGCAGGACCTAGCCGGCACCTGGCACGAGCAGCTGGGGCGGTGGCTGGACGAGGCGACGCGGGCCGGCCTGGCCGAGCCGAACGCGATGGTGCTGGCCACCGCCGACCCCGAGGGCCGGCCGTCGTCACGGACCGTGTTGGCCAAGGGCCTGGACGCGCGCGGGCTGGTCTTCTACACGAACTACACCTCCAACAAGAGCCACGACCTGCGGGCCACCCGCTACGCGTCGGCCACCTTCCCGTGGCTGGCCATGCAGCGGCAGGCCACCGTGCGCGGCACCGTGGAGAAGGTGGACCCGGCCGAGACCGCCGAGTACTGGCGCAGCCGTCCGCGCGGGTCGCAGCTGGGCTCGTGGGCCTCGCCGCAGTCCCGGGTGGTGCGCGACCGGACCGTGCTGGACAGCGCGCTGGCCAACATCAACCGGCAGTTCGCCGACGCCGAGCGAGTACCGGTGCCGCCGCACTGGGGCGGCTGGCGGATCCGGCCGGAGATGGTCGAGTTCTGGCAGGGCCGGCAGGACCGCATGCACGACCGCCTGCGCTTCCACCTGGTCGGCGACTCCTGGCAGCTCGAGCGGCTGGCGCCGTAGAGAATCACACCCGCACAGGTCGTTAGTTATCCTAAACTAACGACCTGTGACGGCTGCTGACACCACTCCGACGCGTTCCAAACGGGGCGCGCTGGCCAAACTGGTCCTGGACACGCGGCCGCTCAAGGTCGTGGCCTACCGCCGACTGTGGCTGTCCACGGTGGTCACCGCCATCGGCAGCCAGTTGACCGCGGTCGCGGTGCCCAAGCAGGTCTACGACCTCACCGGCTCGTCCGCCTACGTCGGCGTGGCCGGCGCGGTGGCTCTCGTGCCGCTGCTGGTGTTCGGCCTGTGGGGCGGCGCCGTCGCCGACGTGATGGATCGGCGCACACTGCTGCTGATCACCAACACCGGCATCGCCGTCGTCTCCGTCCTGCTGTGGCTGCAAGCGCTTTCCGGCATGGGCTCGGTGACCGTGGTGCTCGTGCTGCTCGGCCTCCAGCAGGCGTTCTTCGCGGTCAACATGCCGGCCCGCAGCGCGTCGATCGCCCGGCTGGTGCCCATCGAGTTGCTGCCGTCGGCCAACGCGCTTGGCTCCACCGTGCAATCCTTCGGCGCGGTGCTCGGCCCGATGCTGGCCGGCTCGCTGATCCCCGTGCTGGGCCTGTCCACGCTGTACCTGATCGACGCCGTCGGCCTCACCGCCACGCTGTGGGCCGTGTTCCGGCTGCCCGCGATGCCGCCCCTCGACGGCGTCCGCCGCACCGCGGGCGTGCGCGCCGTGATCGACGGATTCCGTTACCTGGCAACAAAAGGCGTGTTGCTGGGCTCGTTCGTGGCCGACATCGTGGCCATGGTGTTCGGCATGCCGCGGGCGCTGTTCCCGGAGATGGCCGAGCGCACGTTCCACGACCCGGCCGGCGGCGGGCCGGCGTTGGGCTGGCTGTTCGCCGCCATCCCGCTCGGGGCGCTGCTGTTCGGGCTGGTCTCCGGCTGGCTGTCCCGGATCACCCGGCACGGCGTCGCGGTGTGGGCGGCCGTGGCCGTCTGGGGCGTGGCGATCATCGGGCTCGGCTTGTCGTCCTCGCTCTGGCTGGCCGTGGTGTTCCTGGCCCTGGCCGGCGCGGCCGACATGGTCAGCATGGTGTTCCGCGGGGCGATCCTGCAGTCCGCCGCCACCGACGAGATGCGCGGACGGATGCAGGGCGTCTTCACCGTTGTCGTCGCCGGCGGCCCCCGGCTGGCCGACGTGCTGCACGGCACCGTCGGCGCCGCGGTCGGCACTACCGTGGCCGTCTCCGGCGGCGGTGTCGCCGTGCTGATCGCCATCGCCATCGCCGCGGTGCTGCTGCCGGCGATGTGGCGCTACCGGGCCCGAACAGCCGACTGACCTCGGATTCCATCTTTTCTCAATGGTCCGGCTTCACACCTACCTTACCTTCCCTTTGTCGTACGCATGTGCGACAAAATGAGGGGGGTTCGGTGAAACCTGTTCGTTCCGACGCGCCCAGACGCGTCTGGACCCGCGCGCGGGTCGGCGGGGTGGTTGTCGCCACCGTGGCCGTGCTCGGCATCACGTCGGCGGAGGCGGTGCTGCCACCGGCGGCCGCCGCGGCGGCCGCTCGGCCGGCCGTTGATCCGCGGTCGGTGCCGGTGCTGCCGACCGCGCCGGCCTCGACGCCGGCGGCTCGGCCCGCGCCGAAGGCGGACTTCACGCCGATGGCCAAGGCCGGTGAGAGCCACTTCGACCCGAAGCGCTCGAAGATCATCTCTCGTTCCACGTACACCGAGGAGTACCTCAACCCGGACGGCACCCACAGCGTGCGGCAGTCCACCAAGCCGCTGAACATAGAGCTGGCCGACGGCACCTGGACGCCGGTGAACACCGCGCTGACCGTGGACAACGCCAGCAAGCGGGCCACGGCCGCCCGCAACCCCCTCACCCCGTCGATGGCCGGCAACGCGACGGACCCGGCCGTGCTGCGGGTGGTGGCCGACGGCCACGCGGTGTCCCTCGGCCTCGACCGGGCGGCGCCGGCCGCGGCCAAGGTCGCCGGCGACGGCGTCAGCTACGCGGACGTGGCGCCGAGCACCGACCTCGGCTACGAGGTGACGTCCGGCCAGGTCAAGGAGACCATCAAGCTGAAGAAGCCGCCGGCCACCTCGTCGTGGCGGTTCCGCCTCGACGCCGGCGACCTCACCCCGGCCGTGGACCCCTCCGGCGAGGTGCGGCTGACCGACGCGCACGGCGAGGCCAAGCTGGTCATCCCGCCGGTGGAGACGTGGGACTCTGCGGGCGGCGGTGACAAGGCGCCGGCGGTCACGGGCGGCGCCTACGGTCTGGAGCGCGCCGGCAGCGCGTGGTGGCTGACCGTTTCCGTCGACGAGAAGTGGCTGCACGACGCCAAGCGCGTCTACCCGGTGACCGTGGACCCCACCTTCGCCTTCGGCGTCGGGGAGTCACACGCGTACCGCAGTGACGGCTACACCTGCGCCAACTGCGGCCTGCGCATCGGCAACAGCCTCAACGGCGGCGACACCTACAACCGGAGCTGGTTCTACATCGACTACTCGTCGCTGTGGGGCAAGACCGTGGTCGGCGCGAAGCTGGACGTGGACCGCCAGAGCGACACCACCGGCTCCATCAAGACCTGGAGCAGCGGCCTGTGGCACGCCACCGACCGCAACTTCAATGCCCTCGGGGAGTACCTGGGCAGCGCACTGGTCGGCGACGTGGGCAGCTTCACCAACCCGAATCTGACCAACTACCTGCGTGGCCGCGTCGACGCCCGGGACAACAACGTGGCGTTCATCCTCACCGGCGGCGAGGACCCGGGCGTGTGGAGCTACAAGCACCTCAACGCCACACTCACCGTGGACACCGGCACCGCGCCGCCCGCGCCGACGCTCGCCTCGCCCGCGGACGGCAGCGTGCTCACCTCGCTGACCCCCACGCTGGCCGTGAACCCGGTCAGCGACTCCGACGGCGACAAGGTGAAGTACTGCTTCCGGGTCGCCACCGGCGCGGACGCCGAGTCGGGCGTCGTGGTGGACTCCGGCTGCCTGGACTCGCCGACCTGGACGGTGCCGTCGGGCGTGTTGCAGGACGGCGTGGCCTACACCTGGCACGCCGCCGCCTACTCCGGCATCACCAAGGTGACGCCGTCGTGGATCGGGCACCTCAAGGTCGACCAGCGCATCGGCGACCACGGACCGTCCCCTGTGGACAACTACGGCGGCGCGACGGTGAACCTGGCCAACGGCAACCTGTCCGTAGCCGAGGCCACGCCGTCCTTCGCCACCGTCGGCGGCAGCGCCGGGCTCACGTTCACGTACAACTCGCAGCAGGTCGACCCGAAGGGCCTGCGCGCCTCGTACTTCAACGACCTCAGCCACAACGGCATCATCAACCCGAGCCAGCAGCCCGTGCTGGTGCGCACCGAGCCACAGGTGAACGTGGACTGGGCCGCCAACTCGCCGTTCCCGCCGGCGCTCACGCCGGACTACTTCGTGGTCCGCTGGGAGGGCTACTTCCAGGCGCCCGCCACCGGCACCTACCAGTTCGCCGGCGTGCACGACGACGCGGCGCAGATCTGGGTCAACAACAACCAGGTCTACACCACGAGCAGCGGCAGCGACCTGAACTGGGCGGCGGCGACCGGGGTGTCCCTCACCGCCGGCCAGCGGGTGCCGATCAAGGTGGAGCTGCAGGAGATCACCGGCAACGCGATGATGCGGCTGTTCGCCCGCACGTCCGACGGCACCACGGTGCCGGCGCAGATCGTGCCCGCGGACTGGCTGTACTCCAACGATGTGCCGGCCCTGCCGCCGGGCTGGACGCTGTCCGCGGACCTGGACGGCTCCGGCGTCACCTACACCACCGCGCAGGTGACCGACCAGAACGTGGTGCTGACCGACTCGACCGGCGCCAAGCACACGTGGACGAAGAAGAGCACCGGCGGCTACACCGCGCCGGCCGGTGAGGACGGCCTGCTCACGTTGGACACCAACGGCCTGGTCGTGCTGACCGAGGGCACGGAGGTGTTCTCCTTCCGGGCGGACGGCAAGCTCGGCGCGCAGACCGCGAGCGCCGACTCGCGCAAGCCGGCCGCGCTGCAGAACATCTATGACGGCGGCACGCCGTCCCGGTTGGTGCAGATCAAGGACCCGGTCGGCGGCCGCGCCCAGGTGCTGCACTACAACCGCGCCGGTGACGACTGCTACGGCGGCGCGACGCCGCCGCAGGGCGCGGATGCGACGCCGCCGGCGCAGATGCTGTGCCGAGTGTCCTATTGGGACGGCACGGAGACCCGGCTGTGGTACACGGGTGGCCGGCTGTCCCGGATCGAGGACCCGGGATCAGAGGTCAGCGACTACGGCTACAACACCACCGGGCAGCTGTCCATCATGCGGCAGCCGCTGGTCAACGACTGGATCGCCGCCGACCCCACGCACCGCCGCGGACCGGACTACCTGACCGACATCGCGTACGACACCGCGACCGGCAAGGCGAAGGCCACCTCGATCACCGGTCCGGCGCCGAAGCTGGGCGCGGCGCGGGCGGCGCGCGGTTACCGCTACGACCCGGCCAACCGGCAGACCTTCATGGATGTCACCGGGTTGTCGCCGGCGACCGGGTTCGCCGGCAAGGTCACCTACGACGACGCCGACCGGGCGCTGACCTCGACCGACGCCACCGGCAAGGTCAACGCGCAGACGTGGAGCCCCAAGGACCAGGCGCTCACCAGCACCGACGCCGCGGGCCGGGTGTCGACCACGGTGTACGACCGCGCCGACCGCGAGACCGACACCTACGGTCCCGCGCCGGCAAGCTGCTTCAACGGGCAGCTGCCTACGACGTGCCAGTGGGGCGTTCCGCACACGCACACCGACTACGACCAGGGCCTCAACGGCCTGGCGGTGGCCTGGTACGACAACGACAGCCTGACCGGTGCGCCGAAGGTGTTCACCACCGGCATCGGCGTCGCCGACGGCAGCCTGGTCCGCAACTGGGGCACGGCCGCGCCGACCACCGGCATCCCCGCGGACCACTACTCGCTGCGGGCCACCGGTGAGATCACCTTCCCGCAGGCCGGCGACTACACGCTCCGGTTGCTGGCCGATGACGGCATCCGGGTGTGGGTGGACGACCAGATCGTCGTCGACGACTGGCGCAACACCTCGGCCTGGCGCACCGCCACCGTGCACAGCGACGCGGCGAACTCGGTGAAGCGGATCCGGGTCGAGTACTACGACTTCGACCAGGGCGCGCAGCTGGAGATGGACTGGACGACGCCGTCCGGAGTGCAGCAGGCGGTGCCGGGCACGCAGCTCAGCCCGCGTTACGACCTGCCGACCGGCAGCGTCGAGTCGGACGACCGCGGCGTTCCGGAGCACCGCACCGCCACCAGCTACGGCGACGGCAACGTGGAGGCCATGTACGGGCTGGCCACGAAGACGGCGGTCGACCCGGCCGGGCTCAACCTGGGCGGCGTCGACGGCTACGAGCCGCTCGGCAGCGGATATCTGCGGCGCACCAGCAAGACCATGCCGACCGGCGCGAAGACCACCTACGCGTACTACGGCGACACCGAGACCAGGGCGAACCCCTGCGTCGCCGGCAGCGCCGCGGTGAACCAGGGCGGCATGGCCAAGCTCACCACGTCGGCGACCCCGGCGACCGGTGGCGCCCGCACCGACGAGCAGGTGTACGACGCGTCCGGCCGTGTGGTGGCCAAGGCGACCAGCGGCGACTGGATCTGCACGAGCTACGACGCCCGTGGGCGCACCGCGCAGCAGACGTTCCCGGCCAACCCGACCGTGGGCGCGCGGACCGTCACGTACAACTACGCGGTCAACGGGGATCCGCTGACGTCGTCGGTATCGGACTACACCGGCACCGTCACGACCACCGTGGACCTGTTGGGGCGCACGGTGTCCTACACGGACGCGAACGGCGTGAAGACCGACACCGGTTACGACGCGGCGGGTCGTCCGTCGACCAGCACGGTCACGCCGCCCAACTCGGCGGACCAGCCGCAGGTCACCACCCTTACCTACGACGACGCCGGCCGGGTGCTCACCACCCAGCTGGGGTCGACGGTGCTGGCCACGAGCCACTACGACAACGCCGGCGAACTGTCCTCAGTGGACTATGCCAACGGCGCGAAGCTGGCCGCCGTCAACAAGAACGGCGCCGGCGAGACCACCTCGTTGCAGTGGCACACCTCGGACGGGAAGGACGTCGTCTCGGCGGTGACCCGGTCGACCGCCGGCACCATCGTCGACGAGGCGCTCAACTACGTCGATCCCCGACCGGACGGCGCGAACTACAGCTACGACACGGCGGGACGGCTCACCGAGGCGTACGTGACCGGGCACCACTACACGTACGACTTCACCTCGACGGCATCGTCGGCGTGCCCGACCGGCACGCAGGCGAACGCCGGTCTCAACACCAACCGGATGCGGCTGCTGGACCAGACCGGCAGCGGCACCGCAGAGACCGACTACTGCTACGACGCCGCCGACCGGCTGCTGGCCACCGTCGGAGCCAACGCGATGACCGGCTTCACGTACGACAGCCACGGCAACACCACGCAGTTCGTGTCCGGGGGCGCCACCACGTTCCTCGGCTACGACTCGGCCGACCGACACCTGACGGCCAGCACGAAGAGCAGCGACCCCAACCAGGTCGCGGACGTGAGCTACGTGCGGGACACCACCAACCGGATCGTGCGCCGGGACGCCAGGTCCGGCGACTCCAACGGTGTCGCGCTGTACGGCTACTCCGGTGACGGGGACAGCGCCGACCTGACCATGGACGGCACGAAGAAGGTGCTCAGCACCTCGATCGGCCTGCCGGGTGGCGTGCTGTACACCGTTCAGGGCGGATCGAACACGTGGGACGCCCCGTCGGTGCGTGGCGACCTCGTGCTGACGCTGGACTCGGCCGGCAAGCAGAGCGGGGACCTGCGGTACTACACCCCGTTCGGTGAGGCGCTGAGCACTTCCGGGGCCGTCGATCCGCAGGCGGTGCCGGACAACCAGCCGGGCAAGATGGACTACGGGTGGTTGGGCCAGAACCAGCGGCCGTACGAGCACGCCGGTGCGCTGGCGTTGGTGGAGATGGGCGCTCGGCCCTATCTGCCGGGGGTGGGCCGGTTCCTGTCGGTCGACCCGGTCGAGGGCGGTTCGGCCAACGACTACGACTACGTCAACGCCAACCCGATCAACGCGACGGACCTGGACGGCACCCGCAGCCGGTACCGGCATACCCGGCGGCACTACGTGCGACACCGCGTGGTGCACCGGCGGGTGGTCCACCGGGCGCGCCATCGGGTGGTGCACCGTGTCGTGCACCACTACGGCGGTGGCGGTGGTGGCGCCTCCGGCGGCGGTGGCTGCTACTACGCCATGGGTGCAGGCACCTGCGGCGACGGTGGTGGCGGTGGCGCCAACTACTGCGGTGGTGGCGGCGCTTACCCGGTCGGCTGCCCGTCGAACAACGGCCGGTGGGGCAATGTCCGCTGGGGCGACTTCGGCCAGGAGGCCTGGGCCTGCATCTCGGGCGGCGCGTTCAGTGCACCGAGCGCACTGGCCGAGAAGGGGATCACGAAGGTGCTGAAAGCAATCGGCCTGGTCGTCAAGAATTTCAGTGTGTGGGGCGCGTTCATCGGCTGTGAGTACGGAATGTTCACCAGCGGGCCCAGGTAGTGACAGGCGGGGTGGTTGCTTCGGCGGCCACCCCGCCTGCCATATCAGGAAACTCTCGGTGCCAGGCCCCTCGCGAGCGTGTCGACCAACGCCTTGGCGTAGGCGCCGGCCGGGTCCAGATCCGGGTCGAACACCGTCACCTCGACACCGAGGCAGCCCGGCGCCACGGTCAGACCGGCCAGCAGTTCGGCCAACTCGGCGTGTTCCAGACCATCCGGGTCGGGGGAGTCCACGCAGGGCATCACGGCCGGGTCCAGCACGTCGACGTCCAGGTGCACCCAGAAACCGTCCAGCTCGTCCAGCCGCCGCCGGGCCCACTCGGCCGACTCGGCCGCGCCGGCCTTGCGGATCTCCAGCGCGGTGCGGTGCCCGATACCGGCCGAGGCCAGCTCGGCCCGGCCCTCGTCGTCCTCACGGATGCCCAGCACGACCACGTCGGCGTCGTCGAACAGCCGGGCGGCGACGTCGGTCTGGCCCCGACCGGTGGCCAGCGCGAGGTCCTCGCCGGCCGCCGCGCCGATGGACGACGAGTTGCCGGGGTGCCGGAAGTCGCTGTGCCCGTCGATGAAGGCCAGGCCGTAGCGACGGCCCTCGGCCATGGCCCGCTCCCGCAGCGCGAGGCCGGTGCCGAGCAGCACGGAGCAGTCCCCGCCGAGCACGAGCGGGAAGGTGTGGCCGATCAGGCCGGCGACGCGGTCGGCGATGCGGCGGGAGTACGAGGCGATCTGCGAGGCGTGGAAGACACCGTCCCCGGGCTGCCAGCCGCCCAGGTCGTAGCGCGGGGCGACGAGCCCGCCGGCGTCGGCGGCGGCGAGCCGGTTGAGCAGGCCGGCCTCGCGCAGCGCCGCGGGCGCCTTCGCACAGCCGGGCACTACTCCGGGCGCAGGTGGGCGCAGGCCCAGGTTCGTCGGTGCGTCCACAATGCTGATCGCCACGGGCACAACCCTAGATACGCCGGTCGGGTGAAGCCGAACCGTGTTGAGTTCGGCCCCGATCGGTGAGCCGATCGTTACGACTTCCCGCGTCGGACCTCTAAGCTCGCACGGGTGAGCGGTCCCACAGGCGCCCAGTTCGAGATCACCTACGGCCACGCGCGCGCGGTCGTCACCGAGATAGGCGCGAGCCTGCGGGCTTACGCGGTCTCCGGTGTCGACTACGTCGAGAGCTACCCCGACGACACCCATCCGCCGATGGGCTCGGGCGCGGTGCTCGTGCCCTGGCCGAACCGCGTGCGCGGCGGCCGATGGCCGTTCGAGGGCGGCACCGAGCAGCTGGAGCTGACCGAGCCCGAGCGCGGCAACGCCATCCACGGCTTCGTGCGCAAGCTGCCCTGGCAGGTGATCAACCACACCGGCTCGCTGATCTCGTTGGGCACCGACGTGCCGGCCCAGCCGGGCTGGCCGGTGCCGCTGCGGGTGACGATCAGCTACGCGCTCGACGCGCACGGTCTGACCGTCACGCACGGCGTCGCCAACGTGGGTGACCGGCCGGTGCCGTTCGGTGTGGGCATGCACCCGTACCCGAGGGCCGGGCGGTCCGCGACCGACGACTGCACGCTCCAGCTGGCCGCGACCACGGCCCTGCCGCTGAGCGCCGAGACCATGACCCCGGACGGCCCGCAGACGCCGCTGGCCGGGTCCATCCTGGACCTCAGCAAGCCGACCTCGCTGCGGGGCGTCAACCTGGACGACGCGTTCGGCGGCTGCGAGCCCGGCGCGGACGGCCTGATCCGGCACCGGCTGACCGGTCCGGACGGCGGCGTCGAGGTGTGGGCCGACCCGGCGTTCCGCTGGGTGCAGGTGTACACGCCCAACGACTTCCTCGGCCGCGGCCGGGCCGTCGCGATCGAGCCGATGACCTGCCCGCCGGACGCGCTCAACTCGGGCATCGACCTCATCACGATCGCGCCTGGTGAGGCCTGGTCGGCCCGGTGGGGCCTGCTACCTAGGTAACTCTGGTTCACCCGCCCGAGACCGTTAGCATTGCGAACCATGAACGTGGCGATCACAGGCGGATACGTGGTGCCGGTCGACGGCGAACCCATCGACGGCGGGACAGTCCTGATCATCGACGGGCGGATCGCCGCCGTCGGCCCGGATGCCGACGTCGACGTGCCCGACGAGGTCGAGGTGGTCGACGCGGCCGGCTCCTGGGTGCTGCCCGGCTTCGTCGAGGCCCACGGGCACCTCGGCGTGTCCGAGGAGGCCGAGGGCTGGGCCGGCGAGGACACCAATGAGATGACCGACCCGGTCGGCGCCCGGTTCCGCGCGCTGGACGGCATCAACCCGGCCGACCTGGCCTTCGCCGACGCGCTGTCCGGGGGCGTCACCACCGCGGTGATCAAGCCCGGCTCCGGCAACCCGATCGGCGGCCAGACCGTCGCCGTGAAGTGCTGGGGCCGCACCGTGGACGAGATGGTGCTGCGCGAGCCGGTCAGCGTGAAGAGCGCGCTGGGCGAGAACCCCAAGCGGGTGTACGGCGACAAGAAGGTCACCCCGAGCACCCGGCTCGGCGTGGCCGCGGTGATCCGCGCGGCGCTGACCAAGGCCCAGGACTACAAGGTCCGCCGCGACCACGCGGCGGCCGAGCACAAGCCGTTCGAGCGGGACGCCGACAACGAGATCCTGGTCAAGGTGCTCGACGGCGAGCTGCCGTGGTGCCAGCACACGCACCGCGCCGACGACGTGGCCACCGCGATCCGGCTGTCCGAGGAGTTCGGCTACCGGCTGGTCATCAACCACGGCACCGAGGCCCACCTGATCGCCGACCTGGTGGCGGAGAAGAACATCCCGGTGATCATCGGCCCGCTGTTCACCAGCCGGTCCAAGGTGGAGCTGCGCAACCGCTCGCTGCGCAACCCCGGCATCCTGGCCCGGGCCGGCGTGGAGCTGGCGATCATGACCGACCACCCGGTGGTGCCCATCCACTTCCTGGTGCACCAGGCGACGCTGGCGGTGAAGGAGGGCCTGGACAGCGACACCGCGCTGCGCGCGATCACCGCCAACCCGGCCCGCATCCTCGGCCTCGACGACCGCGTCGGCTCGCTCCGGCCCGGCCTGGACGGCGATGTCGTGATCTGGAGCGGTGATCCGTTGGACGTGATGTCCCGGGCGCTCCAGGTGTTCATCCAGGGCCGCAAGGTCTACCGCTACGACGAGAACACCGGCGAAGGCGTCACGGAGAACCCGTACTACCAGGACCGGTGAGGGAAACGCGGGTCCACC
>DASWRQ010000338.1:0-37612 GCA_036403095.1 Kutzneria sp. | reverse complement strand
CTTGAGCGCGCCGGTCACCAGATCGAGCCGCCAGTAGCGTTGCAGCGAAAGGAACAGTGCGATCACCGGCAGCACCGACAACAAGGTGCCGGTGATCACCAGCGAGTACAGCGACGCCTCCGCGGCCCCGTGTCGCAGCAGGCTGTACAACCCGACCGTCAACGGGAACTTGTCGTCGGAGTTCACCATCACGAAGGGCAGCAGGAAGTTGTTCCAGATGGCGATGAACTGCAACAGGAACACGGTGATCAGGCCGGGTCCCATCAGCCGCAGTCCGACGGATCCGAACAGCTTCCACTCCGTGGCCCCGTCGATCCGGCCGGCCTCCAGCAGCGACTGCGGCACCGAGGACGCCGCGTAGATGCGGCACAGGTAGATGCCGTACGGGTTGAACAGCTGCGGCAGCAGCACGCCGAGATAGCTGTCGGTCAGGCCAACGTTGGACAGCAGCAGGTACTGCGGAATGGCCAGCACGATCTGCGGCAGCAGCACGCAGGCCAGGATCACGTTGAACACGACCTTGCGGCCGCGGAACTCGTACATCGCGATCGCGTAGCCGCAGGCGGCCGACACCAGCGACGCGGCGACGCCGCCGACCAGCGCGTAGCCGAAGCTGTTGAGCATCCAGCGCCAGAAGACGCCGTTCTGGTAGGTCGACAGGTCCACGATGTTGTGCCAGATGCCGGCGCCGAACGACGGCAGGTACGTGGCCGTGGAGAACAGGTCCGTCTTGGATTTGGTGGACGCGATGAGGATCCACAGCGTCGGCACGATGCAGTAGATCGCGCCCAGCACGAGGGCGGCGGTGGGCAGGATTCGGACCCGGACCGAGTTGATGGACGCAGTCAACGGTTCACCCTCGATACGGTCCGGGAGGCCACGAACGACACCGCGAGCGCGGCGATCACGAACAGCACCGAGGTGGCCGCGGCCTTGTTCACGTCGGAGTCGACGAACGCGTCCTGGTAGATCTTCATCAGCGGCACCCACGTCGAGGAGACGGCGTTGGACAGCGGCCGCAACGTGTTGGGCTCGTTGAACAGCTGCAACGAGGCCAGTGCCGTGAACAGCGTGCACATGGCGATCGCCGGCAGCACCAGCGGAACCTTGATGCGCAGGGCCATCCGCAGCTCGGAGCAGCCGTCGATGCGCGCCGCCTCGTACAGCTCGGACGGCAGCGCCCGCAGCGCCGTGAAGATGACGATCATGTTGAAGCCGACCGAGCCCCACACCGCCACGTTGGCCACCGAGAAGAACACCGTGGTGGAGCCGAAGAAGTCGATGTGGTCGCCGCCGATGGGACTGGTCGCCGGCAGGTACATGAAGCCCCACATCAGCGAGGCGATCACGCCCGGCACCGCGTACGGCAGGAAGATGGCCAGCCGGGTGCTGCGGGCCAGCTTGACCCGCGGCACGTCCAGCAGCAGGGCGAACAGCAGCGCGAAGCCGACGGTGGCCGGAATGAACAGCAGCGCCACCAACACCATGCGCGCGATGCTCGACCACAGCTCCGGATCGGCCAGCGCCAGGCCGTAGTTGTCCAGGCCGACGAAGACCAGCTTGCTGCTGCCTCCCAGCAGCCCGCCTGTCACCTTGCGCGCCTGGAAACTCAGCACGAGGGCGTAGACGCCGGGCGCCACCACAAAAAGCGTGAGCAGCGCGACTGCTGGGAGGATGAGCAGGTAGGGCAGCTTGGCCCGGTTGCGCGCGGCCATCAGCTGACCGTGAACCCGAGCTTCTTCATGTCCGCCACGGTCGCGTTCTGGATGTCGTCCAGCGCGGCGGCGAACGAGGTGTTGTTCTGCAGCGCCGCGCCGAACTTGTCGGTGTAGCCGCTGAAGGTCACCGTCACGTTCGGGCCCCAGATGGAGAAGCTGCGCGAGCTCGGCGCCGCCTGCTTGACAAGGTCGTAGTAGTTGGCCTGGTTGGGGAAGAAGGCCGGCGGCTGGGCCAGGATCGGCAGCGACCGGCCGGAGGTGGCCGCCGGGTAGACGTTGATGTTCTGGATCTGGGCGGTGACGGCCTTGTCATCGGTGTTGAGCCAGGCCGCGAACTGCGCCGCCTGGGCGGCGTGCTTGGAGTCGGCGGTGACCGTGGTGGCCGAGCCGCCCCAGATGCCGGTGGTCCGGTCGCCCGCGGTCCACGCCGGCAGCGGCGCCACCGCCCACTTGCCCTTGGTGTTGGGGGCGATGCCGCCCAGCTGCGCCGGGGCCCACGCGCCGGAGATCCAGGTGGCGATCTGGCCCTCGTTCATCTGTTTGTTCCACTGCGGCGAGAACGACGGGTTCTTGGCCACGGTGCCGGCGTCGACCAGGCCCTGCCAGTAGTCGGCGACCTTCTTGGACTGGGCGCTGTTGATCGCCACCTTCCAGGTGGTGCCGCTGGCCGACCACCAGTCGGCGCCGCCCTGCTGCATCAGGCCGGTGATCCAGCCCGGGTCGGCGGCGTCGAAGTTGGTCATGGCCACCGACGGGGCCTTGTCGTGCAGCTGCTGAGCGGTCTGCTTGAACTCGTCCCAGGTGGTCGGCACCTTCAGACCGTTCTGGTCGAAGATGTCGGTGCGGTAGAACAACATCAGCGGTGCCACGTCCTGGGGCACGCCGTAGACCTTGCCCTCGAACCTGGTCGCCTTCAACGTGGTGTCGTCGAAGTCCTTGGCCGCGTCGCCGGTGTACTGGGTGATGTCGGCGACCACGCCCTTGGCCACCAGCGCCGGCAGCGACTGGTACTCCACCTTGGCGATGTCCGGTCCGTTGCCGGCTTCGTGGGCGGTGATCATCTTGCTGACCAACTGGTCGCCACCGGCCGGATTGGACAGCGTGACATGGATGTCGGGGTGGGCCTGGTTCCAGATGTCCACCACCTTGTCCATGTTGGGATCCCAGTCCCAGAAGGTCAGGCTGACCTTGCTGTCCGCGGCCTGCTGGTCGCCTCCGCCACCACCGCAGCCGGTCACAAGCAGAGCGCCGGTCACCAAAGCGCCGGCGAGTCGCCACTGACTCCGCATAGCCCTGTCTCCGCTCAGTCTCTTGGTACTGCCTGTCGGCTCGCCCAGACCAGACCGCGATGGGTCAATGTGTACACCGCCGGATCCCACAGGTCCTCGGTGCGGTGCCCGATCGCGGAGAAGAAGATCCTTCCTGCGCCCCAGTTCCTCGTCCAGGCCACCGGCATCGTCACGGGCTGCTCCGGCGGCCCGAACTCGGTGGTGGCCAGGACCGTGTTCAGCGAATCGCTGAGCATCCAGTACTGCTCGGTGTGCACGGTGAAGTCCGGCAGGCCGGCGACGATCGGATGGTCCGACTGCGACCGGGAGATCCGCACCTCGTAGTCCAGAAACTCCGGCGGGTGGTACAGGAACAAACCGCCGACCATCCGCAGATAGTCCGGACTGTCCTGAAAGGTCGCCACCACACCGCCGTGCCAGCCGGCGAAACCCGTGCCGCTGCGCACCGCCGACACCAGGCCGTCGCACTGCTCCGGCGTCAGCCTGCCCATCGACCAGCACTGCAGGATCAGGTCGGTGGCGCCGAGCTTGCGGGCGTCGGTGTAGACGCCCAGATCCTCGGCGATCTCCACGTCGAAGCCGGCATCGACCAGGCCGGGAAGGAACATCTCGGTCGCCTGGACCGGACTGTGCCCCTCCCAGCCGCCGCGGACCACCAGCGCCTTCCTCACCGGCGGCCCGCCCAGTCCGGAATGGACAGCGGTGTGCGCTGCACGCCGATCCACTGCCGCTTGGTGAAGCCGGGCATCTGGTTCTCCGCGCCGTGGCGGGCATGCGCGTCGTTCACGTGCACCTCGCCGGCCTGCAGCCGCTCGGCCACGTCCATGCCGCGCACGATGTCCTTGGAGAACACGGAGTTCATCAGCATCGGCAGGCCGTTGGTGATGGCGATGGCCTCTTCCTCGGTGTCCACGACCGTCACCGGGACGACCGGGCCGAAGATCTCCTCGCTGAACGCCGGCATCTGCGGGGTGACGTCGGTGAGCACGGTCGGCCGGTAGAACAGGCCGTCGTACTCCGCGCCGGTCAACACCTTCGCGCCCATGTCGATCGACGGCTGCACGATCTTCTGGTGCACCCGGTCGCGCTGCCGCTCGCTGATCAGCGGGCCGAGGTCGGTCTCCGGGTCCATCGGGTCGCCCACGCGCAGCTTGGCCGCCCGCGCCACCAGGGCGTCCAGGTAGGCGTCGGCCACCGCGCGCTGCACGATGTGCCGGCTGGCGCTGATGCAGGTCTGGCCCTGGAACTCGTACGAAGCGATCATCGCGCAGGACGCGGCCAGCTCGACGTCGGCGTCGTCGAGGACGACAAAAGCATTGCTGCCGCCCAGTTCCAGCCGGATGTTGCGCAGGTCGACGGCGGCGACGGCGGCGATCTGCAGGCCGACCTCGCGGGAGCCGGTGAAGTCCATCAGGTCCAGGCCGCGGTGCTCGGACAGCGGCTTGCCGGCGTCCGGGCCGTCGCCGGTGACCACGTTGAACACGCCGGGCGGGAAGCCGGCCGCGTCGGCCGCCTGGGCCAGCGCGAGGCCGCCGATGAACGGGGTCAGCTCGGCCGGCTTGAGCACCACGGTGTTGCCGAAGGCCAGCGCCGGCGCGACCGCGCGCATGGCCAGGTTCATCGGGTAGTTCCACGGCGTGATCAGGCCGACCACGCCCAGCGGCACCGCCCGGGACAGGGACAGCTTGCCCGCCTTGTACGGCTGGAGGATGTCGCCGGCGGTCTGCGTCGCCTGCACGGCCGAGATGGCCAGCTGGCGGATGCTGGTGCCGACCTCGTCCTCGGCCTTGTAGCGGACGCCGCCGGTCTCGCGGATGCTCTGCTCGACCAGGTCGTCGTAGTTGGCCTGGAGGTAGTCGGCGAACTTGCGCAGGTAAGCGGCGCGTTCGGCGCCGGCCAGCGCGGCCCAGGCCGGCTGTGCGGCGCGGGCGGCGGCCACGGACTTGTCCACGTCGACCGCCGCGCCCAGCGCGTAGCTGCCGATCCGGGCCCCGGTCGCCTTCTCGTACACCGGCGCGGTTCTGCCCGACTCGGCCGCACAGAACGATCCACCGACGTAGAGCAGCCCGTCCGCGACTTTATCCATGTCTTAAGGTAAGTCGCGGATGAACGAGGGGTCAATACTCTGTTTCGGGTCAGCCCCCGTTGGCCAGGAAGCGCGTCACCGGCAGCGTGGCCGCGCCCAGCGCGACCGCCTCCGGGCCGAGCTGGCCCAGCTCGATCCGGGTCCCGTCGCGCAGGTAGCTCAGCGTGTGCCGGGCCGCCGCGTCCTGCACGGCGTCCAGGATGCTGTGCCCGATGGACAGGCTCACCCAGCCCGACAGCACCACCCGGTCCGGCGTCACCAGGTTGATCAGGTTGGCGATGCCGATGCCCAGGTACTCGGCGGTGGTCGCCATGGTCTCGGCCGCCGGCCCCGGACGCTCCGCCCGAGCGGCCAGCTCCCGCATGCGGGCCTCGGTGTCCTGCGCCGCGAACGGCTCGCTGCCCGGCAGCGCCAGGTAGCGATCGAGGATGCCCTCGGCCCCGATGTACGCCTCGAGGCAGCCCCGCGAGCCGCAGCGGCAGGCCAGCCCGCCGGCGTGCACCACGGTGTGGCCCCACTCCGTGGTCGAGCTGGAAACGCCCTGGTAGGAGTCCGATTCCACGGCCAGCGCCGCCCCGACGCCCACGCCCAGCAGCGCGATCACCGCCCGCGTCGAGCCGCGGCCGGCGCCCCGCCACATTTCCGCCTGGCCCAGCGTGCGGGCGCAGTTGTCGACGTACAGGGGAGCGTTCACGCCGTCGGTCAGCATCTTGGCCAGCGGCACGCCGCGCCACCCGAACGTCGGCGCGTGCACCAGCTCGTCGCCGTCGACCGAGCCCGGCACGCCGATGCCGACGCCCAGGATCGACACCTCGGAGGTGCTCACCACCTCGTTGATCCCGGCCAGGATCAGCTCGGCCACGTGCGAGGGCTCCAGGTTGCCGTCCATCGGATAGGTCGCCGTCGCCACCGTGTTCAGCGCGCAGTCGAACAGACCGACCTCGATATGCGTCTCCCCGATGTCGACGCCGATCACGTGCCCGTAGTCCCGACGGATCTGGAGCACCGTGCGCGGCCGGCCGCCCTCGGACTCGGCCGAGCCGGCCTCCTCGACCACGCCGTCCGCGATCAGATCGGAGATCACGTTGCTCACCGTCGACGAGCTCAGCCCGGAGGAGTCCACCAGTTCGAGGCGGCTGCCCCGGCCCTGGAGGTACAGCCGGGACAGCAGCGCCGAACGGTTGCGTCGGCGCAGCTCACGGGTGGTCTGTTTCGCTGCCACAGTGGGATCTTGCCAAACTTCTCGCCGATAGCGTTCACATCGCACCTGTTGGGCGCAACGAGTCGATGCGGGAGAGTGGGCCAATGGCGACCCGGGAGCAGATCGGCGAGGGCTTCGGCCACGCCGTGCGCACCCGCCGGGAGGCGCTGGGCTGGTCGTTGACCGACCTCGCGGTCGTGGTCCGCTACGACAAGTCGCTGCTGTCCCGGCTGGAGAACGGCCGTCGACGGCCGACCGAGCAGCATGCACGTGCACTGGACAGTGCACTGGGGGCCGAGGGTCAGTTGATCCAGCTGGCCCGCCGGGCCTTGGTCCGGTCGCCGGCCCAGCTGCCGGCCGCGCCGGCCCGGTTCGTCGGGCGGGATCTCGAGTTGGCCGCGCTGGCGTCGGCCGTGCGGGAGTTCGCCGACACCGGCGGCCCGATCGTGGTGACGGTCGACGGGCCGCCCGGGGCCGGCAAGACGGCACTGGCCCTGCGGTTCGCCCACGCCATCGCGCACGACTACCCCGGCGGGCAGCTCTACACCGACCTGCGAGGGCACTCCGCCAACGACCCGGCCGCGCCGTCGGACGTGCTGGAGGAGCTGCTGACGTCGTTGGGGGTGGAGAACCTGCCGGCCCGGCTGGAGCAGCGGGCCAGCCTGCTGCGGTCGGCGCTGGCCCCGACCAGGACGCTGCTCGTGCTGGACAACGCGGCCGACTCCGACCAGCTGCTGCACCTGCTGCCCGGGGCCGGCGGCTGCGCGGTCGTGGTCACCAGCCGGGACCGGCTGTCCGGGCTGTCCATGCGCACCGGGGCCGCGCGCATCACCGTCGCGCCGATGGCCGCCGCCGAGTCGGTGCGGCTGCTGGCCACGATCATCGGCCACCGGGGTTCGGTGTCCGAGGACGGCCTCGCCGAGCTGGCGCGACGCTGCGGGCACCTGCCGCTGGCGCGGCGGATCGCCGCCGAGCGGGTCGCGTCGTCCGAACTGGACGAGCTGCTGGCCGAGCTCGACGACTCCCGTCTGGACGCGTTGGACGTCGCCGACGCCACACCCGCGCGGACGATCATCTCCTGGTCGTACGGGCGGCTCGATGCCGGCAGCGCGCGGATGTTCCGGCTGCTCGGGCTGCACCGGGGGCCTTATCTCAGCGTCGCCGCCGCGGCCGCGCTGACCGGCGTCCGGGTCGGCGCCGCCCGGCGGTTCCTCGACCGGCTGGCCGCCGCGCACCTGATCCACAACCCCCGGCGTGGGCACTGGCGGTTCCACGACCTCGTCGCCGACTACGCCGCCGAGCTGGCCTTCGCCGACCCCGAGGCCGACGCCGCGGTGGCCCGGCTGGCCAGCTGGTACCTGCACGGCTACTCGGCCGCCGGCAAAGTGATCGCGCCGTACCGGGACAACCCGCTGGTGGTCGCCCCGGCGCTGCCGGACATCGATCCGCCGGGGTTCGTGTCCGAACAGGACGCCCTCGCGTGGTGCCAGGCCGAGTTGCCGAACGTGATTCCCGTGCTGCGGCTGGCCCTTCGGCACGGGCAGCGCGAGGTGGCCTGGCATCTGCCGCTGGAGCTGTGGAGCTACCTGCTGCTGGTGCAGCCGTGGGGCGCGTGGATCGCCAGCCACAAGCTCGCCCTGGAAGCCTCCGAGGGCAACGACTACGCCCACGGTTGGGTCGCCACCAACCTGGCGGAGGGCTATCGGCGGATGGGCTCGCACGCCGATTCCGCCGAGTACTACGCGCTGGGCCGCCGGCTGCGGGAGCGCTGCGGCGACCGGCCCGGGCTGGCCTGGTCGCTCGCCGGCTCGGCGCTGCTGGCCATCGACCGCGGCGAGATCGCCGAGGCCAAGGACTACTCCGAGGCCGCCGTCGAGCTCTTCGCCGAGACGGCCAACGACGAGGGCCGGGCCCTGCTGCTCGGCGTGCTCGGCGACATGCAGGCCGCCCTCGGCTCGTACGAGGAGGCCCTGGTCGCCTTCGGCGAGGCCGCGTCGATCATGACCTCGTTGGGCAGCCTGCCCGGGGTCGCCCAGATGCTCACCCGCTCCGCCGAGATCCACCAGACCCTGGGCTCCTTCGACGCCGCCCTGACCGACTTCGTCGGCGCCACCAACGCCGCCCGTCAGTGCGGCGACTCCGTCGCCGAGGTCGCCGCCCTCAGCGCCTACGCCCAACTCCTGTCCGACGTCGGCCGTGCCGATGAGGCCCGCCAGGCGTGGACCCAGGCCCTGGCGATCTTGGAGGCCCGCGGCGAGGACGAAGACACCCAGGCCGCGGAGATCCGCGCCCGCCTCTAACCCCAGCACAGGCACGCTCACAGTCCGGTTTCCGCTCAGAACGCGGCCACCTGGCCGTGGTCCTCGCGTAGCGGCGGCAACACGCCCGCGGCCAGGTCCTCGCCGGTGAAACGCCAGGTCAACGCGGTGTTCCGCCGACCGCCGGTCTGCTCGACGGCGATCCGCAGCGCCTTCGGCTGGCCGACCAGCACGACCATGGCCTTGGCCCGGGTGATCGCCGTGTACAACAGGTTCCGGCGCAGCAGGAGCATGCCGGCGCTGGTGCTGAGCGGCACCACGACGTACGGGTACTCGCTGCCCTGCGACCGGTGCACGGTGATGGCGTAGCCGTGGGCGAGCTCCTCCAGCTCGTCGAAGTCGTACTCGACGGCCTCGCCGTCCTCCAGCGTGACCTCCAGCAGCCGGTCCTCAAGGGACAGCGCGGTCACGGTGCCGGCGGTGCCGTTGAAGACGCCGTTGCGGCCCTTGTCGTAGTTGTTGCGGATGGGCATCACCCGGTCGCCGACGCGGAAGGCGCGGTCGTCGGACCAGTACTGGGGATCGCCCTCGCGGTGCGGGTTCAGCACGTCCTGCAACAACCGTCCGATGTGGAGCGCACCGACGTCGCGGGCCCGGCCAGGGCACAGCACCTGCACCTTGTTCGGCTCGATGCCGTACGCGGCGGGCAGCCGCCGGGTGGCGATGTCGACGACGGTCTCGGCGATGTCCTTGGGCTCCTCGGCCGGCACGAACCAGAACTCGGGATTGTTGACCGGCACGACACCGTCCCGCACGCTCACGGCGTTGGCGGTGATGCCGCTGCCGGCGCCCTGCCGGTAGACGCGGGTCAGGTGCGTGCGCGGAATGTCCGGCACGTCCAGGAGGTCCCGCAGCACCGAGCCGGGCCCGACGCTCGGCAGCTGGTCGACGTCGCCGACCAGCAGCAGGTGCGCGCCGGCCGGGATCTTGTCGACCAGCGCGTCGGCCAGGCCGACGTCCAGCATCGAGCTCTCGTCGATGACGATCAGATCGGCCGCCAGCGGATCGTTCACGTCGAACAGGCCGCCGTCGTCCTCGGGTTCGGCGTTGCGTCCCAGCATGCGGTGCACGGTCATCGCCGGCATGCCGGTCAGCTCGGACAGCCGTCGCGCGGCCCGGCCGGTCGGCGCGGCCAGGGTGATCTTCGCGCCGGCGGCCTTGGCCGTCGTCGCGATGTGCCGCACGGTGAAGCTCTTGCCGCAGCCGGGGCCGCCGGTCAGGATCGACACCGTGTTCGTCAGGGCCATCTCCAACGCCTGACGCTGCGTGTCGTCCAGCTCCGGGCTGTCGAGCTTCGGCTTGCCCGGTAGCGAGGACGGCGTGCCCAGCAGCCGCATCACGTTGTCGGCCAACATGGTCTCCTGCTGGTGCAGGTGGGCCGAGAAGACCACCTCCCGGCCGCCGATCTGCTCCTGCACGACCTTTCTCCTGCGGCGCAACGCATGCAGCGCGGTCCGGATCAGCTCCTCGTCCTGCGCCACCATCGCAGTCGTGTGGGTGAGCACCTCGGTCACCGGCAGGAAACAGTGACCGCCCATGGTTCTGGCCTGCAGCAACGTGTGCAGCACCGCGGCCTGCATGCGTTCCGGGCTCTGCTCGGGGATGCCGGCGGCCAGCGCGATGGTGTCCGCGGTGGCGAAGCCGATCCCCCAGACCTCCTCGACCAGCCGGTACGGCTCGTTGCGCACCACGTGCAGCGATTGCTCGCCCAGCTTGCGGTGGATGCGCACGGCCAGCGCCGGGCTGACGCCGACGCCCTGCAGGAACACCATCACCTCGCGGACCGCGCGCTGGTCGGCCCAGGCGGCGATGATCTTCGCCATCCGGTCCCGGCCGATCTGGTGCACCTCCATCAGCCGCCGCGGCTCGCGGTCGATCACGTCCAGGGTGTCCGGGCCGAAGGTGTCGACGATGGCGTCGGCCAGCTTGCGGCCGATGCCCCTGACCAGGCCCGAGCCGAGGTAGCGGCGGATCGCGTGCACGGTCGCCGGCAGCACCCGCTCGCACTCGTCGACCTTGAGCGTGCCGCTGTTCGTCCAGTCGCCGTCGACCCGGACGGTCTCGCCGGGCTGCAGACCGTGCAGCACCGTGCCGCCGATCTTCGTCTCGCTGCGCTCGCCGGTGGTCAGGATCGCGACCGTGTAGCCGTCCGCCCCCACGTATATGAGGCGGTCGACCACACCCTCCGCGACGGTCACGCTTCCCATCGTAGTTGTCAACCTTGGTTGACGGCGACATTTTCGTCAACTAAGGTTGACGGCGTGACCGACATGAACGATCTCGCGGCCGCCGCCAGTGGCGCCGATGTGCGCACCGGCCTGCGGGCCGCGCTCGCCTTGCGCCGGCTAGCAGAGACGTTGGAGGCGCTGCAAGTCGGCAACGCGCGGCGGCAGGACTGGTCGTGGCAGGAGATCGCCGACGCGCTCGAGGTCAGCAAGCAGGCCGTGCACAAGAAGTACGCCACCCGTCAGGAGGAATGATGTTCGAACGGTTCAGCCGCCCGGCTCGAGAAGCCGTCGTGCAGGCGCGGCACGAGGCACAGACGTTGGGGCACAAGCATCTCGGCACCGAGCACCTGCTGCTCGCGCTGGCCTGGCAGCCCGGCGGGGCGCACGACGCCCTGGTCGCCGCCGGGTTGACCAGAGAACGGGTCACCGAGGCCCTGACTGGCGCAGGAGTGCTCGGGACCGCGGATGCCGACGCGTTGAAGACCGTCGGGATCGACCTGGACGCCGTTCTCTCCCGGATCACCGAGACCTTCGGGTCCGATGCCTTGCGACGAGCCCTGCCCGCCGGTCGACGCGGCCGTGTCGGCGTCTCGCCCCGGGTGAAGAAGGTGCTGGGACTGGCGCTGCGGGAGGCCGTGCACCTGGGCAGCAACACCATCGGCACCGAACACATCCTGCTCGGCATTCTCCGTGACGGCCGGGGCCGGGCCGCGAAGATCATCGCCGATGCCGGCGTCTCGCCGGACGCCCTTCGCCGGGCCCTGCTCGACGGCATGGGCCGGGCCGCGTGAACCCTGCCATGTTCTGACAGGGTTCGCCGGCAGCGTGGCTGGCATGGACGAGCTTGCATGCAAGATCGCGCTGGTCGCCGGCGGCACCCGCGGCGCCAGCCGGGCCATCGCCGTCGAACTCGGGCGGCGCGGCGCTTTTGTGTACGTCACCGGACGGACCACCCGGACGCAACGGTCCGAAGTGGACCGGGACGAGACCGTCGAGGACACCGTCGAGCTGATCGAGCAGGCCGGCGGCGCCGGCGTCGCCATCCGGGTCGACCACCTCGAAGCCGACGAAGTGCGGGAACTGGCCGCCCGCATCGACCGTGAGCAGGGGCGGCTCGACATTCTGGTGGACGGGCTGTGGGGCGGCGACAACCTCATGACCTGGGACAAGCCCGTCTGGGAGCACCCGCTCGACGGCAGCCTGCGGATGATCCGCCTCGGTGTCGACGCGCACCTGATCACCAGCCATTTCCTGCTGCCGCTGGTCATTCGCCGGCCCGGCGGGCTCGTCGTCGAGCTCACCGACGGCACCGCCGAGTACAACGCGCAGTACCGCGAGGGGACCACGCTCGCGTTCTACGTGGCCAAGGCCGCCGCGCACCAGATGGCCATCGGCCAAGCCGCCGAGCTCAAGGCATTCGACTGCACCGCCGTGGCTTTGACCCCGGGTTACCTGCGATCGGAGGCGATGCTCGACCACTATCGCGTGACGGAGGAGAACTGGCGGGACGCCCTCGTCCGAGAGCCGCACTTCTGCGTCTCCGAATCGCCGACCTTCGTCGGTCGCGGTGTCGCCGCGCTGGCCGGCGATCCTTCTAGGGACCGTTTCACCGGCCAGACCATGGACAGCGGGCAGCTGGCCCGGATCTACGGGTTCGACGACGTCGACGGCAGCCGGCCCGATTGCTGGCGATACATGGCGGAGGTGGTCGGCGCCGGCAAGCCGGCCGATGCCACGGGCTATCGGTAGGTGACACGAACGCGGACTTGGTGGCGTTGTTCGCCACCAAGTCCGTGTTCGCGGTCATCGGTGCCGCTCGGCCATTCGCTGCACGATGGCCATGAAAGCAGCTCTGACCGCGGGAGGCGCCACCACCTCCACTTCGTCGCCCAACGGGATCAGCTGGACGGCGGCGATGTGCGGCTCCTCCAGTTCCACGGTGACGTCGGTCCAGCCGTCCGCGGCCGGCGGCCCGGCCCGCTCCAGGGCCTGCACGCCGGCGGCGTCCAGCACGGACGGCAGGGCGCGGACGCCGGCCGGGCTCAGCCGGATCTGCGCCGACACCGTCCACAGCGACTGCTCGAACTGCGCCGACGACCGTTCCCACCAGGTGACGAGGTCGAAGTCCGGCGGCCGGTCGAAGCGCTGGTCGGTCTCGTCGACGGCGTCGATCCGGGCCACGCGGTAGGTGCGAAGATCGCCGTCGACCTCGGCGATCAGGTACCAGACGCCGGCCTTGAGCACGATGCCCAGCGGGTGCAGGGTCCGCCGCACGGTCTTTCCCCGGCGGCCGTACGTGATCTCGATCCGGAGCTGCTCCCACACCGCCTTGGCGATGGCCGCGAGGTGCTCGGCGTCGTCGGCCCGGCGGAACCAGCCTGGGGCGTCGAGGTGGAAGCGCTGGGCCAGGGCCTGCGCCTGCTCACGCAGCGCGGGCGGCAGGGTGGCGAAGAGTTTGGCGTGGGCGGCGGACATGGCCGTGCCCAGGCCGAGTTCGGCCAACGCCTGCGGCACGCCCATGGCGAACATCGCCACGGCTTCCCGTGAGGTCAGGCCGTCCAGGTGCGTGCGCCAGCCGTCGACCAGCCGCACGCCGCCGTGCCGACCGGGCTCGGTCCACAGTGGAACGCCCGCGTCACGTAACGCGGCGATGTCCCGGTGCATGGTCCGCTCCGAGACGTCCAAGGCCTTGGCCAGCTCGGCGACCGTCGCGCTTCGTTTGCTGTACAAGGTGAACAGCAGGGCCACCAGCCGCTCGGCGCGCATGCTAGCGGGGCAGCCCGAACGGGCCGGGCTCCTCGGTCACCAGCTCCATCTCGGCCGGCGTGATGTCGAGCCGGACGATGGTCGTGCCGGCGCGGCCGCACAACGCGACCTCTCCCGGCCGCAGCTCGTCGGCCAGGGCGGCGTCGGGGCGGTTGCGCAGCGACAGCACGGCCTCGCCGTGCCCGGGCCCGCAGACCACGACGACGTCGGCCGCGCGCCAGAACTCGGAGCGGGTCGGCACCCGGTTGGCGACGTGGATGACCGTGCACCAAGGGGCATCACCGATCCAGTTGGCCGGCGGCTCGGGCGCGTCGAGCACCAATGCCTGCGGCATCCGTGGGCCGGCCGGCACGCCGGGCCAGCGGGCCGACCGCTGGGCGAAGGTCATCCGCCGACCGCCGACCTTGGTCCACAGCCGCTGCCACGCCGGCTGGCGCTGGCTGTAGACCGTGACCTGGCAGCCGACGGCCAGCAGCCGGTGGGCGACGAGTCGGGCCACGCCGACCCCGTCGACCAGGCCGATCCGCACCGGGCGGGGCTGAATCGCCGGCAGGCACGCGATGTTGCCACCGCGATCGGCCCCCAGCAGCACGCCGGCCGCCGGCACGTGCAGGGACAGGTCGATGTCGGCCAACGTCCGCCACGGTTGCGCCGGCAGCGCCGAGATGTCCGGTGAGCTCATCCTCGTACCAGTCCAATCGCGCTGGTCAGGTCCCGTGCCCCGCCGCCGAGCGGGAGGGTGGCGACGACGCCGGCCGGCTGGTTGTTCGGCAATGGCTCGACCAGCCCGGTGGCGATCAGCGCCGCGCGGGCGTTGGCGACGGCGCTCTGGTCGGTCGCGAACAGCCGTGCGATCGAACGGATCACAGCCGAGTGACCGTCAAGTTCGACGGCGACCGACACCACGCAGCGGTCGGCGGCGATGGACGCCGCCGTCATCAGCAGCTTGCTCCAGTCGCCCGTGATCGCCAGGCAGCAGTGCGCCCCGGCCTGCGTGAGCCAGGCGTCGGCGTGGAACCGGCCCTGCTGGCTCGGGTCGCCGACGCCGGCCAGCAGCTCCGTCGTCGCGGCCAGGCCCAGCAGGTGGACCTGGAATCCGTTGTCCACCAGGTGCACCCGCAGGCGCGCGGCCGCAGCCACCAACGCCGTGCGCGCGCCGGCCGCACCGCCGCCGCGACGCTCCGTGGCCTCCGGCGCCCACAGGGGTTCGTGGCGCAGCACCAACCACACCCGGCGCAGCACCGGCACCGCCGTGGTCGGCAGCCGGCGATAGACCATCGTCGGGCCGAACCGCTCGGTCACGTCCAGCGCCGGCAGCGGGAACTGCTCGATCAGCACCTGGAAGCCGGCCAGCTCCGCCGGGTCGGCCCGCACCTGCGCGGCCAGCGCCGCCAGGTCCAGCCGCAGATTGCCGGCGACCTCCAGCTCCAGCACCGCCGCGAAGCCCTGGCCGTCGCCGATCACGCCCAGCGGCGCCGCGCCTCGGCCCGTCACCTCGACCACGTGCAGGTCGGGCAGCACTTCCCGGATCACGCCCAGACCCGGCCCGGCCGCTTGGGTTCTTGTCGCCGGCGCGGGCGCGCGCAGCCGGGCCGCGAGGTGCTCGGTCGCCCACTTCCCTTGCCAGAAAAGGAAAGCGCCTACCAGCGTGAGGCCGCCGAGCGCCATCAGGGCGATGCCGAACGGGCCCATCAGCGCCACGCCGGCCACCGCCGTGCCCACGGCTGCCTCGGCCGCGACCCATCGGGCCCGCCCGATCCGCCCCGGGCGTCGGGCTCGCGTGCGTGCCGGACTGTCTGCCACAGATGCAGTATGCCGATAGAGTCCGACTCGGCACGCCCAGTTGGGGAGGGCAGCGATGGTTACCACGCGAGATCAGGTCGAGGCCTACACGTACGAGAGCAGGCGGCAGGTCACCAGCCTGATGCTCGGCGCCGACGAGGCCGTGACCGATCCTCGCCGCCGGCTCAACCGGTCCACCATCGGTGGGACGGTCATCGCCGTGCTGCTCATGGCCGGCTTCGGCATCGCCGGCTTCCTCGGCGGCGGTTCCGGTCCCGCGCTGCCCGGCTCCGGCGCCGTGACGGTCAGCGGCACCGGTGACCATTACGTCATCGTCGACGGCCAGGTCCACCCCGCTCTCAACCTCTCGTCCGCCCTGCTCGTCGGCGGTGGCTCACTCACCGAGGTCCGCGGTTCCGCACTGGCCGGCAAGCCCCGTGGGCTGCCCGTCGGCATTCCCAACGCGCCCGATTCGCTGCCGTCCAAGGACAACCTCACCAACGGCGCCTGGACCGTCTGCACCGTGCAGTCCGCCTCCATCTCGGCCCCGCCGCAGATCACTCTGCTCATCGGCGCCAGCATCAGCCAGGGCGTGCTGGACTCCTCCGCCGGTGTGCTGGCCCAGCTGTCCGACGACAGCACGTGGCTGATCAGCAAGGGCCGCCGCTACAAGCTCACCGGCAACACCCGGGCCCTGCTCGGCCTGCAACGCGCCGCCACCGTGCGGTTGCCCGCCGAGGTGCTCGCCGTCGTGCCCGAGGGCGCGGAAATCACCCAACCGAGGGTCACCTCCGGCGGTAGTCCCACCGTTTCACTGCCTTCCGGCGTCGGTGTCGGCGACGTCATCCAGACCCGACAGACCGGGGTGCAGTCCCAGTTCTTCGTCGTCGAGCCCGACGGTCTCGCGCCCATTTCCGAGCTCACCTACGCCCTGCTCGCCGCCTCCGGCAGCCGGGTCGACCAGATCGACCCCAACGTCGCCGTGTCCGCCCCTCAGTCCAACGCCTCGCCGCCCGGCAGCAACACCTGGCCCGACCGCATTCCCACGCCCGTCGGTCCGCAGCTCGACCAGCCCCTCTGCCTCAGCACCACCCCCGGCCAGTCCCCGGGCGACGCTCCTTGGCCGCTCGCCGTCAGCCTGCCCCCTTCGATGCCTTCTCCGGCCGGGCTTTCCTCCGTCACGACCAAGGCCGGTCACGTCACCACCGTCAAGATCCCCGCCGGCTCCGGCGCGGTGGTCAAGGCCGCTTCCGCCGCCGGCCAGGACGGTGTGCTCACTTTGGTCACCGACTCCGGGCAGCGCTTCCCCATCCCCGGCGCCGACGCCGCTTCCCGCCTGCACTTCGACCCGTCCGCCGCGAAGAACGTGCCGCTGCCGTTCGTGACGTTGCTGCCGGCCGGGCCGACCTTGGATCCCACTGCCGCGGCCAAGGAGTTCCCTGGGGGGAACTAGTCGGCCGGCCAGGTCGACGATCTGCGCCGCGACCGTGTGCGAGGGATGCGTGCAGTGGTGCGTCGTGGGCCGGGGCGGTGAACAGCTACAGCAGCTCGACCTCCGTCGGCTCAGGAGCTGCCGGCTTCTCCCGCACGTCGTCACGGCCGCCGGGGCGCCAACGGCGGTGCGCGGCGCGGCGGAAGGCGATGCCGCCGACGAGGGCGAGCAGGCCGGCGAGGGCGAGACCGCCGGCCCAGGCGAGGGCGGTCCGCAGGACGGGACCGAAGCCTTCGTCCTCGGCGGGCCGAGGGAGCACGGCGACGGAGCCGGCACGGTCCGAAGTGGACGAAGGTGTGACGGGGGCGGTGAGGGCGGCGAAGGGGTCGACGATGCCGGCGCCGACCTTGTCGTCACGGTGGCCGGAGACCGGGACGGCGGTGCTGGTCAAGCGCCGCACGACGGCGGGGCCGGAGAGGTCGGGGAAGCGAGAGCGGACGAGGGCGGCGACGCCGGAGACGATGGCGGTGGCGAAGCTGGTGCCGGACTGCGTCAGGAAGCCGCTACCGCCGGCGGCGGTGCTGGTGAGGTCGGAGCCGGGGGCGGCGATGCCGACCCAAGGGCCCTGGTTGGACTGGGCGATGGGAGCGCCGTTGTTGTCAACGGCGGCGACGGCCAGCACCCCTTCGTAGGCGGCGGGATACCAGGTCTGGCCCGGCTGGGACTGCTGCTCGTTGCCGGCGGCGGCGACCACGACGACGTCCTTGGACAAGGCGTACTGCACGGCGGCCTTGACGGCCGGGCGGTCGACGGGGAGGGCGAATGACAGGTTCAACACCGAGCCACGGTCGGCGCCGTCGCGGATGGCCTGGGCGATGAGCTGGTCGGGCAGATCGGAGATGGTGCCGACCATGCGGATAGCGGCGATCTTGGCGTCGGGGGCGACGCCGACGACACGGTCGTCGTTCAGGGGTCGGGCGGCGATGAGACCGGCGATCATGGTGCCGTGGTTCTGGCAGTCCTCGGGAGTGCCGGGCGACTCGGTGAAAATGCGAGGGTCGTTGACGACGGCGAGGTCGAGACCGCCGATGACGGCCGGCGCGAGCTTGGGATGCCGACTGTCCACACCGGAATCGACCACGGCCACGGTGACGCCGGCCCCGGTGCTGAGATCCTTCACGCGGGGCAGCCCGAGCCGGTCGATCATGGGATCACGGCCGGCAGCAGGGGGAATGGGCTGCCCGACGGCGGGCGGCGGCTGGCAGGCGGCGAAGGCCATGGGCGCCGGTACGACCACAAGGCCGGCCACCAGAACGGCAGCGGCCGCGGCCCGCATCATGCGTGCAGATTCATCAGAGCGGCGTACACATCCCAGACGGCCAGCACCAACGGCACGACGGCCAGCAGCAGAAAAGTCTCGGTCATGTCGAGCAACCGCACCAGCCGGGGATTGGCCGGCCGGCGACCGCTGCTCACGCCGATCAAGCCGGCCAGCAGGGCCAGACCGACCAGCACCGGAGCGGCGATGCCGAGCATGGCCGTGGTGTCGGAAGCGAAGTGCGCGATGGCAACCCCGGTGCCGGCGACAAAAACGGCCGCCACGGTTACCACGGGCGCCAACACCTGAGCCCGTTCCCGGAACAGCCGGGAGCGCAGCACGACGAGAATGGTCAGCACGGCGGCGAGCACGGCCGACCACAGCGACGCGTCGGCGGCCAGCAGCGCGATTCCGACGCCGACGGCGGCATGGCAGCCCGCGATGAGCCCGGTGAACAGCTGCCGGGCCCGAGAAACGCGCTGCTGGGTCCGCTCCAACTCCACCTGGCCGGGCAGGTCGGCCAGGTCCTCGGCCGAGCGCGGCAACACGGGCCGCGGCAGCCGGGCGGCGCGCAGGGCGAAGGTCGGCATGACGGTCGTGACGGCCAACGCCAACGGCGCGATGACACCGGCAGCCCGTCCCGGCCCAACCTCGGCGATCACGGCCACCAATCCGCCCAGCAGCCCGAACAGCCCCACTACGCCCACAGCCGCAAACACCGCGTCGCCGCCACCGACGACCACCGGTCCGAGCCCGGCGACCAGCAGGAACACCGCGCTGGCCAGCAGCAGGTGCCCACGGCCCCAGTCGCCGCCGAGCAGCACGTCGGCACCGACGGCCCCGACCGGGGCGGCCAGCGCGGACGTCAGGATGCCGGCCTGGAGATCACCGGAGGCCCGCGCCAGCGCGCCGCCGCCGAGCAGCAGCAACACCGCGGCCACCAACGCCAGATAACCGCCGACGAGACCGCCGTGCGCGGCCACGGCAGCGGTCGCCGACAACACGGCGATGGCGGCCACCACCCCGCAGGCCACCCGGGTCTGGGCGCTCTCCCACGCGGTGTGCACGCCGCCCGCGCCGATCACCTCGACGACGTCGTCGTACAGCGGCGGCGGTGTGCGGTCCCGCGCCGCATGCAGCACGAGCACGTCGCCGTCGTGGATCCCCGAGCCGGCCAGGCTCAGGGCGGCGTCCAGCCGCGAGCCGTCGGTTTTGCTGACGGCCCAGCCGCCATGGCCGACCCCGCCGTCGTCGCCACCGCCGTCGGCGGCGTGCCGCAGCAGGGTCGGCAGCAGATGGGCCAGCGGAATGCCGGCCGGCACCGCGAGGTCGACCCGGGTACGCGGGCCGGCCACCGCGATACGGCAAAAGGCCCCGGTCTCTGCCTGCACGCTTCTCCCCCAAACGGAGTACGCCGTTGCCACGCAGCCCATAGAGTAGATCCGTCGATCGGGAGGTGTCGTGTCAACTGCGCTGTTCCGACGGCCGCCCAGGGCGCCGCGGCCGACGGTGCCCGCCGGCGACGTCCTGCTGCAACCGCCACCGGAGCTGCCCAAACCCGACACGGGAAACGTGTGGCTGACGGCGTTGCCCGCGTTGAGCGGCCTGGGCTCGGTCGCCTATCTGCTCGGCGGGGCGGCCAACCCGATCACCTACGTGGCCGGCTCCTTCTTCCTGTTCTCCTCGCTGGCGATGGTCGCCGGCTCGCTGCTGCGCTCGAGATCCACCCAGAAGGGTGACTCTCAGCAAATTCGTCGGGACTACCTGCGTTATCTGGGCCGGATGCGCCAGCAGGTGCGTCGGACGGCGGCCGCGCAGCACGAGTCGCTGGGCTGGGGCGCGCCGGACCCGGAGCAGCTGTGGGCCGTCGCGGCCAGCAAACGGTTGTGGGAGCGTCGACCGGCCGACGAGGACTTCGGCGTGGTGCGGGTCGGCCGCGGCCCGCAGTACCTGGCCACGCAGCTGGTGCCGGGCGAGTCCGGTCCGGTCGAGGACCTGGATCCGTTGGCCGCCTTGGCTCTCAAGCGCTTCATCAGCACCCACACGGTGGTGCCGGACCTGCCGGTGCAGGTGTCGCTGCGCCGGTTCGCGGCCATCGGCATCGGCGGCGACCGCGATGCCGCCCGGGCCGTGGTGCGTTCGCTCATCGCGCACGCCGCGACCTTCCATCCGCCGCAGGACCTGCGGATCCTGATCTGCACGACCGATCAGGACGGCCCGGCCTGGGGCTGGGCCAAGTGGCTGCCGCACTGCCACCATCCCGATGAGGTGGACTACGCCGGCCCGCTACGGATGATCAACCCGTCGCTGGTGGCGCTGGAGGACGGCCTGGGCGTGGAACTGACCCGTCGGCCCCGCTTCAACCGCACCGCCGAGCCGGACCCGGACGCCCCGCACGTGCTGGTGGTGATCGACGGCGGCCTGGTGGCCGGCACCGAACTCGTGCTGGGCCACGACGGCCTGCAAGCGGTGACCGTGGTCGACCTGGACGGCCGGGCCGGCGACCTGATCCGCACGCACGGTCTTGAGCTGATCGTCGACGACGGTGAATTGGCCGTACGCAACGGAAGCCGGCTGGAGGCGCTGGGTACGGCCGACGCGATGCCGGCGCCGGTGGCGGCGGCGCTGGCCCAACAACTGGGCGGCCATCGCCTCGACGTGACCTCGGGCGCCGACGACCTGGCCACCACCAGCCAGACGCTGCCCGGCCTGCTCGGCATCACCGACGCCGGCGCGATGGACCTGGAAGTGCTGTGGAAGCCGCGCCCGCTGCGGGACCGGCTGCGGGTGCCGATCGGCATCAGCGCCGACGGCATGGTGCTGGACCTGGACATCAAGGAGTCCGCGCAGGACGGCATGGGCCCGCACGGCCTGGTCGTCGGCGCGACCGGCTCCGGCAAGTCGGAGCTGCTGCGCACGCTGGTGCTGGGCATGGCCGCGACCCATCCGCCGGACCAGCTCAACCTGGTGCTGGTGGACTTCAAGGGCGGCGCGACCTTCGCCAAGATGGGGCACCTGCCGCAGGTCGCCGCCGTGATCACCAACCTCGAGGACGATCTGTCCCTTGTGGACCGGATGCAGGAGGCGCTGTCCGGCGAGATGAACCGCCGGCAGGAGATCCTGCGCGACGCCGGCAACCTGGTGTCGGTGCGGGACTACGAGCGGGCCCGGCAGAACGGGGCCGGCCTGCCGCCGCTGCCCAGTCTGTTCGTCGTGGTCGACGAGTTCTCCGAGCTGTTGAGCCAGAAACCCGACTTCGCCGACCTGTTCGTCCAGATCGGACGGTTGGGCCGGTCGCTCGGGCTGCACCTGCTGCTGGCCTCGCAGCGGCTCGACGAGGGCCGGCTGCGCGGGCTCGAGGCGCATCTGTCGTATCGGATCGGCCTGCGCACGTTCTCGGCGCAGGAGAGCCGCACGGCCATCGGCGTGCCGGACGCCAACGACCTGCCCAACGCGCCCGGGCACGGCTTCCTCAAGACCGACACCGCGACGCTGCGACGGTTCCGCGCCGCCTACGTGTCCGGCGCCTACCACTCCGGCGAAGATCGGGATGGGCAGTCGCTGCTCGGCGTGGGCGACGTCCGGCCGTTCACCGCGCGCTCGCTGCCGGTGCCGGCCGGGCTGGACAACGTGCAGGTTGCGGCGGCCGACGCCGACGAGGACGAGGAGAACCCCAGCCGGCCGACCATGTTGTCGGTGATGGTGGACCAGCTGATCGGCCAGGGCAGCCCGGCCCACCAGGTCTGGCTGCCGCCGCTGGACGCCCCCGACACGCTGGACGCGCTGCTGCCGGGCCTGGCCGTGCGGCCGGGGCGGGGCTTCGGCGCGGCGCCGGAGCTGGCCCCGCTGACCGTGCCGGTGGGCACCGTGGACCGGCCGTACCACCAGCGGCGCGACCCGCTGCTGATCGACCTCGCCGGCTCCGGCGGCCACGTGGCGATCGTCGGCGGGCCGCGGTCGGGCAAGTCGACCATGGTCCGCACGCTGGTCGCGGCGCTGGCGCTGCGGCACACCCCGGCCGAGGTGCAGGTGTACTGCCTGGACTTCAGCGGCACGCTGTTCGCGATGTCCGGCCTGCCGCACGTCGGCCGGGTCGCCGGCCGTCAGGACAACGAGGTCGTCCGGCGGACCGTGGCCGAGGTCAGCGCGGTGGTGGAACGCCGCGAGACCCGGTTCCGCGAGCTCGGCGTGGACACCATGGCCGACTACCGCCGGCTGCGGGCCGAGGGCAAGGTCGGCGACGACCCGTTCGGCGACGTCTTCCTGGTGGTGGACGGCTGGTCGGTGCTGCGCCAGGACTACGAGGACCTGGAGGCGTACCTGCTCAACCTGGTCGGCCGCTCGCTGACCTACGGCGTGCACGTGGTGCTGACCGCCAACCGCTGGCTGGATCTGCGGCTGGGGCTGCGGGACCTGATCGGCGCCAAGGTCGAGCTCAAGCTGGGCGACGCGCTGGACTCGGAGATCGACCGCAAGGCCCAGCAGGCCGTGCCGGCCGACCGGCCCGGTCGCGGCGTGACCAGGGAGCGCCTGCACTTCCTGAGCGCGGTGCCCCGGGTGGACGGCCGCAGCAGCGCCGACGACCTGGCCGTCGGCATCGCCGACCTGATCGCCAAGATCAACGACAACTGGACCGGCCAGCCGGCGCCCGCGGTCCGGCTACTGCCGCGGCTGATCGAGTTCGGCGAGCTACCGACCCGGCGCGGCATCACCATTGGCGTGGAAGGGCAGCGGCTGGAGCCGATCGTGTTGGCCGGTCAGGGTTTGGTGCTGATCGGCGACAGCGAGTCGGGCAAGACCTCGACGCTGCGGGCCATCGCCCGCCAGGTGGTGGATCGCGGCGAGCCCAAGGCGGCGAAGATCGCGCTGATCGACTACCGGATGACCATGCTCGGCGAGTTCGAGGGCAAAGAGGTGCTGGCCTACGGCACGACGCCGCAGCAGACCGTGGAGATCGTCGCGGGGCTGGTGGAGGGCTTCCAGAAACGCCTGCCCGACAGCGATGTCACGCCCGAGCAGCTGCGCAACCGGTCCTGGTGGACCGGGCCCGACGTGCACATCGTCGTCGATGACTACGACCTGGTGGCCAACTCGGCCGGCAACCCGCTGGTGCCGCTGCTGGACTTCCTGCCGCAGGCGCGCAACATCGGGCTGCACCTGTACCTGGCCCGGCAGGCCGGCGGCGCGGGGTCGGCGCTGCTGGAGCCGGTGCTGCGGCGGATGCGCGAGCTGAGCTTCCCGGCCGTCGTGCTCAGCGCGCCGCCCGACGAGGGCACGATGTTCGGCGTGCGGCCGACTCGGCTGCCGGCCGGACGCGGCACGTTGGTGCACCGCCGGCTGGGCGCGGTTCCGGTGCAGCTGGCCCGGTTGGACTCGCACCATGACTGACCTGCTTCTCGTGCTGCACCTGACGCTCGCCGCGATCTGGATGGGCGCGATGGGCTACAGCCTGACCGCGGTGCAGCCCAAGGTGGATCGCTTCTTCCCGGACGAGGAGAAGCGGGAGGAGTTCCTGCTGTTGCTGGCCCACGGCAACCGGTGGAAGGTCGTGGGCCTGATCGCGGCCCTGGTGTTGACCGGTGCGGCCTTGGCCGTGGACGTCAGCTGGTGGTACGCGGTTTCCGTGGTGCTGTACGGGATCGCCGCGGTGATCTTCTGGCACGTGTCGTGGCAGCACTGGCCGTCACGGATTTTTGCCGTCCGCGAGGAGTTGGCCGGGTACCGCCGTCGGTTGCGGCTGTTGGCGTCGTGCATGACGGGGCTGGTCGGTGCGGCCTTCGTGTTCGCGTTGGCGGTCACGGTGGTGCGGCCGTGAAGGTCGCGATCACCGGCTCCAGCGGGCTGATCGGGACTGCCCTGCGTGAGTCGTACGAGGGGGACGGGCACACCGTGGTCCGGCTGCCACGCCAGGTGGAGGACGTCGACGGCGTCGATGTGGTGGTGAACCTGGCCGGGGCCGGTATCGGGGCGCGGCGGTGGACGGCTTCGTACCGGGAAGTCATTCTGCGCAGCCGGGTTGATACGACCACTTCTTTGGCGGCGGCGATCGCGCGGGCTCGGCGGCCGCCCAAGGCGCTGCTGTCGGCCTCGGGCGTGAGCTACTACGGCGATCGCAGCGACGAGGTGCTGACCGAGAGTTCTGTTGGAGGCACCGGCTTTCTGCCTTCCGTGGTGCGCGAGTGGGAGTCGGCGGCGGTGGCCGACATCCCCGTGTGCCACCTGCGTTTCGGCCTCGTGCTGTCCGAGGCGGGCGGCGTGCTGGGGCAGTTGCTGCCGTTCTTCCGGGCCGGGCTCGGCGCTCGATTCGGCTCCGGCCGGCAGTTCTGGAGCTGGATCTCCCTTGTGGACGCCGTACGGGCGATCCGGCAGCTGCCTGGCGCGCAGGGGCCGTACAACGTGACCGCGCCCGAGCCGGTCCGCAACATCGAGTTCACCCGGGCTCTGGCGTCCGCGCTCGGCCGCCCGGCGGTGCTGCGGGCGCCGGGCTGGTCGCTGCGGCTGGCGCTGGGCGGCGTGGCCGGCGACGCCCTGGACAGCCTGAGGGTGTTACCGGATCGCCTGGTCGAGGCCGGTTTCCGGTTCGAGCACGGGACCGTCGCCGCGGCGTTGGAACCACTTAGGACGCGGTGACGTCGGAGCAGGGAAGGGAGGTGTCGCGTGACGTTCTCACAGGCTGAACTGGTGGCCCAGGCCGGTGTCGACCCCTGGGCGTTGCGTGACAAGCTCAAGGCCGGCGATCCGGCGCAGATCGAGACGCTGGCCGCCGTGTTCTACAGCGCCGGCGGCGACATGGCCGACTCCAACGCGGCCAAGCAGCAGGCGCGGACCTACGTCGGCGAGGGCTACACCGTCAACGGCTCCTCGCCGGTCGACTTCGACGCCGAGGTCAAGGGCACCAGGCAGACGCCGGAGCACCTCAACGCCATCGCCAAGGTGCTCACCGGTGTCGCCGGCGACCTCGACCGGCAGACCGGCGGCGCCGTCAAGGAGGTCGGCAGCCTGGAGAGCACGCTGGCCGGCATCGACGGCGAGTACACGACATTCATGCAGGGCATCGGCCACCACCTGCCGCCCGACGACCGGCAGGCGGCGCGGCAGGAGTTCCTGGACAAGGCCGTGGCCGCGGTGAAGTCGAGCGGCACCCAGGTCACGAAGCTGGTGACCGACTACGAGATCGCGTTGATGGGCTACCTCAAGAGCATGGGCGATCTGGGCTACGTGCCCTCGGCCAACCTGCAAGAGGGCCCGAACGTGCTCGACCTGAAGCTGGACAACGCCGACGGCGAGCTGAACGGCGGCATCAACCCCAACCTGCCCACCGACCTCGCGACGTTGCAGAAGCTGTTGGACGCGGCCCGGGCCGACGGCGTCGATCCCAAGCGCTACGCCGCCCTGTTGCAGCAGTACTGGCTGGTCAAGGCGGCCAATGAAGCCGGGATCGACCTGAGCAAGTGGGATCCGAAGGCCGGCGTGGACGGCAATCTGGGCAACATCATGAGCGTCTACAAGTTCTACGGAAAGCTGTTCCTGGACCATCCCGAGCTGCAGTGGGCCGGCATGGCCAACATGATCGGCCCGTCCTTCGCCGGCGGCTTCATGGACCTGGACAGCATGAAGGACTTCGCCCACGGGCTGGCCGACAAGATCAACTCGCTGCCGCCCGAGCTGCGCGCCGCCGTGCCCCAGGAGTTGCGGGACCTGGCCTCGGCCGGCGCCGACCTGACCGGCGACGAGCTGGGCTGGTTCGAGAACAAGTTCCTGGCCATGCAGAAGCACATCTTCATCGACCAGGGCTCGATGCACGAGGCGTACGTCAACGGCGGCGCCGGGGCCATCGACGAGATGCGCCGCGCCGGGCTGATCGACGACCGCGCCGCCAACGCGTGGAACGACATGGCCAGCGGCGACCCGTCGCGGATCCAGCACGGCAACACCGATCTGCTCTACCGCGAGCAGAACCAGGTGATCGCCAAGCAGTACGACGAGATGTACAACCATGACGGTGTCGTCGGCAAGGCGATGACCTACGGCATGACCGTCGCCGGGCAGGCGTCCATTCCCGGCACTCATACCCCTGGGGAGTACAAGCCGCTGACCGTCGGCGCCGACGTCACCGTGCCCGGCCTCTTCTCCGACGAGACCGTTGGCGCCCACGTGAAAACGCCGCTGCCCTCGTTCAACGTGGCCGACCGTGACCACCGGTGGGACTACGTCACCCACGACACGCTGCCGGCGTACCAGAAGCTGCTGGCCGAGCATCCCGATCAGGCGCGGGCCATCGTCGCCTCGTCCGTGCCCGACCGCGTCGCCGACCAGCGGCTGTCGCATCGGTGGCCGCAGCTGGCCGAGCACCTGCTCAACGACTGGGACGTCGACGTCGACGCCGACATTCGCTTCCACTGGCCGTGGTCATGAGGTGGCTGGCCGCACTTCTCCTTCTCCTGCTTGGAGGTTGCACCGTGGGAACCCCCGTCGCGCCGACGCTGGTGCACGACAACAAGGCGACCATCGATCTCACGCGCAAGCCCACCCGGGCCGACTTCGCCTTCGAGGACGGCCGCAACGACCGCTCCTATCAGCGTCAGGGCCCGGACGCCTTGGCCACCACCGTCGTGCTGCCGACCGGGAGCCTGCACATTCCCGCCTTCGGCATCACCGCCGACGGCGGCGACTTCACCGGTTCCACCCCGCTACCGCCGCAACACATTGTCGTGCAACGGAAGTTCGACCGGGCCGCGCAGGCCCTGCAGAGCCTGCTCGGCGACGCTCCCACCCTTGGACTGTCCACACAGGAGCTTGAGGACCAGGTTTCCCGGCTGTCCGGCACCATCGGCTCCGGCGTCGTCGACGGCTTCGTGCACGGTTGGCTCGCCGCCTACGTCGAGATCATCGGCTACGACGACGGCGCCGTCGGCGTCAACTACACCTTCACCATCGACCAGTTCCACAACGACGCCATCGACGCCGTTGTGCACGACGGCGTCTTTCCTATCGACCTCACCCATCGCCCTTCCCGCGCCGAGCTCGCCTTCCGCGACGGCTTCCCCACCGCCCGCGTGCAACCCGCTTGGAACACGACGTTGACGGTGCGCCTGACCCTGCCCGGCGGCGTCATCACCCGCCCCGTCCGCAGCGTCGACTCCACCGCCACTCAGACGGTCGTGTCGTTGACCTCCAGCAGCATCGCCGACGCCCAGGCCGCGCTGGCCGCCGACGGTCCCCTTCTGGGCGTCGATGCCGGGTCGGTGTGGGACGGCGCCGGCCACGTCAAGAAGACCTTGCCCGGCCTCAAGACCGCGTTCTACGACGTCTCCGTCACCATCGACGCCACCCTGGGCCAGCCCGGCTCCTTTGCCGCTTCGCTGTCGTACACCTTCACCTACCACTAGCAGGAGGCATACCCGTCCACCCGCACGTACTCGGCTCGCGGCACCGTGATCGTCAGCACCGTGGCGTGGTCGGAGGTCTGCACGACCTGCGCCGGGTCGGTGTCGTCCGAGACCTGGATCGACCGCAGCTCGTCGAGCTTGATCTTCGCGATCGCGTTGTCCAGCACCTCCGCCTCCGCCCGGTCCGGGTGCTCCTGGCTGAGCTTCGTGGTCAGCGGCGCCGACCACTTCACCGCCGCCCAGTGGCCCTGCTGGCAGTCGCCGACGTAGACCGCCGGGGCGTTCGCGATGTAGCCGAACTGGACCAGCGCCGCACCGAACGCCTGGATGTCCGTTCGGACGGTCGCCCGGTCGTCCCTCGGCGCGGACGGCGAGCCGCAGGCGGCGCAGACGAAGGTCAGCGCGGCCGCGATCATCAAGCTGCGTCGGGTCATTCAGGCTTGTCCGCCTTCTGGTAGCCGCCGATGTAGCTGTTGGCCGCGTTCCTGGTGATGTCGTACACCGAAGCACCTTCCCCGAGCGTGCCCTCCGCCGTGTGCGCGGCGCCGTTCATGTAGTCGTAGTAGGACTTCTTCAGGTTGTCGTCGCTCATCACCTGGGCGACGTTGAGCATGTGCCCGTGCCCGTCCGTCAGCTCGGGCGGGATCTTGTCGGTGCCCGGATAGCCGGCCTCGTGCAGCACCGCGGTGCGTTCGTAGTCGCTGACCATGGCGACCTCGTGACCCTGGTCCTTGAGCTGCTCGAGCTGTTCCGCCGAGCCGGACGGGGCGCCGTAGGCGTGTTCCAGCCCCATGTTCGTGCTGTGTTTCATGGCGTCCCAGACCGAGTCCGAGACCTTGAGGAACGCGCCGCCCGCCGCCTCGGCCAGGCTGCTGGCCGGGATCATGTCGACCCCGGCGGACAGGATGCCCTTCATGATCTCCTTGGCGTGCTCGTCGTCCTCGACCTGCTTGCCGACCACCGCCACCGCGGCGCTGTTCTCCGCGCCCGCCACCGACCCGTACGCCTCGGACGCATGGTTGAACTGATAGGCGGACTGCCCGTGCTTGAGCAGGTCCACATCGGTCTGAGCGCCGGCGAGCATGGCGTGGTGCGCGGCCTGCCCCGCGGCCGAGTCGAAGATCTTCGTCGCCTCGTCGTTGCCGGCGAAGGTCTTCATGAAGCTCTGGGCCACCTCCGGCGGGATGTCGAAGGCGGCGTTGTCACCGGCGACGCGGTCGTGCTCGCCGACATCGGTGACGTGATCACCCTCGGCGTTGTGGCCGGCGGCCATCTCCTGGACGTACGAGCCACCGATCTTGGCGAAGTTCTGGGCGGCGATCGGCGGCACGTCCTTGCTGTCGTGGGCCATGTCGTTGAACAGGGCCTTGGCGAAGGTCACGGCCTCGGGGCTGTGGCTGCCGTCGGTCTCGTTGTCGGCGCCGGACGCGGCCTCGAAGGCCGCGCCGTAGCCATGGGCGATGGAGCCGGTGCTGTCGTCCTTGCCGTACTCGACGAGCTTGTGGATGTTGTCCTGGTACGCGGCGGTGGGATCGCCGTGGATGTGCACGTCGGCGCCGGGCTGGCCCATGGTGGCCAAGGCCTCGCGGGAGGCCACCGGGTTGGCGCCGAGGTCCTGGGTCCACGCGGCCACGACGTCGTCGGGAACGCCTACGTCGTAAGGGAAAGAGCCGGCGGGGCCGCCGCGGAAGCCCATGCCGCCGAAGCCCTCGGCGCCGTGCTGGGCGAACTCGTCGAGGGCGTTGGCCCGGGCCGCCTTGGCCAGCCAGTCGGGCGGGAAGTGGCCGTTGGAGGCCATCGCGGCCCGGCTCCAGGAGGTGGCGGCCTCCTTGGGCGGCACGAGGAACTGGTCGGCGACGGCCTTCATGCCGGGATCGTCATTCGCATTGCTGACGGCGGTGCCGAATGCGTGGCTGAAGGTCTTGAGGTCCTCGCCGGCGGTGTGGCTGCCGCTGGCGTAGAGCATGTTCGGCAGGATCTGGCTCAGTTGCGGCCCGAGTTCGCCGTAGAAGGCGGAGGAGAAATAGGGATCATCCATGTAGGGCGCTATCTCGCCGGCGACCTTGTGCGCGTCCTTGGCCCAGTTCTCGTCGAGCGAGTGATTGTTCTTGAGATCATCGGCGTACTTCTTGGCCAATGTCTGAAGGTTCTTCACGTAAGCGTCGGCGTCGGAGCCCAGGTCCTCGAGCTGGCTCGGCGGCACATAACCGAGATCGGCCATCGTCTTCTGCGCGCCGAAAAGTGTTTCCTCGTATCCGGTGAGCAGCTGGTGCACGGTGCCGCCATGCGCCTTCACGGCGGCCACGGCCTGATTCACGAAATCGTCCCGCGCCGCCTGGCGGTCATCGGGCGGCAGGTGGTGGCCGGTCTGCTGCATGAAGGTGGCCCACTGCTGCTCGATCGACGCCAGCTCGCCGTTCAGGCCGTTGACCTCGGACGTCGCCTTGCTGATGGCCCCGTCCAGGTCGCCGGCCACGCTGTCCAGCGTCTTCCCGATCTGCCTCAGGTGCTCCGGGCTGGTCTTCGTGCCCGCCGCCTGTGCGTCGAAGTCGACCGGCGAAGCCCCGTTGGCCTGGTAACCCTCGCCGACGTAGCGCTGCGCCTGCTGCTGATACGAATTCGACGTGGTCATGTCGCCGCCGGCCTTGTAGAACGCCGCGGCCAGCCCCTCGACCTGAGCGGGATCGCCCTTGGCCAGCTGCGCCTGCTCTTTCCACGGGTCGAATCCGGCCTTCTGCGCGAGTTCGTCGTTGGAAATCAGGTCCATGTCGCGGCCTCTCGTCCCCGAAGCTGGTCCGAGGATAGGGGAGGACGCGTCGGTCGGCCGCCGATCGGCGCAACCGTCACCCACTGGCACACTGGCCTCATGGTCAAGACGGCGCAGATGGCAGTGGTCGGCACCGCACTCGTCCTGGGCGGCCTGCTCACCGCGTGCACCGGCGACCCCGGCACGCCCGGCCCCACCACCACGTCCGCGGCCGCGCCGACCACCACGACCACCGCGCCCACGGCCACGACGACCAGCCGGAACCTGGCCCTGCCGCCCGGCGTCGGTCCGTTCCCCAACAGCATCTGCACCGCGAACATCTACAGCAACGGCATGGTCAACGGCCTGACCGGCTACTACAACCAGGTGAAGAAGGGGCGCACGGTCAGCGACGCGGGTTGGCAGGACATGCAGACCACGATCCCCGACATCATCGCCAGTTCCTCAGGTCAACGTGCCGCGTTCGAACAGGCCGGAGTGCCCTCCGCGCACCCGGTCTACCACGACATCGACGAGCTGCTGGCGGCGATGAACGCCGTAGGTGTCGTAGCCAAGGCCAAGGACAACTCCGGGCTGGTGCCGGCCTTCGAGCGACTGCGCACGGCCAATCAGCTGTTCATCGATTCGTGCGGTGCCATCACCCACAATTGACCTGCTGAGGGCTACTCAGAGTAGCGTCCACTCCCCTGAGTTGACGAAAACGACTACGCCGTTCGCCGAGTCGTTCTACAGTGACTTCACGGGCAAGGGGAACCGCACCCGGCTGTCGGCACGTCTGACCGACTGCCGTCATGAATGGGGAGTGGGGCGGTCTCACCACCGACAGACCAGTACAGGGAGGGTCTCCGTGAGCGGTCCGAAGATCGATCTGGCCACCGTGCAGGCGGCCGAGAACGTCGTGAACAACGCGGTGTCCGAGATGGAGGGCATCACGAAGAAGATTCTCGACCAGGCCGGGCTCAGCCAGGCCGCGATGAAGGCGCCCGCGGGCCAGGTCACCGCGTCCACCTTCGACCAGCTCGGCGGCGGTGGCCGCGCGCTGGCGGAGGTGCTGGGCCAGCTCAGGACCGACCTCGGCCGGCTACGCGAGACCGCGCTGTCCGGATCGGACCAGGCCACCCAGGCGGCCAAGCAGGGCTCGCCCGGCGGCCTCAGCACCAGCGTCACGCAGGGAATGTGAGGGGGATTCGGACATGACCGACTACATCGAGTTCAACACCGAGCAGATCGCCCAGGTCGCCGCCGCGACCCGCGGCCACCAGTCCGACTGGGACGGCGTCTGGGAGGGCGTGCGCGGCAAGCTGTCCAGCACGGTCTCCGAGGCGCTCGACGCGCTGACCGGCTCCTCGCTGCAGGACCGCACCAACGAGTACCACCGCAAGACCGAGCAGTACACGGCCCAGCTCAACTCGCAGCAGCTGGCGGTGGGCAAGGTCGGCGACATCGCCACCGAGACCAACCGGAACATGAGCAACGTCATTCGAGGCTGACCGGGACGAGCCGACGCGGGCACCGGGGGCGCCGGTGTCTGGTCGGTGTCCCGCGGGGAGGGTAGGCATCCATGGGCAACGAGCTGTACGGGTGGTCGGACGACAAGAAGGTCGTGCTCGACCCCGACCTGCTCAACGAGGCGGCCGGCCGGCTGAAGCAACAGAATCGCGGCAGCCAGCTGTTCGAGCAGCTGCAGAACGCGCTGGCTCCTCCCGGCGCCTTCGGTGAGATCGACGGCGGCCTGGGCGCGCAGAAGCGGCTCTCGGATGTCTTCACCTCGTTGCAGGCCGAGCTGACCAAGGTCGGCCTGGACATGGAGGACCTGGCCGCGCGCACCCTCGCCGCCCGGCAGATGGCGATCCAGGCCAACGCCGACACGACCCACGCCGCCAACAGCGGCGCCCCGAACGGCGGGCGATGATGGCCGACTACGACTTCTACGACGCCTACGACGTCATTCAGAGCGGCCAGCCCTACAGCCTCAAGCAGGTCGCCGACACGTGGCGCAACTTCGCCGCCGCCTGCCAGAGCGCCGCCGACCAGCTCAAGGGCACGTCCGACATGGTGACGGCCCAGCAGGGCACGCCGTACCAGAACTTCGGGGCCCGGGCCACGCCGGTCGCGAACTGGATGACCCAGGTCTCCAACCAGGCCAACACGGTCGGCACCGGGCTGGCCAACGCCGCCGCCGTGGGCAGCAGCGCCCAGATGGAGGCCCACGAGCAGTACGCCACGGTCTCGCAGAAGATCGACAAGATCGTCGGCCCCGACGACGCGCTGTCCATGGGCAAGGTCAACGGCATGAAGGCGGCCGAGGCCGCCGGCGCCGCCGTGCTCAACCCGCAGATCGACAAGTGGTCGGCCGCCTACACCGCGTTCAACCCCGGCACCGTGCCGCCCGCGCCGGTCACCAACGGCGGCGCCGGAGCCCACACGTCCACGACGACGTCCACTTCGGACGGCCCGGGCTCGACCGGCAAGACCGTCGGCACCACAACGTCCACGCAGCAGACGTCGTCGACCGAGACGCAGCAGCGCCCGATCGCCACCGACACGAACCAGCAGCTGCCGCCGGTGCCGCCGGGCAAGGAGGACTACCCGCACTCGTCGGTGATCGGCTCCGACGGCAAGGACTTCACCGGCTGGGTGAAGGACCCCCGGACCGGCTACCTGATCGACCCGAGCAGCGGCCAGGAGTACGACCCGACCAGCGGGCGCTGGGTGGATCCGGTCACCGGCAAGCCCTTCGGCGACGTCACGCAGTACTCGTCCCGCCTGGAGGGGCTGTCCGGAGGCACGCCCGGCTCGCTGGCCCTGGGGGGTGGCGGTGGCAGTGTCTCCGTCGATCCGCTGTTCTCCCTGGGCGGCAAGCCGTTGTTCGGCGGCGCGGTGCCGCCGAGCCTGAACCCGGCCAACCCCGCGTACTCCCAGCTGGCCCAGACCGCCGGCAATTCCATGGCGGCCAAGGCTTACGCCGCCAACGCGCTGGCCATGCAGGAGGCGCAGCAGGGCGGACGTCCTTACGTGCCACCGATGCAGGCCGGTGTCGGCGGTGGTGCCGGCGGCGGCTCCGGTTCCCGGGCCCGCCGTGGCCGCGGCCTGACCGAGCCGGAGTCCACCTGGACCGGTCGGACCGGCGCGGCCGCCAGAGCCCGTGCCCGTGCCGCCGCTGCGAGCGCCGCCGAGTCCGAAGGCTCCGGCCAGCGCGGCTACGTGCCCGGCATGCAGGCCGGCAAGGGCGAGAAGGACAAGACCAAGGTTCGCGAGAACCCCGACTGGTTGGTCGAGGACGACGTGTGGTCCAGCGGCCGGCACGCCGCCCGTGGCGTTCTGGGGGAGGACAGCTGATGTCCGACATGAAGTACGACTCCGGCGGCCTCCGGGACGGCGCTTCGAAGAACCGCCAGTCCGGCGAGGCCGCCGCCGGTGCCGCCCGCACCTTGAGCGGCGTCTCCGTCGACGCCCATCCGTTCGGCGACGTCAACAACGCCGGCTCCTTCGCCGGCGCCGTCGGCGAGGCCCATCGGCACCACATCGCCGGGGCCACCAACGCCTCCACCCAGCGCGACATCGAGGGCGGTCGGGCCGACAGGACCGCCAACCTCGGCGATGAGCTGACCTCCGCCACCACCACCGTCGCCGACCAGGCCGCCGTGCGCCGCGTCGCCGACGGCATGTCCTGACCGCGCTTCCCCGCCTCCGGCCGAGAAGCGAGGGATCCCCATGTCCGACATGAGGTACGACTCCGGCGGCCTGCGGGACGGCGCCGCCCGGGACCGCAGGTCCACCACCGCCGCCGACGGCGTGGCCCGCAAGCTCGGCGGCGAGTCGGTCACCGCGCACCCGTTCGGCGACGTGGCCACGGCTGGGTCGTTCGCGGCCGCGCTGGGAACGACCCACGAGCACCATATCTCCCGCCATCACCCCGCTGGTGGACTCGCCCGGCCTCACCGTCCTTAGCCCGTCGGCCGCGCCGTTCGACGCCAGGGTGACCTTCAACGACCAGATGGCCGCCACCAAGACCGTTTCCTGACGGATTCAGCAGGTGCCGGATGTGATCTGCCGCATCGTCCCGTCTGGGCCCGTACGGTACGTCCTCGGGGTCATCATCATCTGGCGAATCCGGGCATACGTGGCCTCCCGTCCGGCTTGCTCCTTGCCGGTCGGATCGGTGACGCGGAACGCGTGCAGGACAACAGCGCCGGCGTCGATGTCGGCCGGGTCCGGGCGGCCCTCGACCACAAACACCCGCACCCTGTTCGCCTGACTGATGGGGTCGTGCGAGGTGTGATGGACTGTGTTCCATGAGCCCGAGGAGCCGTGGACGTCCGGCGGGAAGAGGTAAGCCCAAGCAGAAGCGGGTTGGCCCGGTGCGAGCGTTGCTTCCTGCCGACAGGATGATGTCCGAAGCGCGAAGCATTGTGCAGCTTGCCGACGTGCTTGATGTCGAGCGATGGGTGAGCGGGTGGCTGGGCCAGGCATGGGTCACTGCTCCGCTTGGCGAACGCGAACCGGAGCATGACCTGTGTATGGGCGTAGTCGGGCGTGCGTGCACCAAACCCAGCCCGCACGCGGTGGTTGCGGTGGCGGCGCTGCGGCGGGTGGTGCCGGAGACCGAGCAGAGGATGCTCGACGAGACGCTGGCGATCCTCGCCGAGACGCAGCCGATGCCTGCGTGGATCGGCGCGTCGGGGTGGACGCCGGTCGCGGCGTGGCGGGCGGTGGACGTGTGGGAGTCCGAGCGGGTGCTGTTCGTGGAGTTCGACGGGCCGCAGCCGCACACGCTGATCGCGCAGGTCGACACGGTCGGCGGCATCCTGGTCGACAGGCTTGGTCTGCTGCGTGCAGGGGCGGCCTCGCTGTGGGGTCAGTTCCGTGACGGCGACGAGGTGCCGATGCCGCTGACCGCGCAGCCGGTTGAGGAGGTCCTGGCTGAGTTCGCCGACGCGCTGCGGTGTACGGACATGACCTGGCCGCGGCAGGACGACCCGGACGTTGTCGAACTGCGGGCACTGGCCTGGGCCCGCTGTCGGGCGTATCTGTCTGAGGGGCCGGACTGGGAGCCGCTGGCCGACGAGCAGCGGCAGCGGCTGGTGGAGGACTTCGTGGCCGCAGGCGGCGTGCCCGCCGATGAGGTGACCCGGTCGCTTGCGGATCTGTTCCTGGACTACGGCGATGGTTACATCACCGCCGGTCCGTTGTGCTGGAGCCCAGGCACGGTGGGGTTGTTCCTGGCCGACTGGTTGCCGCGCAAGGCGGTGCTGGATGCCCAGCAGCGCGCTGCGCTGCTTGAGACGCTACGCGGCTGGCTGCGGTTCGCCCTGGGCCGTCGCGGCGTGGATGCCGAGTGGATCGAGCCGGTGGTCGCCGCTGTCGACGAGTTCGTGCCTGACTTCGAGGAGTCGTTCGACACGGAGTCCGCGTGGGGGCCGGCCAAGCAGATCCTGGCCGAGTTGTCCCTGCGCGGCGTCGACCTGACCGACGAGGAGGAGGTCGAGCGGGCAATGTCGCAGCTCAACGCTGAACGGCTGGCCGATCGATTGCGTGACGACTGACCGTTTGCAGGGCTGGTTGCCGACGGTCGGTAGTTTCTCGCTGTGACGTCCGACCTCGCTTGTCTGGCCAGTAAGTGCCCACTTGTCATCCATGCGCGCAAGCTTGCCGCGTGGGTAGGCGACGGCAGGCCGGTCACGGCCAAGTCGGTGCTGCGTCCAGCGGATGTCCGGGTGGTTGCGGCGGTTCTCGGTGTCGAGGTGCCAGCGCACGTGCGGACCGCAGCGGACGTGGAAGCGATTCACCGTCCGTGGGTGGTTGCCCAGGCGATGGGGCTGCTCCGCGTCGAGGGTGGTCAGGTGGTCGCGGGTGATGCTGTCGAAGGATCTCCGATTGAGCTGTGGCTGGCTGGGCTGGACGCCGTGCTGCGGGCAGAATCGCATGACCGCCGCCAGCGCGGAGCCGCGGTACTGATTGAGGTCGTGCTCACCGTACTGGCGGCCGAACCATCACCGGCGCGCAATGAGCTCGAAGACGTCGTGTATCACCATCTTCACGCGTATGACATCGAGGACGCCGCCGCGGCCTACGAGGCATTCCGGCGTGGCGTGATGCCCGTGGACGCTGCTACTGCCGTGCTGATCGAGTTCGGCGCGGTCGATGACGGTATGCGGCTGACCCCACTGGGCCACTGGGCCCTGGGCCAGATACGCAACCGCGTCCCTCGCCCGGTCACGGTCGACCAGCCCGCCGGGGAACTTCTTGCCCAGCTGTCCCCGCTGTCGGCTGAGGACGCCTGGCGTCAGGCCGGGAAATGGCTGGTAGGCCGTCCGGCGATGGACGCGGCCACGCAGTTGCTGCGGGCTGCGGCCTGTGGGTCGCCGGTGCAGCGGGTCACCGCTGTGGATCTCGTCGTTGGGCTGGGGGACGACGCGCTGCCGGCGTGGCGGAGCGCACTGGGGGAACCCATGCTGGCGCCGCACGCGCACGCGGTGCTCGGGCATTGGGACCAGAGCCCGGACGAGCGGCAGCGGCTGTGGCTGATCGCCGAGCACGGCCTTGCGACGCTGGCCAAAACCGGAGCGGAGGATGCCTACCACTACGTGCAGGACCATGGCGGCATCGACGTGGTGGAGCGCGGCGGGCATCCCGACATCGGTGACCTGCGCGACGCCCTGCACAACTTTGCCGCAGCCGGGGGTGGGCGTGTGCGGATCTATCAGCTCAAGATCACGCTGAGCCGGGTCCGGCCGCCGGTCTGGCGCCGTGTCCTGGTGCCAGCTGGTGCGACGTTGGGCGTGCTGCATCAGGTGATCCAGGTGGTCATGGACTGGGACGACGACCACCTGCATGCCTTCACTGCCAACGGCAGCAGGTACTCCGATCCGTTCTACGGCCTGGAGGAACACGGCGACGAGGACGCGGTGCGCCTGTTCCGGGTCCTGCCGCGTGAGCGGTCAGCGATGAGCTATGTCTACGATTTCGGTGACTTGTGGGTACACGAGATCACCCTGGAGAAGGTCCTCGACCCCGAGCACACGCGCACCTACCCCACGTGTGTGGCCGGGCGGGGTGACGCGCCGGTCGAGGACTGGAACCCCGAGTTCCCCGAAGAGCCGAGCCCGTTCGACGTCGACGAGCTCAATCGACACCTGGCCGGGCTTGCCCCGAACATCGGACCGAGTGATCCTCAGCTTCGTCGCCAAGACGATCAGAAGTAGCTACGACCACCCCATTGATGTCCACTATGGACGAGCCCACGCGGTCCGTGCCGGGTGCGCCGAGGCCTGACCGCCGCCTGTGCCCCAAACCCGAGCGGCTCGTCCGCAGTCAC
>DASWRQ010000337.1:0-23193 GCA_036403095.1 Kutzneria sp. | reverse complement strand
ACGAGCACCGCGGCGTCGACGTCCGCGGCATGGCGCGCGCGCTCTGGGCGGACGTGACGAAGCGGAGCGTCGTCCAGGGCGGCTCGACGATCACCCAGCAGTTCGTCAAGAACTACTACCTCACCCAGCAGCAGACCATGGCCCGCAAGGTCAACGAGATCCTGGTGGCGATCAAGCTGGACCAGGTGGAGTCCAAGGACCAGATCCTCACCGACTACCTCAACACCATCTTCTTCGCCCGCGGCGCCTACGGCATCCAGTCGGCCTCGCTGGCCTACTTCGGCCTGGACATCACCCAGCTGACCGACCCGGCCAAGGCCGCCTACATCGCCGCGGTGATCCAGTCCCCGTACTACTACGCCACCGCGGACAAGGATCCGAAGGCGCTCAAGGCGTTGCAGGACCGGTGGAAGTACGTGCTGGACGGCATGGTCGCCGAGCACGAGATCTCGGCCCAGCAGCGGGCGACCATGCAGTTCCCGACGCCGGTCAAGTACCAGCCGGACGACATGGGCGGCATGAACGGCTACCTGGTCGACGCGGCCATGCAGAACCTGGACCGGATGCACGAGAAGGACCCGTCGGTGCCGGACTCCAACACCGTGGCCCGCGGCGGCTACACCGTGGTGACCACGTTCCGCCAGGACTACATGCAGGCGGCCAAGCAGGCGGTCGACGCCCAGATGTCCACTTTGGACCCGAATCGGCCGCAGGACCAGAACGTGCACATCGGCATGGCCTCGGTGGACGACAAAACGGGAGCGGTGCTCGGTTTCTACGGCGGCCCCGACTACCTCAAGCAGGGCTTCAACGACGCGTTCTCGGCCGCCGGCCCGGTCGGCGACGACATCCAGAAGGTGCTGGGCAACGTGGTGCCGACCAGCCACTACCAGGACACCGGCTTCGACTTCATTCCCGGCACCAAGGCGCTGGCCACCACCCCGCTGCGGGCCGCGGCGGCGATGAGCTCGATGAGCAACGGCTACCAGTACAACCAGCCCTACGAGGTCTCCGAGATCCGGCAGAACGGCGAGGTGATCTGGCGGGCCCAGCCGCAACCCGAGAACTTCTGGGGCGACGACGGCGCCACGATCGAGCCGGTCCGCCAGTACACGCCGTTCAAGCGGCAGCTCGAGGGCGCCGACATCCCCAAGTGGTGGGCCTGGTCGATGTTCGACTACAACGGCGTGACCACCGCGGCCAACATGTTCGCCGTGCCGCCGGACGGCAAGGGCAACAAGGCGCTGCTGGGCATGACCGGCGGCTACGCGTCGAACCTGGACAACGTGCTCTTCCGCTACGTCGGCGACATCGGGAAGTAGTCCTGGGGGTGGACAAAAGCCCACCAGGAATGGGCCCCCAGCACGACTCAAACGCCGGCGCCGCTCCGGTAGCCTCGGTCGGAGAAGATCATTCGACCGGGGAAGGGAATCGCCGTGCTGCTGTGGTTGGCGATCTCCCTCGGCGTCGCGGTCGGCTCGGCGCTGTGCCCGCTGATCAGCGTGGAGGTGTTCCTGATCGGCATGATCGCCGACGGGCACCACCCGCCGATCGCCTGCTGGATCCTCGGCGGCGTGGTGGCGTTCGGCCAGGTGGTGGGCAAGCTGCTGTACTTCTTCGCCGCCCGCGGCCGTATCACGTTGCCGAAGTGGTTGCAGCCCAAGGACAAGCCGCGCCGGGTCACGTGGCTGACGATGGCCTGGGCCAAGATGACGGTGTGGTTCAACGCGCTGCGGCGGCGCTGCGAGCGGCATCCCAAGCTGATGATCGCCACCACCGGCGTCAGCTCGGTGGTCGGCATGCCGCCGTTCATGGCCACCACGGTGCTGGCCGGCGTGGCCCGGATGTCGGTGGTGGCCTTCGTGGTGACCACGTTGGCCGGCCGGTTCATCCGGTTCACCGCACTGGCAGCGTCACCGCACCTGCTGACCCACGTGCTGCCCCACTTCGCGTGATCAGGTCCTGGATGCCGACCACCGCGGCGCCCCGGGCCCACTCGTCGAACGGCAGCGGCCGCACCACCAGCTCGCACGTGGCCGCGGCGCCGAAGGCCTGCGCGGCCAGCGCCTGCCGGATCTGCTCGGCGTAGAGGTCGTAGCCGCCGACGGCCTCGCCGGTGAGCACGATCCGCTCCGGCCCGACCAGGTTGGCCACGGCCGCCAGGGCCAGCCCGAGGGCCCGGCCGGCCCGTTCGAACACGGCGTGCACGGCCGCGTCGCCGCCCCGCCCCAGCTCGATCGCCTCCGGCATGGTCAGCGGCCGGCCGACCACGGCCGAGCAGCCGGCCAGCACCACCCGGTCCGCGGCCAGCGCCTCCACGCAGCCGCGGCCGCCGCAGTAGCACTCGGGGCCGTCGACGTCGATGGCCACGTGGCCGAGCTCGCCGGCCGGCAGCAGCACGTCGTTGACCACCAGCGCGCAGCCGATGCCGGTACCGGCCGTGACCAGGGCGAACGACGACACGCCGACGCCGGCGCCGAACCAGTGCTCGGCCACCGTCAGCGCCCGGACGTCGTTCTCGATCAGCGTGGGCAGCCCGGTGGCCGCCGAGACCAGGTCGGCCAGCGGCACGTTGCGCCAGTTCAGGAAGGGCGAGAAGCGGACCAGGCCGGTGTCCCGCAGCACGTCGCCGGCCAGCGAGACGCCCAGGCAGGCCACCTCGTAGCCGGCCGCCAGCCCGCGCACGACCTCGGCCAGCACGTCGATGACATCGCCGACGGCGGTCGAGGCCAGCGGCCGGTGCACCACCTCGCGGGTGACGCCGCACAGGTCGGTGCGCACCGCGATCACCTCGTCGGCGGTGAGCTTCACCCCGATGAAAAACGCCCGATCGGCGACGACCTGCACCGGCATCGCCGGACGGCCCAGCCGGGACGGCGCACGCTCGTCGGGACGCTCCGTGAGGTAGCCGGCGTCGACCAGCGGGCGCACCGCCTTGGTCACCGCGGCCGGTGACAGGCCGGTGCGCGCGGTGACCTCGACGCGCGAGATGGGGCCGTGCCTCAGCACCACGGCGAACACCTGCACCGCGGCGGACACGACATTGACCATAGCAAACATTATTTCCCTCAGAAATTAACGTCCTTGACACCCGAACGGACGCGGAGTTTCATGCCAGCAACCCGCCGCCGCCATGACTGCCCCTTTCCGACAGGAGTGCGCCGCCATGCGTCGTTCCCGCATGATCGTCCTGCTCGCCGCGCTGTGCACGGTGCTCGCCGGACTCACACCCGCGCAAGCTGCGAGAACACCGAGCAAACCCACGGCGAACACACCGTACCTGGGGTGGAGCAGCTGGAGCCTGCAGTCGACCAAGTACCCCGGAGTGAACACGCAGGGTGACTACAGCTGGCTGACCGAGCAGCACGTGCTGGAGCAGGCCCAGGTCATGTCGAGCAAGCTGCGCTCGCACGGCTACGAGTACATCAACATCGACGCCGGCTGGTGGCGCAAGTGGGACTGGACGCCCGAGTACGACCAGTACGCCCGGCCGCTGACCGACGCCGCGCGCTTCCCCAGCGGCATGGCCGCGACCGTGCGCAAGATTCACTCCATGGGGCTCAAGGTCGGCACCTACATGCCGGTCGGCATGGAGAAGGAGGCCTACAACGGCGGCAACTCGCCGATCTACGGCGCGCCCGGCTGCTTCACCCGTGACGTCGTCTATCCGGACCTGCGCACCACCAACGGCTGGGACAGCTCGTACAAGCTGAACTTCGACAACCCCTGCGCCGGCAAGTGGATCGACTCCATCGCGCAGATGTTCGCCAAGTGGGGCATCGACTTCCTCAAGCTGGACGGCGTCGGCCCGGGGTCGGACAAGACCGGCCCCAACTACGACAACACCGCCGACGTGGCCGCGTGGTCCAAGTCGCTGGTGCGGACCGGCCGCAACATCCAGTTCCTGGTCTCGTGGTCGCTGGACCACGACAACATCGACACCTGGCAGCGCTACACCAACGGGTGGCGCATCGACATCGACGTCGAGTGCTACTGCGACACCCTGGTGAGCTGGCAGAACTCGCTGGCCCGCCGCTTCGACGACGTCGTCCAGTGGATCCCCGACGCCGGCCGCGGCGGCTGGAACAACCTCGACTCGCTCGACGTCGGCAGCGGTCAGATGGACGGCCTGACCAATGACGAGCGCCAGCTCTACATGACCCTGTGGGCCATCGAGGCCGCGCCGCTCTACACCGGCGACGACCTGACCAAGCTCGACTCCTACGGCCTGTCGCTGCTGACCAACGACGAGGTCATCGCCATCGACCAGGCCGGTCGGCCGGCCAAGCCCGTCGTCGCCCACACCCCGCAGCAGACCTGGTGGGTCCGCAACGCCGACGGCTCCTACACCGTGGCGCTGTTCAACCTGGACACCAAGGCCGCCACCGTCACCGCCAACTGGTCCGACTTCGGCTTCCACGGCCAGGCGACCGTGCGCGACGTCTGGTCCCACCAGCAACTAGGCAAGTACACCAACTCGTTCAGCGCCAACCTGGCCCCGCACTCCGCCAAGCTGATCAAGGTCTGGCGCTGACAAACCGCGAGTCCCGCTCTCGGGCAACCATGTGTCGAGTTCGAAACTCGACATTCAGTTGCCCGAGAGCGGGACTCGCGGGGGTCAGGGCTTGATACCTACGCCGCCAAAAAACAGGAAGCGCTCCGGGTGGTCCTCGGCCTCGCCGTCGTCGGGGCGCCATTCGGGAACGTAGACGGCGCCGGGCTCGATGAGGTCGAAGTCGCCGAACAGGGCGGTGATCTGGGCGCGGGAGCGGTTGAAGGCGGTGTTGGTGCTCTTCGAGTACAGGTTGACCAAGCCCTCCTCCTGCTCCTTGGGTCGGTGATCACCGGTGGCATGGGTGATGGCCAGCATGCTGCCGGGCGACAGCTTGGCGCGGTAGCGGTCGATCAGCGGGGTGAGATCGGCGGGCTCGGGCACGAAGTGCAGGACGGCCAGCATGAGCAGCAGCACGGGCTGGTCGAAGTCGATCATCTCGCGCACGACGGCGTGGTTGAGCACCTCGCCGGGCGAGCGGAGGTCGGCGTCGATGACGGTGGCGTTCGGCACGTCGGCCAGCATGAGCTCGCTGTGCGCGACGGCGACGGCCTCGTTGTCCACGTAGACCGTGCGGCTGTCCGGACTGACCTGGGCGGCGATCTCGTGCACGTTGCCGGCGGTCGGAATGCCGGAGCCGATGTCGAGGAACTGGCGGATGCCCTGCTCGGCGGCGTAGGTCACGACGCGGCGAAGGAACTTCCGGTTGGCCCGGCTGGACAGCGTGACACCGGGCAGCACCTCCTCGGCGCGACGCGCGAACTCGCGGTCGGCGGCGAAGTTGTGGCCACCGCCCAGGAAGGCGTCGTACACCCGTGCGGCACTCGGCTTGGTGACGTCAACCTCGGCCGGTACCCAACTCCGTAATCCCACAGTGGCCCCACGACTCTCTGCCCCCGCGTAGACCTTACCGGAGAACCCGCGATCAGCCACCGAGCTCGATGGCCTTGCGCATGGCCTCCCGCGCCCGCCCCCGGTCGCCGGCCACGTCATAGGCGTGGGCCAGCCGGAACCAGGCGCGCCAGTCCTCGGGGGACTCCTCTACTTCGACCTTGCGTTGCGCGAACCACTCGTCGGCGGCGTCGCGGTCGACCCGACCGGACGGCCGCCGCGGCAGCCCGGAGACGTCGGGCAGCCCGCCCTCGGCCGCCAGGCGCCGAGCCAACCCGTTGATCTTGATGCCGTTACGCCACTGCGCGATGACGAACCACAAGCCGATCAGCGGCAGGACGAGGACGGCGACCCCGAGCCCGATGCCGACCACGCCGCCGGCCTGGATCAGCAGCACGGCGCGGTCGGCCAGCAGGACCAGGTAGACGACCAGCGCGGCCGTCAGGATGATCGCCGTCCACAGCGCTCGATTATTCGGGCTGTTCATAGCCCGAGGAGCGAATCCAGGCCGACGGTCAGTCCGGGCAACTGAGGCACGTTGCGCACGGCCAGCAGCACGCCCGGCATGAACGACTTGCGGTCCATCGAATCGTGCCGGATGGACAGCGTCTCGCCCTCGGTGCCGAACAGGACCTCCTGGTGCGCGATCAGGCCGGAGAGCCGGATCGAGTGCACGCGCACGTCGTCGACCAGCGCGCCGCGGGCGCCGTCCAGCTCCTGGCTGGTGGCGTCCGGGCTGGCCGGCAGGCCGGCCTCAGCCCGCGCGGCGGCGATCAGCTGCGCGGTGCGCGCGGCCGTGCCGGACGGGGCGTCGGCCTTGCGCGGGTGGTGCAGCTCGATGACCTCGACGGACTCGTAGTACTTGGCCGCCAGCTCGGAGAACTTCATCGTCAGCACGGCGCCGATGGCGAAGTTCGGGGCGATCAGCACGCCGAGGCCGGGCGAGACGTCCAGCCAGCCGCGCAGGGTGGCCAACCGCTCGGCGGTGAAGCCGGTGGTGCCGACGACACAGTGGATGCCGCAGTTGACCGCGAACTCCAGGTTGCCCATCACCACGTCGGGGTGGGTGAAGTCGACGACGACCTCAACGCCCGCGTCGGTCAGGGTCTCCAGCTTGTCGCCCTGGTCGATCGCCGCCACCAGCGTGGTGTCGTCCGCCCGCTCGACGGCGTTGCAGACCTCCGCGCCCATCTTTCCCTTGGCGCCCAACACCCCGACGCGCAACGGATCGACGGCGTGGTCCCTGGTCATTTGATCACCTCGTGCACCTCGGCCGGCAGGTCGTCACGGTGATCGTAGGGTCCGACCACGGAGCCCGAGACCGGACGGCGCAGCAGCTCCTTGGCCAGCACGGCGACCTCCTCCTCGGTGACCGCGTCGATCCGGGCCAGCGTCTGCTCCACGGTCAGGTGGTCGCCGTAGTTCAGCTCGCCCTTGCCGATGCGCGACATCCGGGAACTGGTGTCCTCCAGGCCCAATACCAGGCCGCCGCGCAGCTGGCCCTTGCCGCGGGCCACCTCGGCCGCGCTCAGACCGCCCGTGGCCACGTCGTCCAGCACGCCGCGGACCACGCCGGCGACCTCGCCGAGCTTGTCCGGGGTGCAGCCGGCGTACACGCACAGGTTGCCGGTGTCGGCGTACGCGGCCGTGGACGAATAGACCTGATAGGCCAGGCCGCGACGCTCCCGGACCTCCTGGAACAGCCGCGAGCTCATGCCGCCGCCCAGGGCCGCGTTGAGCACGCCCAGCACGAACCGGCGGTCGTCGTGCCGGTCCAGGGCACGCATGCCGAGCATCAGGTGCGCCTGCTCGGTGTCGTCCGGGTTCAGCACCAGCTCGCGCCGCACCGGGATGCGGGCCCGGCCGCCCCGCGGCGCGACCGGCAGGATCTCGCCCTTGAGGCGGTCGCCCAACAGCTTGCGGGTCTGCCGCAGCACCTGCGCGTGCTCCACGTTGCCGGCCACGGCCAACACCATGCGGGGCAGCGTGTAGCGCTTCTTGTAGAAGTTGAACAGCGCGTCCCGGCTCATCGCCCCGATGGACTGCTCGGTGCCCAGCACCGGCCGGCCCAGCGGGTGATCGCCCATCAGGGCCTCGCAGAACGCCTCGTGCAGCAGGTCCTCGGGGTCGTCGTCGCGCATGGCGATCTCTTCGAGGACGACGCTGCGCTCGGTCTCCATGTCCTTCTCGGCGCAGACCGCGTGGAACACCACGTCGCTGACCAGGTCCAGCGCCAGCGGCAGGTCCTCGTCCAGCACATGGGCGTAGAAGCAGGTGTGCTCCTTGGAGGTGAACGCGTTCAGCTCGCCGCCGACCGCGTCGATCTCCTCGGAGATGCCGGCCGACGTCCGTCGGTCGGTGCCCTTGAACAGCAGGTGCTCCAGGTAGTGCGCCGCGCCGGCGACCGGCGCCGGCTCGTCGCGGGAGCCCACGTTGACCCAGATGCCCACCGACGCCGACCGCACGCCGGGGATCTGCTCGGTGACCACGCGCAGGCCACCCGGCAGCAGGCTGCGCCGGACCGCGCCGCCGCCGGCGGTGCGCTCCAGGGTCAGCGTGCTGCCCGGACGTTGCCGATAGCCAGGACGGCCGCGGGAAACCCCCGCGGCCGTCCTTGAGTTGCTCAGAGTCACTGGGCCGCCGGCTCCGGCTGCTCAGCGTCGGCCTTGGGGGCCTCCGCGGCGGCAGCCGCGTCCTCCTCGGACACCAGGACCAGGCTGATCTTGCCGCGGTTGTCGATGTCGGCGATCTCCACGCGGAGCTTGTCACCGACCTTGACGACGTCCTCGACCTTGTTGATGCGCTTGCCCTGGCCCAGCTTGGAGATGTGCACCAGGCCGTCGCGGCCGGGCAGCAGCGAGACGAACGCGCCGAAGGCGGCGGTCTTGACGACCGTGCCCAGGAAGCGCTCGCCCACCTTGGGCAGCTGCGGGTTGGCGATCGCGTTGATCAGGCCGATGGCCGCCTCGGCCGACGGACCGTCGGCCGCGCCGACGTAGATCGTGCCGTCGTCCTCGATGGAGATGTCGGCGCCGGTCTGCTCGGTGATCGAGTTGATCATCTTGCCCTTCGGGCCGATGACCTCGCCGATCTTGTCGACCGGGATGTTGATGGCCGTCACGCGCGGGGCGAACGGGGACATCTCGTCCGGGCGGTCGATGGCCTCCTCGATGACCTCGAGAATGGTCAGGCGCGCGTCGCGGGCCTGACCGAGCGCCTGGGCCAGCACCTCGGACGGGATGCCGTCCAGCTTGGTGTCCAGCTGCAGCGCGGTCACGAAGTCCTTGGTGCCGGCGACCTTGAAGTCCATGTCGCCGAACGCGTCCTCGGCGCCCAGGATGTCGGTCAGCGCGACGTAGCGGGTCTCGCCGTCGACCTCGTCGGACACCAGGCCCATGGCGATGCCGGCGACCGGGGCCTTCAGCGGCACACCGGCGTTGAGCAGCGACATGGTCGAGGCGCAGACCGAGCCCATCGAGGTGGAGCCGTTGGAGCCCAGCGCCTCGGAGACCTGGCGGATCGTGTACGGGAACTCCTCGCGCTTGGGCAGCACCGGCACCAGCGCCCGCTCGGCCAGCGCGCCGTGGCCGATCTCGCGCCGCTTGGGCGAGCCGACCCGGCCCGTCTCACCGGTGGAGAAGGGCGGGAAGTTGTAGTGGTGCATGTAGCGCTTGCGCGTCTCCGGCGACAGCGAGTCGATCTGCTGCTCCATGCGCAGCATGTTCAGCGTGGTGACACCCAGGATCTGGGTCTCGCCCCGCTCGAACAGCGCCGAGCCGTGGGCCCGCGGGATCAGCGCGACCTCGGCCGACAGCTGGCGGATGTCGGTCAGGCCGCGGCCGTCGATGCGGATCTTGTCGCGCAGCACGCGCTGGCGGACCAGCTTCTTGGTCAGCGACCGGAACGCGGCGCCGATCTCCTTCTCGCGACCCTCGAACTGCTCGGCGAGCTTGTCCAGCGCCGCGGCCTTGACCTCGTCCAGCCGGCCCTCGCGCTCCTGCTTGCCGGCGATGGTCAGCGCCTGGGCCAGCTCGCCGCTCACCGCGGACTCGACGGCCTCGAAGGCGTCCGGCTGGTAGGCCAGGTACTGCGGGAACTCGCCGGTCGGCTTGGCGGCCTTCTCGGCCAGCTCCTGCTGGGCCACGCACAGGGCGCGGATGAACGGCTTCGCGGCCTCCAGGCCGGCGGCGACGACCTGCTCGTTGGGCGCCTGCGCGCCCGCGCCGATCAGGTCGATCACGTGCTCGGTGGCCTCGGCCTCGACCATCATGATGGCGACGTCGTCACCGACGATGCGGCCGGCGACCACCATGTCGAAGGTGGCCCGCTCCAGCAGCTCGTAGGTCGGGAAGGCGACCCACTGGCCGTCGATCAGGGCGACGCGGACGCCGCCGATCGGGCCGGAGAACGGCAGGCCGGCCAGCTGGGTGGAGGCGGACGCGGCGTTGATGGCGACCACGTCGTACAGGTCGGCCGGGTTCAGGCTCTGCACCGTGATGACGACCTGGATCTCGTTGCGCAGACCGTCCACGAAGGACGGGCGCAGCGGGCGGTCGATCAGGCGGCAGGTGAGGATGGCGTCCGTGGAGGGACGGCCCTCGCGGCGGAAGAAGGCGCCGGGGATGCGGCCGACGGCGTACATCCGCTCCTCGACGTCCACCGTCAGCGGGAAGAAGTCGAACTGGTCCTTCGGGTGCTTGGACGCCGTGGTGGCGCTCAGCAGCATGGTCTCGTCGTCCAGGTAGGCGACGACGCTGCCGGCGGCCTGGCGGGCCAGGCGGCCCGTCTCGAAGCGCACCGTGCGCTGGCCGAACGCGCCGTTGTCGATCACGGCGGTGGTCTCGTGGACCTCGAAATCGGTCATGTAGTTGGTTCTCCTCGTCACTGGGAGACGCTCGCGGTCCCTGGCGACGAGGCCGGTCTTCGATCGAAGTCCGCGGGATGCACCCGGGGACCACTACCGAGGACCGGCGAACCCGTTCTCGCCGTGCGCCGCTGCGCGTGTCCCGTTGTTCTGTTTGTTTTGTTCAGGTCTTACTTGCGGAGAGGGGGAGCGACCGGCGGCCGCTCCCCCTCGCTGCTCATCGACGCAGGCCGAGCCGCTGGATCAGCGACCGGTAACGCTCGATGTCGGTCTTCGTCAGGTAGTTCAGCAGCCGACGGCGGCGACCCACCATCAGCAGCAGGCCACGACGGGAGTGGTGGTCGTGCTTGTGGAAACGCAGGTGCTCGGTGAGGTCGCTGATGCGCTTGCTCAGCAGCGCGATCTGAGCCTCGGGAGATCCGGTGTCCCCATCCTTCAAGCCGTACTCGGCGAGAATGGTCTGCTTCTGCTCGGTGGACAGTGCCACTGTGGTGCTCTCATTCCTGTCGCGGTCGTCCCGTGCGGCCCCCTGCGAGAGGGGGTTGTCGGTACCGGCCGCCACGGACCGCAGCCGGACCCAAACACCGAGGTTAGCAGGTGTTCATGAAGGGCCGCGAAGCAGCACCACGTCGAGGGCCGAATAGCGGTACCCCTCCGGGGTTCGCTCGCTCCTGAAGAGCACCCGCTCGCTCGACGTCCACTGAGGTCCTTTGTAACCCACAAGTGGCGTGACGTCGAGCGATTTGCCCCGGGCCACAGTGAGGTGCGACACGAAGTCGCACTGCTCGGCGTGGGCGGCGATGTCGTCACGGAACGGGGGCATCCAGGGTGGGTTCGACGACCGTCCACACGGGATACGGCTCGGCCCCACAGGGGCCGAGCCCGCGACGCCGGAGGCGGCGCCGACGAGCGCAACCTCACACTTGAGGGAAGGCGGCGCGGCGGAGGAGCTCGGCCAGCCACGGGTGGTGGTCGCGGACGGTCTCGGCGGCCCGGGTCAGGTCCTCGGGGCGGGCGACCCGGCGCAGCGCCTGCACGGCGGCGACGTCGGGACGGCCGTCGTGCACGGGCAGCGCCTCCCGGTCCACGGTCGGCTTGGACTCGCGGACGTCGTCCAGCGCCTGCTGCATGGCCGACCGCTCGCCGGACGCGACGCCGGGCGTGAGGATCTTGCGCTCCAGCATGATCAGCCGGGCCAGCACGGCCGGGTTGCCGATCTTGGCCCGGCGGCCGCTCATCACCTGGCTCAGCATCGGGGCACTGATGCCCAGCACGTCGGCGAGGTAGGCCTGGGAGATGTCGAACGCCACCACGAGCCGGCGGACCCGGTCGCCCAGCGGCTCGCCGTACCACTCACGTTGCAGCGCCAGGTTGCGCTGGACGATCTTGTGGTCCTCCAAGGGTCCCCCTTCGCGACGACATGTCCGGTTTGCATTCGCACGCGGGGCCGATCGTAGCTGATCGCCTGGGGTGGCAAGGGCCGTTCAGGCCAGCAGCCGGCGTGCCCGTTCCACGTCCTCGCGCATCTGCACGACAAGATCGTCACTGGCGTCGAACTTCAGCTGCCCGCGCAGCCGGGCCACGAAGTCCAACGCCACCCGCTGGCCGTAGAAGTCCTCGTCCACGTCCAGCACGAACGCCTCCACCCGACGCTCCCGGCCGGAGAACGTGGGGTTCGTGCCCACCGACACCGCCGCGTCCCGGACCTGGCCGCCCTGCAGGAATCGGCACGCGTACACGCCGTCCGCCGGCACCGCCGCGAACTTCGGCGTGGACAGGTTGGCCGTCGGGAAGCCCAGGTCGCGGCCCCGGCCGTCACCCCGGACCACGATGCCCTCCAGCCGGTGGGGCCGGCCCAGCGCGTGCTCGGCCGCCACCACGTCGCCGGCGTCGATGCAGGCCCGGATGTAGGTCGAGGAGTAGACCAGGTGGTCCTCGCTGACCAGGCTCTCCCCCTCGGCCGTGAAGCCGAAGCGGCTGCCCAGCGCGTGCAGCAGCGTCACGTCGCCCTGCGCGCCCTTGCCGAAGGTGAAGTTCTCCCCGACCACCACGGCCGCCACGTGCAGCTGCTCGACCAGCAGCTCGTGCACGAACACGTCCGCCGGCATCCGGGACAGCTCCGGGGTGAAGGGCAGCACGCAGAACACGTCCACGCCCAGCTCCTCCACCAGGTCGGCGCGGCGCTTCAGGGTCGTCAGCTGGGCCGGGTGGCTGCCCGGGCGGACCACCTCGGACGGGTGCGGGTCGAACGTCATGACCACGCTCGGCAGGTCCCGCTTGGCCGCCAGCTCCACCGCCCGGCTGATCAGCTCCCGGTGTCCGCGATGGACCCCGTCGAACACACCGATCGTCAGGACACAGCGGCCCCAGCCGCTCGGAAGATGATCAAGCCCACGCCACCGCTGCACGGTGTCAGATTAGCGCCCGTCCCGGGCGCGGCTCGGCCGCGCACCATCCGGCACCGGCGGCCGTTAGTCGACGGCCAACAACACCAATGGCTTGGCCACGCCTTCGGTGTCCACGGCCAACGCCAGCGCCCGACCGTCCGGCCCGAACACTCCGTACGGGCCGTCGATGCCGGCGGCGGGAAGCTTGCGGCCGTGCGACAACGCGGCCGCGGACGGCAGGTCGATGTCGTGGCGCGGGAACGCCGTGTCGACGGCCTCACCCAGGTCCAGCGACAGCGCCGGCTCCTCCTCGAGCTGCTCCAGGGTCCGGGCGGTGCGCAGGTCGAACGGGCCGACCCGGGTCCGCCGCAGGGCGACCAGGTGGCCGCCGACGCCGAGCTTGCGCCCGAGGTCGCGGGCCAGCGCCCGGACATAGGTGCCGGACGAGCACTCCACCATCACGTCCAGCTCGGTGCCGGTCTCGTCCCGGCGCACCAGGAGCAGGTCGAACCGGCTGACCGTGACCGGCCGCGCGGCCAGCTCGACCTCTTCGCCGGCCCGCACCCGGGCGTAGGCCCGCTTGCCGTCCACCTTGACCGCGCTGACCGAGCTCGGCACCTGCATGATGTCGCCGGTCAGCAGGGCGATCTCGGCCCGCACCAGGTCCTCGTCCACCTGCGACCCGTCGGCGGCGAAGGTGACCTCGCCCTGGGCGTCGTCGGTGGTGGTGGCCGCGCCCAGCCGGATGGTGGCCAGATAGGCCTTGGTGTCCATGGCCAGGTGCCCCAGCAGCTTGGTCGCCCGCTCGATGCCGAGCACGAGCACCCCGGTGGCCATCGGGTCCAGGGTGCCGGCGTGCCCGACCTTGCGGGTGCCCATGATGCGGCGGGCCCGGGCGACCACGTCGTGCGAGGTCAGCCCGGCGGGCTTGTCCACGACCACCAGGCCGGCGTTGGCCGTGGTGCCGGGCGTGCGCTGGCGGTTCTGCGGGCGTCGAGAGCGAAGCGGTTGTGACACAGCCGAATAGTATTCCTCACGCGGCTAAGTCACTCACGCTGCCGAGTCATTCACGCTGCCGAGTCATTCACGCTGCCGCGGGCTCGATGACGTCGTCCCAACGCCGGCGCCGGAGCTGCACCGGCACTTCCTCGCCGCGGGCGGCGGCGTGCAGCACGACGGCCCGGGCCCGCCGCCACCAGATGGCCATCCGCCAGGTGCCCAGCGACTGCACGGCCAGCACGGCCACGAAGGCGATCCGGAACGCGTTCTGCTGGCCGAGGCCGTCGGCCAGGCCGAGCAGCACCCCGACCGCGAGGGCGGCGATGGTGGTGGCGACGAAGCCGCCGACGTTGACCACGCCGGTCGCGGTGCCGACGATGCGGTTCGGGTTGTAGTCCTTGGCCAGGGCGAAGCCGACCGACGAGGCCGGGCCGCCGACGGCGAACAGCGCGAAGGCGATCACCAGCAGCCACAACGGAAGCCGGCCCGGCACGATCAGCAGCATCGTCCACAGCGCGCCGGAGGTCACCAGGTACGCGGCGGCCAGCGGCACGCGCAGCTCGGGGTTGCGGCTGATCAGCGTGCCGACGACCGGGCTGAGGATCAGGCCGCCGATGACCAGCAGGCTCAGCACGGAACCGGCGGTCTCGACGCTGAGTCCCTGCGCCTGCACCAGATACGGCACGCCCCAGAGCAGACCGAGGGTGGTCGGCGCGACCATCGTGCTGAAGTGCACCCAGAAGCCGAGCCGGGTGCCGGGGGTGCGCCACGCGTCGGCGATGGTGCGGACCACCTCACGCGGCGTCACGCGCTCGACGACCGGTGCCGGCACGCCGTGGGGCAGATCACGCAGCCGGGTCGCGGCGACCGTGGCGTAGACGGCGGTGGCGGCGCCGGCGACCAGGAAGGTCGTCGTCCAGCCGGCGTTGTGCAGCAGCAGGGTCAGCGGCACGGTGGCGACCAGGTTGCCGGCCGAGCCGATCATGGCCGACAGCGACATGACCACGGCGTACTTGCGGGCCGGGAAGTGGCCGCCGATCAGGCGCAGCACGCTGACCCAGGTCATGGCGTCGCCCAGGCCGAGCACACCGCGGGCGATCAGGCCGAGCGGGTAGCTGTCGGCCACCGCGAACAGGATCTGGCCGAGTCCCATGAAGATCGCCGCCGCGGTGAGCAGCTTGCGCGGCCCGAACCGGTCGACCAGCAGGCCGGTCGGCACCTGCATGGCGGCGTAGACGAAGACCTGGAGCACGGTGAACGTGCTGAGGGCGGCGGGGCCGACGCCGAAGCGCTCGGCGGCGGCCAGTCCGGCCACGCCGAGCGAGGATCGGTGGAAGACGGCGAAGAGGTAGACCACGACGGCGGTGATCCAGACCACCCAGGCTTGACGGGTGGCGCGCGAGGCCGGCACGGCTGTCCTTCCAAAGGGGTAGAGACGTGGGATGTCCATACCTATGATCGCGGCTGGTCAGCCCGTTGTTAACCGCTTCAGACGTGCACTCGGTCACACGCCGGTAACGGCCCAGCGCCCCGACTTCGTCCGCAGCACCACGGCGACCAGCCGGAACACCATGAAGGTCGACAGTCCGGTCCAGATGCCGAGCAGTCCCCAGTGAAACGCCAGCGACAGCCACACCAACGGCACGAAGCCGACGAGTGCGCTGACAACCGTGGCCGTACGCAGGAACTTCGCGTCGCCCGCGCCGAGCAGCACGCCGTCCAGGGCGAACACCACGCCGGCGATCGGTTGCAGCAGCACGAAAAGCCACCAGGCATGCGGGATCTCCGCCAGCACACCGGGCGCCGAGGTGAACACCCGGGGAAGAACGGTGTACAGCGCGGCGAACACCACTTCCAGCGCGATGCCGAACACCAGCCCGTACCGGGTCACCTGCCAGGCCAAGGACTTCGCCTCGCCGTCCCGGCCCGCGCCCAGCGCCGCGCCGACCAGCGACTGCGCGGCGATCGCCAGGGAATCCAGCACCAGGGCGAGGAAACTCCACAGCTGCAACACGATCTGGTGCGCGCCGACCGCGTCCGTCGAGGTCCTCGACGCGACCGACAGCGCCGAGATGAACGACAGCTGGAAGGCCAGCGTGCGGATCACCAGGTCGCGGCCGAGGCCCAGCTGGGCGCGGACGAGTTTCGGCACCGGCCTCAGCGGCGCCTTCTCCTTGACCAGCGCGGAGACGAACAGCGCCGCCGCCACCGTTTGCGCAAACACGTTGGCCACGGCCGAGCCTTCCAGACCCCAGCCGAGGACGTAGACCAGGATCGGGTTCAGCACCACCGAAAGCCCGTTGCCCAGCAGCACGTACACCAGCGGGCGCCTGGTGTCCTGGACGCCGCGCATCCACCCGTTGCCGGCCATCGTGATCAGCACCATCGGCGCGCCGAACAGCGCGATCCGCAGCCAGCTCACGCCGGCGTCCGCGATGGGTCCCTTGCCCGCCAACAGTTCCGCCACGGGCGTGGCCAGCAGTTGGCCCAGGATCAACACCGCCAGGCCGACTCCGACGGCCAGCCACGTCGCCTGCACGCCCTCTTCGACGGCATCCCCGCGCCGACCGGCCCCGTGCAGGCGGGCCGTACGCGAGGTCGTGCCGTACGAAAGGAACGTCAACGCGCTGGACACCTGGGAGAACAGCAGGCCGCCCAGGGCCAGGCCGGCCAGCGGCAACGCGCCCAGGTGGCCCACCACGGCCGTGTCGACGAGCACGTACAGCGGCTCGGCCGCGAGCACGCCCAGCGCCGGAACCGCCAGTGCGAACACCTGTCTCGCCGAGCCCGCGCGCACCGCCACGCGCCTAATGTGCCCCGAGCGTCCCTCGGTCCGCGAATTATGTGATGGCACTTACGGAGGCGGTGTCCCAGTATGTGGCCATGCGGATGCACGCCGACGAGATCGACACCTCCCCCGAGCTGGTCCGGCGGCTGCTCGCCGCCCAGTTCCCGCAGTGGGCCGAGCTCCCGGTCGAACGCGTCGAATCGGCCGGCACCGACAACGCCATGTACCGCGTCGGCACCGAACTGGCCGTCCGGCTGCCTCGTCTTCCCCGGGCCGAGGACAACGTGCACCGCGAACAGCGCTGGCTGCCGATCCTTGCTCCCCAGCTCCCCTTCGCCGTGCCCGAGCCGCTCGGCCGTGGCGAACCCGGCGCCGGCTTTCCCCTGCCGTGGTCGGTCTGCCGCTGGCTCCCCGGCGCCAATCCCGATGCCGGCTCCGCCGACCTGGCCCTCGACCTCGCCGCGTTCGTCCAGGCCCTGCGCAAGATCGACCCGACCGGCGGTCCCCGGCAGGAGCGTGGCGTTCCGTTGTCCACTCCCGGCCGGGATTCCGCGACCCGTACCGCCATCTCCCAGCTGCACGACGACATCGACACCGCTCGGGCCTTGGCCGTCTGGGAACACGCCATCGCCCTCCCCGAGCCCTCCGACGGGCCACTGTGGTGCCACGGCGACCTCTCCCCCGGCAACCTCCTCGTACGGGATGGCCGCCTCGCGGCCGTCATCGACTTCGGCGGCGTCGGTGTCGGCGACCCCACCGTCGACCTCGTCGTGGCGTGGAACCTGTTGCAGGGCGATTCCCGCGAGGTCTTCCGCGCCGCCCTCGACGTCGACGATGAGACCTGGGATCGCGGCCGCGCCTGGGCCATGTCCATCGCCCTGATCCAGTTGCCCTACTACCGCACGACAAATCCCGGCCTGGTGTCCCTGTCCCGGCACGTGCTGAGCGAGGTGCTGGCATGAATCCCGTTACCACGCAACGGCTTGTCCTCCACCGCGTCACGATGGCCGACCTCGACGACTTCCTTGCCCTGCACGCCTTGGAAAGCCGCCGAGCACCGACGACGATCACCAAGCTGTTGCAGGACTTCTGCGCGGTCTGGGAAAGCGGCGAGCACGGGTACTGGCGGATCGAGTTCGAGGGGCGGACGGCGGGCTACGGCGGCGTGAAGCCGCGGACGTGGCACGGAGAACCGGTGTGGAACCTGTACTACCGGATGTGGCCGGCGGTACGGGGCAAGGGAATCGCCACGGAGATGGCGCGCAAGGCCATCGCCGTGGCGAGGGAGCTGCACCCGGACTGGCCGGTGCTGGTGGAGACCCGGCCGGACAACGTGCCGTCGGTGAAGCTCGCCGAAGGCGTCGGGATGACCAGGCATCCCGACGCCGACGGCTGGGCGGTGTTCGTGCTACCGGCCCTCTAGCGACTTCACGTTGTTGCCGAAGGTCCAGCCCTTCGAGCCGTCCCAGTTGACGGACCAGGTCATCAGGCCCTTGATGCCGCTGACACTCCGGTACGCCTGCGACACGAGACTGGTCGACATGTAGCCGCCGCCGGCCCCGGACTGCGCCGGCAGGCCGGGAACCTGCTTGTCGTAGGGCACCTTGATGGTGGTGCCCTGCACGACCAGGCCGTTGTTGAGGCACTGGGTCTGCACGGTGAAGCCCTGCACGGTGCCGGCCTGATAGGAGTCGCCCGCGCAGCCGTACATGGAACCGTTGTAGTACTGCATGTTCAGCCACCACAGGCGGCCGTTGTCGGCGTACTTCTTGATGATCGGCAGATACGCGCCCCAGATGGAGCCGTAGGTGATGGAACCGCCGGTGACGTAGGCGGTCTCCGGGGCCATGGTGAGGCCGAAGTTGGACGGCATCTTCGACAGCACGCCGTCGATGATGCGGATCAGGTTGGACTGCGAGGCCGACAGCGTCTTGATGTTGCCGGTGTCGGTCAGGCCGGTCTCGATGTCGATGTCGATGCCGTCGAAGTTGTAGGTCTTCAGGATCGGCACGATGGTGTTGACGAACCGGTCGGCCACCGTGCTCGAGCTCAGGTCGATGCCGGCGGCGGCGCCGCCGATGGACAGCAGCAGGGTCGCCCCCGCCGCCTTGGCCGCGCAGTTGTCGGCCGGCGTGCCGACCTTCACGCCGGCGTCCATGCCGTCCTGCCACAGCGCCGTGCCGTCGGACCGGATCACCGGGAAGGCTTCGTTGATCACGTTGTAGCCGTGCTGCGCGATCCGGCTGTCGGTGACCGGTATCCAGCCCAGGCCCGGGTGCACACCGTTGGCCGCGCCGTCCCAGTTCTCCCAGTATCCCTGGAGAACCTTGCCGGCGGGCCGAGACTTCACCGCACACGTGTCCGCTTGCGGCGCGGCAGGGTTCGCGCTCGCGGACGCCGGACCGAGCGCCGGGACGGCTAGCGCGGCGGCAAGGACTGCCGTCAGGGTCCGCGATATCCGACCGAACATGGCCAGCTCCCATCGTCGAAGGGTGGCGGCGGCCGGACTCCCGACGATACCCGCGCCCATCGAGGTGGTCTAGACCAGATTCCGCCACCCGAATTCACACCGGCAAATGCCAGATGTGGACCACATTCGACTCTGTGCGCCACATGTGGTCCACAGGTGGCGAAAAGCGAGGGGCGGGTTGGGAGGGTCAGGTGGCAGGGGTGGCCTCGGCGAGGGCGGCGCGGATGCCGGCGATGACCTCGTCGGCGGTGCCGGGGGCGGTGAAGCCGGCGGCCAGGCGGTGGCCGCCGCCACCGAAGCGGACGGCCACGGAGCGCACGTCGAGGCGGCCGACGGCCCGCAGCGACACGGTCCACGTGCCGGCGGGGGTTTCCTTCAGGACTGCGGCGACTTCGGCCTCGGAGGTCGAGCGGACCACGTCGATGACGCTCTCGATCTCCTCGGGCCGCAGGCCCACGGTATCGGCCCGGCGCACGACGGCGTGCACAAAACCCAGGCCCTGCGCGGCATCCGGCTCCAGCTGGGCGGCGGCGAGCACCGAGGAGAGCATGCCCAGCCAGGCGAAGGGATGGCTGTCCATCAGGTCGCGGATCAGCCCGGCGCCGTCGACGCCGGCCTCCAGCAGCCGGGCGGCCAGCCGGTGGGTCTCGGGCTTGGCGAGACGGAAGGACACGGTGTCGGTGGCGATGCCGGCGTACAGGCATCGGGCGATGGACTCGTCGATCTCCACGCCGAGCTCGTCCAACAGCCGGGCGACGATCAGCGCCGTGGCCTCGGCCCGGTCGTCGACCAGGTTGTGGCTGCCGTAGCGGGTGTTGGAGACGTGGTGGTCGACCACGAGCGAGACGCCGGCTGTCGCCACCCGGTCGCTCAACGGCCCGAGCCGGTCGAGGCTGCCGGTGTCCAGCGCGACCAGCAGTTCCGAGTCCGAAGGCACGTCCGCGGCCGGCACGAACAGGCCCTCGGCGTCCAACTGACGCAGGGAAGCGGGAATCGCCGACGGCGAGCCGAAGGAGACCCGCACGGTGGCGCCACGGCGCCGCAGCGCGAGGCCAAGGGCCAGGGCGCTGCCCAAGGCGTCGGCGTCGGGGTTGACGTGGGCCAGCAGCGTGACGTCGGCCGCCGCGGCCAGCAGGGCCGCGGCGGCCGCGACATCGACCTCATCGGTTGAGCTCACACGACGCAAGCTACGTCACTCCGAGTCGGACTCCTCCTCGCGGGGAGCCTTGTACGGGTCGGCCTCGCCGGCCGGCTCCGCGGTGGACGCCAACTGCGCCACCTCGGCGTCCGATTCGCGGGCCTTGGCCAGCAGCTCGTCGATGCGCTTGGAGTCGGTCGGCACGGTGTCGGCGCGAAAGACCAGCGTGGGCGTGAACCGCACGCCGGTCTGCTGCCCGACCATGGTCCGCAGCACACCGGTCGCGCTGGTCAGCGCGGCGGTGACGGCGGCGTGGTCGGCAGGGGACTCCAGGTTGTCGCCGAGCGCGGTGTAGTACACGGTCGCGTCATGCAGGTCAGGGGTGACCCTGGCGTCGGTGATGGTGACCCGGGCCAGCCGGGGGTCCTTCACCTCGTGTTCCAGCGCGGACGCCACGATCTGGGCGATCCGCTTGGCGAGCCTGCGGGCGCGGGCCTGGTCGGCCACGGCGCTCCTCCTCATGAGTAGTGACAGTTGGAACTAGTCGTCCTCGGGACCGAGCAGCCGCTGCCGCGCGGACAGGACCTGCAGCTCGGGCCGGGAGGACACCAGCCGCTCACACGCGTCGAGCACGTCACGGACGTGCTCGGCGTCGGCGGCGACCACCGACACCCCGACCAGGGCGCGGCGGTGCAGATCGAGATGACCGGCCTCGGCCACCGAGACCTCGTACTTGCGCCGGATCTCGGCCAGCACGGGCCGAACCACGGAGCGCTTCTCCTTGAGCGAGCGGACGTCGCCCAGCAGCACGTCCAACTCGAGGGCACCGACGAACATGGGCATCACCGTGGTTGGACGCCGACGGGGCCGGCCGGCAGGCCGGCCCCGTCGCACGCCACTTGATCAGTTGCGGGGCTTCTCCCGCATCTCGTAGGTCTCGACCGTGTCGCCGACCCGCAGGTCGCCGTAGTTGCCGAGGGTGAGACCGCACTCGAAGCCCTCGCGGACCTCGGTCACGTCGTCCTTGAAGCGACGCAGCGAGGTCAGCGTCAGGCTCTCCTGGACCACGACGTTGTCGCGGATCAGGCGGGCCTTCGAGTTGCGCTTGAGCTCGCCGGACATCACCAGGCAGCCGGCGATGGTGCCGACCTTGGAGGACTTGAAGACGTCGCGCACCTCGGCCCGGCCGAGCTGCACCTCCTCGTACTCCGGCTTGAGCAAGCCCTTGAGGGCCTGCTCGATCTCGTCGATCGCCTGGTAGATCACCGTGTAGTAGCGGACCTCGACGCCCTCGCGGTTGGCCAGCTCGGTGGCCCGGCCCTCCGCACGGACGTTGAAGCCGAGCACGATGGTGTTGTCCGTCGCGGTGGCGAGGTTGATGTCGCTCTCCGTGACACCACCGACGCCGCGGTGCACCACGTGCAGCTCGACGTCGTCGCCGACCTCGATGTTCATCAACGCGGTCTCCAGCGCCTCGACGGTGCCGGAGTTGTCGCCCTTGATGACCAGGTTGAGCTGGCTGGTCTCCTTCAGCGCGGCGTCCAGGTCCTCAAGGCTGACGCGCTTGCGGCGGGACGCGTTGAGGGCGTTGCGGGTGCGGGCCTGGCGGCGCTCGGCGATCTGCCGGGCCACCCGGTCCTCCTCGACGACCAGGAAGGTGTCGCCGGCCCCGGGCACCGAGGTCAGACCGATCACCTGCACCGGACGCGACGGCATCGCCTCGATGACGTCCTCGTTGTGCTCGTCGACCATGCGCCGGACCCGCCCGTAGGCGTCGCCGGCGACGATCGAGTCGCCCACCCGCAGCGTGCCGCGCTGCACCAGCACCGTGGCCACCGGGCCGCGACCGCGGTCCAGGTGCGCCTCGATCGCGACGCCCTGGGCCTCCATGTTCGGGTTGGCCCGCAGGTCGAGCGCGGCGTCCGCGGTCAGCAGGATCGCCTCCAGGAGCTGGTCGATGTGCAACCCCTGCTTCGCCGAGATGTCGACGAACATGGTGTCGCCGCCGTACTCCTCGGCGACCAGGTTGTACTCGGTCAGCTGCTGGCGGATCTTCTGCGGGTTCGCGCCTTCCTTGTCGATCTTGTTCACCGCGACCACGATCGGCGCGTTGGCCGCCTGGGCGTGGTTGATCGCCTCCACCGTCTGCGGCATGACGCCGTCGTCAGCGGCGACGACGATGACCGCGATGTCGGTGGAGTTGGCGCCACGGGCTCGCATGGCGGTGAACGCCTCGTGACCCGGGGTGTCGATGAAGGTGATCAGCCGCTCGTTGCCCTCCAGGTACGTCATGACCTGGTAGGCGCCGATGTGCTGGGTGATGCCGCCGGCCTCGCCCTCGTGCACGTTGGCCTTGCGGATCGTGTCCAGCAGTCGGGTCTTGCCGTGGTCGACGTGACCCATGACGGTCACCACCGGCGGCCGGATGACGAGGTCGTCCTCGTCGCCGGCGTCCTCGCCGTAGGTGATGTCGAAGGTCCCCAGCAGCTCGCGGTCCTCCTCCTCGGGAGAGACCACGTTGACCACGTAGTTCATCTCGTTGCCGAGGAGCTCGAGGATCTCGTCGGAGACCGACTGGGTCGCGGTGACCATCTCGCCGATGTGGAACAGCACCTGCACCAGCGCCGCCGGGTTCGCGTTGATCTTCTCCGCGAAGTCGGTCAGCGACGCGCCGCGCGGCAGCCGGATGGCCTCGCCGTTGCCCCTGGGCAGACGGACGCCGCCGACGCTGGGCGCCTGCATGTTGTCGAACTCTTGGCGCTTCTGGCGCTTGGACTTGCGACCACGGCGCGCGGGACCGCCGGGACGGCCGAACGCGCCCGCGGCGCCGCCACGACCGCCGGGACCACCCGGACGACCGCCGCCACCACGGAAGCCACCGCCACCGCCGGCCGGGGCACCGCCACCGCCACCGGGACGGAAACCGCCGCCACCGCCACCGGGACGACCAGCGCCACCACCGGCGCCACCGGGACGGAAGCCACCGCCGGCGCCGCCACCACCGGGACGACCAGCGCCACCGGGGCCGGCCGGACGGCCGCCAGGACCGCCACCGGGGCCACCACGACCGGGGCCACCGGCCGGACGACCGGGCATCATGCCCG
>DASWRQ010000336.1:0-6289 GCA_036403095.1 Kutzneria sp. | reverse complement strand
GCTTGAGGATCAGCATGTGCTCGGCCAGCCAACCCTCGTCGCGGGCCATCGCCGAGGCGATACGCAGCGAGTAGCACTTCTTGCCCAGCAGCGCGTTGCCGCCGTAACCCGAGCCGTAGGACCAGATCATCCGCTCTTCGGGGAACTGGGTGATGTACTTCGTCTCGTTGCACGGCCACGGCACGTCGGCCTGACCCGGCTCGAGCGGCGCGCCGACGGAATGCAGCGCCTGCACGAAGTCCGCGCCTTCGGTGAAGCGGGCCAGCGCCTTGTCGCCCATGCGGGTCATGATGCGCATCGAGGCGACGACGTATTCCGAATCGGTGATCTCCACGCCCAGCATGGGTTTGTCGGCGTCGAGCGGACCCATGCAGAACGGAATGACGTACATCGTGCGACCACTCATGCAGCCCCGGTAGAGCTCGGTCATGATGGCCTTCATCTCGGCCGGGTTCATCCAGTTGTTGGTCGGTCCCGCGTCCTCCGGGTCGACCGAGCAGATGAAGGTGCGCTCCTCGACCCGCGCCACATCGGTGGGGTCGGACGCCGCCCAGTACGAGTTCGGCTTCTTCTTCAGCGGCACGAAGGTGCCCGCTTCGACCAGCGCCGCGTTGATGCGCTCCGACTCCGCCGCGGAGCCGTCCACCCAGACCACCCGCTCCGGCGTGGTCAGCTCGGCCACCTCCTGCACCCAGTTCAGAAGCCGCTCGTTCGTGGTCGGTGCCTGGTCGAGACCGGGGATGGTCAGTGCGGTCATCTCGTCTCCTGCCCTGGGGTGTGCCGGACGAAAGCACAGGGACGCCGCTGTCCCTGTGGCAGACGACGGCGTCCGTGGAAATGCGCAACCACACCCGGCGGCGTCCGGGTGTGGCGTGTTTAGGGGATGCCCAACTGTATCGGGGTTACACGCCAGTGGCCGACCGTTCACCTGTCAGCCACCTCACATAAGCGATCAAGGAATCGATTCAGCACTCTTTTCGCGCACGCCGGAGGCACAAAATCCGATCAATGAGAGCGCTTCCACCATGTAACCGCGGTCACTCCGGAATCGTTTCTGAATACCCATTGGTTCAGACCATCACGGACCACGTGGATCAACCCCACGAAATACGATCGGAAAAAGAGACATGCCCGACACCTGACGGTATCGGGGACGTGTCCTGGCTTACCCACGACCAGCGCCACTACCGATGACGCCCCGTCCAGAACGGCCCTCACGCCGACGGCCCCAGACCCGGCCGAGCCCCCACATGTGGACCACAGTCCGCACACAGAGTCGAATGTGGTCCACATGTGGCGGCGGAAGGGGTGGGGCCGCGCGTGAGGCGTCTGCGCTGGTCAGGTCCACTCGCCGGTGGCGGGGTCGGTGCGGACGATGCCCTGGCCGGCGGACTGCGGAGGCTCGCCGCCCCAGGATCGGTCGTCCGAGCCGAACTCCAGCAGCTTCTCGGCCGCGTCCTGCTGGTACTGGCCGCCACCGTCGATGTGGCCGTGCTCGATCTCGGTCCACTGGTGCTCGCCGGTGTGCTGGGAGATGGTGACCTGCCCCTTGGCGTCGATCTCCATGGCGTAGTCGGCCCGCCCGTCACCGTCGGTGTCGGTGTACAGGAAGGTGTTGCCGTCGGCGTCGGTGACCACGGCGGTGTCGTTGTGCCCGCTGTTGGTGGTGTCGGCGGTGGCGGGCCCGACGTTCTGCTCGCCGTGCGCGGTGTCGACGGTCATGGCGCCGGCGGTGGAGCCGGACGCCTGGGACCACTGGCCGGTGGCGGCGTCGAAGTGCGACTGGCCGACCAGCTGCCCGTGGTCGTCGTACCGGGTGGCCAGGTCGGCGGCGCCGTCGTGGTCGGTGTCGGTGTAGTCGACCCGCCCGTCGTCGGTGTCGACCTCGGCGGTGTCCATGGTGCCGTCGCCGTGGTAGCTCTCGCTGGCCTCTTCGGTGTACTCGTGGCCGTCGATCTCGATCTTCAACTCGTGACCGTCGGCCCCGCTGTTGTCGATGTACACCGCACTGCCCCCGTCTCCGCTGCTGGTTGCCGGTTGGACTCACGTTAGGGCGGATCGGTTCCCACAACCAGTCAACCGCGGTCCCGCAGCTGCCGCATCGTCCCCAGCAGGGCCTCGCCGCGGTCGCGGGCCGAGGTCACGTCGGCCAGCTGCCGGCCGACGGCCTGCTGCTGGGCGGCACGCTCGGCGGCGTCGAGCTTGAGGGCCTTGTCGACCTCGCGCAGCTTGTCGTCGATGGCCTCGATCCGGCTGGTCAGGGCCTCGTCGAGGGCCAAGGCCAGCTGTCCCTCGGCGTCGATGAGTTGCTCGGCGACGAGCTGGTCCAGGGTGGACCGGGCGTCGGCCAAGGCGTCGGAGAGCCATTGCCGCATGTGCTGCTTGTCGGCCAGGTGCTTGCGGGTCCGGGCCATCCAGTAGCCGGCGCCGAGCCCGAGCACGATGGTCACCGGCAGCACGACGGGATTCAACGCGGCGACGCCGAGGCCGGCCAGCGGCAGCGCGGCGATGCGGCCGGCACCCAGGCCGCCGGAAATGCCCATGAAGACCAGCAGCCGATCCTCGGCCGTGGCGGCTCGCTTCTCCGGCGCCCGCAGAACGACCGGGGGATGGGCGCCGCGGGCGAACTGGGCCCGGATGACGGCCAGCTCGTCAACAGAAAACAGCTCGGCCAGGGCGGCGTCGGCGGCCCGGCTCAGGCGGTCGGCCAGCACGGCGTTGACCCGCGCCGAAATCACCTGCAACGCGGCGTCGAGCTGCTGCGGCAACGTGGCCAGGGCGTCCCTGTCGGCGGCGTCGATGGCCTGCCGGAACCACGACTGGGCGTCCCGGACCTGCCGGCTGACCTCATGGGACGACTCCAGCCGGGCCCGCTGCACCTCGGTCCGCAGCTTGACCTGCCAGCTGCGGGTGGACGACTTGCGCTCGGCGGCCAGCTTGTCGCGGCGGGCCCGCAGCGCGTCGGCCTCGTCGTGACCGGTGTCCAAGGCCCGTGCGGACGCCTGGAGCCGGACCACAACCTCGCCGATCGCCGTGCTCAGGGTGCGCAGGGCGTTGGCCTCGGCCAGCATCAGCGACCGCCCGACCACCAGCTCCTGCACGGCGACCTGGAGCTCACTGACACCGGACTTCTCTCGCAGCATCGCCGCAGCGGCGGCGTTCGGGGCCTTGGCCGCCATCTCGAACATTCGTGGCGACACGGCGTGGAACTTCGCGCCGGCGAACCGAGGGGCGTGCTCGGCCAGCAGTCGCTGGTCGGCGTCGAGGATCTCCCGCCAGCCGCGGAACTGGTCCACCTTGGTCAGCGCGAACAGCACGGTCTCGACACGTTCGCCAACCGTGGCGAGGAAATCCAGCTCGCCCCGGGTGAACGGGGCCGAGGCGTCCACCACGAACAGCAGCGCGGTCGCCATAGCGGCGGCCTCAGCGGCCAGCTCACCGTGCATCGAATTGAGGCCGCCGACGCCAGGTGTGTCCACAATGGACAGGCCTGCCAGCAACGGAATCGGGGCCTGGACTTCAACGTGTCGCGGCGGCTGTTGCTCGATTCCGGTGATCCAACGGCCCAGGTCCTCGATCGGGAACTCGATCGGCTCGGCGTAGCAGGCCCGCGCCGACCACGACGCGCCGTGCCGCAGCACGAGGTAGCTCGCGGTGGCCACGTCGGCGTCCACAGGGGACAGTCCTGGCGTCGCGATCAGGGCGTTGACCAGCGAGCTCTTGCCCCGGTTGGTCTCACCCACCACCACGATCGACGGCTTGGCGGCCCGACCGGCAAGAAGCTTGTCGACCTGGTCGGCGGCCCGCTTGTCGTGCTCCCGCAGCAGAATCGCCAGCCGCTCCCGGGCCTGCTTCACCAGCTGGGGCAGCGCAGGCGTGGGCGTCACGACGAATCCCGTTCGATGTAGACGATGACGATCGGCGCGCGCAGCGACAGCCCGCGGTCGGCGAAGCCGGGCAACTCGGTCTCGGCGATCAGCCCGACCAGACCCGGATCATCGGTCGCCTTGGTACCGCCGGCCTCGTGCACGGCCGGGTCGAACCGTTCGCCGTCCGGCCGCACGGCCCGCACCCCGACCTCGGCCAGCCCGGCCTCCAGCCGTTCGACGACGCCGGCACTGCGCGCGCGGTCCAGCGCGTACAGGCACAGCGAGATCAGCGCCCGCCGCTCGGCCGCCAGCTCAGCCTCCACCGGCCCCCCTCAGTTGCTGCCAGATGAGGAAATATGCCCGATGCACGACGTGCGCGACCCGGCTTTGCGCCGGAGTGGCCCCGAACGACGCGAACGAACGCCACCAGCCGGCCCGCTCCAGCGCGTAGGCGACGAGCTCGTGCGGCGGTCTTCCGACCAGGCCCAGCTGCTCGGGCACGCTGCCCGACCCGCCGACCCGCAGCACCTCCTCGGCCAGGTCGTCGGGCATCGCCACGGCGTTGGCGGTGATCAGCGTCAGCGCCTCCAGCAGCCGCAGCTGGTGCGCCTCCGGCCGGCCGAGCAGCTGTTCGATGGCGTCGTTCACGCGCTTGCGCTCGCTGGGATCGCCGGCCGCGAGCGCCGTCACGGAGGCGAGCGCGGCGGCGGCCTTGATGCCGTCGGCCCGGGCCCGGAACACGTCGTCGAGCTTGGCCCGGACGCCGGCCAGACCGGAGGCGTCGAGCAGCACCCGGCGCAGCGCGCCGGCCGTGATGCCCGGCTCGGCTTGGATAGCCGCCACCGCGCGGCCGATGCCGTAGAGGTCGAGCTTGGCCAGCAGCCGGGACCGGGTCGCGGCCGGCACCGGGCACTCCCAGGTGGTGAACAGGTCGGCCGACATGAGCATGGTCTGCCAGCTGGCCTCGTCGAGCTCGGCCAGCGCGTGCAGGGCGTCGGCGTCGGCCGAGGTGAACGCCCCGGACTCGGCCGATTCGGCCAGCAGCCCGATCACCGGCAGCACGTCGGCCACCCGCGGCCGCAGCGTCACCGCCTGCTTGCCGGCCAGGATCGCGGCCGCCCGCCAGACGTCGCCGTCCGAGCCGGCGACCGACTCGGGCGGGATGGTGTCGGCCTTGTTCAGCACGGCGATCGCGTTGACCGGGCCGGCGTCACGGCCGGCGGTCGCCGCGGTGAAGGCCCGCAACGTCTCCTGGTCGTCGGCCCGCACGGTCTGTGTGAAGACGTAGAGCACGGCCTCGGCCCCGGCGACCGCGTCCTGCGACACCTGGTCGAGCAGCCTCGTTGAGTTGATTCTCGGCCCTGCGAGCAGGCCTTCGGTCCGGGCCACCGACGCCGAGTCGAGCGAGCCCAGCCCCGGCGTGTCGATCACGGTCAGTTCCCGCAGCACGTCGTTGGTGAGATACGCCTCAAGGTGGGACACCGTCTCGAGGTCCACGTCCAGATCGGCCGGGATCATGCCCTCGGCGTCGAACGGCAGCACCCGGCGTGAGCCGTCCGCGCCGACCACCTCGATGCGGTCCACCGCGCCGTACTGGAACCGGGTCACCAGCCGCGTGCACTCGCCGACACCGACCGGCGCCACCCGCCGCCCGATCAGGGCGTTGACCAGCGTGGACTTGCCGGACTTGATCCGACCGGCGACGGCTACCTGCAGCGGCGCGGACAGTCGGCGCAGCACCTCGTCGAAGCCGGCGGCGGTGCCCGGTCCGACCTGCGGCCGCAGCGTCTGGACCAGCCGCGCCACCGCGGCGGACAGCGGTCCGGCCAGGGAGGACGTCACCCGGCTGATGGTGCCATGCCGGCGGAGTGGATCACTCATTCTGGGGTAGTAGCTGTCCGTGATACCCCAGGGCGACGCTGACGGCGGCCCGGCGAACCTAGGCTGGGTCCCGTGCGACGGCTGAGCCTGTGGATGCGTGCTCACCCGGTGTTCGGGGACACCCTGATCGCCGGGCTGCTCGGCCTCCCCGACCTTGCGAGCACCGGCGCCAATCTCGGCGGCACGCCGCGGGGCCTGTACCTGTTCGTCGGCCTGTTCCTGTGGGGCCCGCTGATCTTCCGGCGGGCCCGGCCCAAGCTGACCAGCAACATCATCCTGGTCGCCGGCTTCGTGCAGCTGTTCACCCACAACGTGGAGTACGGCCCGTACGGCGAGATCACCGGCGTGCCGGTGCGGCCGGCCGACTTCGCGCTCGGGGTCGCGCTGTACACGATGGTCGCCTACGTCGGCCGCCGGCAGGGGCTGATCTACGCCGGCTGGCTGATGCTGGGCACGATCCTGTGGGAAGTGTGGCGGATCCGGGACGCGACCTACGTCGTGTTCTCGCTGTTCATGATCATCTGCATCTTCGGCTTCTG
>DASWRQ010000335.1:0-3067 GCA_036403095.1 Kutzneria sp. | reverse complement strand
GGTCGCAGGTTCAAATCCTGTCCCCGCTACAAATTGATGGATCCCTACTTGCCGGTGGCGAGTGGGGATTTTTCATGTTTGGGGGTTTGGGGAGTGCGCCGGCGGAGACCGGCGCACTGAGGGAACTGCTAGCTCATGTTCTCCACCCAGAAGTGGGCGCAGGCCACGGAGCAGACACGGCCCTCGCCGGTCACCTTGCGGTGCTTGCGGATGTGCTTGCCGCACACCACGCACTCGTCCTTGCCGGCCTGTCCGGGAATGCCCCCTGAGGCCCACGCACGCGCGTGCTGCACAACCTTGTGCTCCATCCACTTCATGCCCACAGCGGCACCTCCGCCCATCACCTGCGGTGGACACCCGCCCACCCGCGGTGATGGTCCCGTGACATCGGCCGGCCTCGAAGGGGGCAAGCCTGATTCCACCGATTCGGAGGATGATCGGGACACTGGGATGGGGGTACGGCCGCACAGCGCGTGACGATCCACGCTTTCCGGGGGCACCGGAACACCGCAGTGGGACGGAAATCTACCTGCGGTGGGTGTCAGGAAGGGTCGGAGCCGCGGAGGGCGGCCAGCCACAAGGCGAGAGCGGCAGTGATGACCGAGGCACCGAGCCAACTCCAGAAGCCGCTGCCGTCCAAGAACGCCCAGAGCAGGCCGACGATGGGCGCGGGGACGATCAGGACGATATCGGCACGGAGCTGGCGCAGCAGGCCCCGGACGGTTACGGCGCGTGCCCGGACGGAATCGTCGATCTCGGACGGGTTGTCGACCCGCCGGCCCCGCGGGTCGTCCTTGACGACGCGACCGGAGGGAAAGAGCACGACGTCGTCGATGACGGCGGCGACCAGGCGGTTGCGGCGCGGGTCGCCGTGCAGGGAGATGGTGCTGGGGGTCGCGAGGGTGACCAGGACCGGGTCGAAGTAGACGGGGATCCAGCGGCGGGGAATGTCCTCGGTCTCCAACCACGAGCGGGCCATCAGGCCGGACGTGACGCGGACGCGGCGCACGGGAATCCGCACGGTCGGCCGCCGGGTGAGGCCGACGCGGGAGAAGAAGCGGACCAGGGTCACCAGCAGCATCAGGGCGGCGGCGATGGCGATGAAGAGGAGCTCACCGCTGGAGCGGTCGGCGGCGATCAGGGTCAAGGCGTGCGGGATGACGGCGTGGGACGGCGCCTGAGGGTCGTAGCCGACCAGGACGGACGTGCCGACGGGGGGCGGCGTGACGTCGAGCTCGATGGTGGCCTGGGCGGGCGCGCCGCCGGCCAGCGGCCAGGAAACGGTGGCGGTGTCCGCATTGTGGTCGACGGCGGTCACGTGGCCCGTAGCGCGGGCGGTGAGCGGGGCCAGCGAGGCCCGGGCCGAGGACAGGGTGGCGGCCGAGAACGCGGCGACGGCGGCGCACACGACCAGCACAAGCGCAGTGGCGGCCAAGCCGTGTCGCACGGCGCGTGTCCGGATGCCCATGAGGTCACATCCTGCCGAGCCCGCCATCCGTAGGTTCCCGCAGGGTGGGAAACGCGCAAGACTCGGGTGTCACCTGCATAGTGTGACGAACTGGGAACTGGGGGCTTCAAGGGGAAAGGCATGCTCGTGAGTCGAACGCCACGTGCGCTGCTCGCGGTCGCCGTAACGGTCACCGCGTCCGCACTGCTGTTGTCGGCCTGTGGGGGATCGGCAGGTTCCTCCGCGCCGCCGCCCGCCAAGCAGATCGGCCAGAACGACATCAACCCGCTGCCGCGGGACCAGGTCAAGGACGGCGGCATCCTGCAGTGGGGCGTGCAGGCGTACCCGGCGAACTTCAACATGCTGGCCATCGACGCCAGCAGCGGTGACATCCCGCCGGTCGTCGAGTCGTTCGAGCCGACGCCGGCCATCGCCGACGCCGCCGGCAACTGGAACCCCGACCCGGACTACGTCGAGTCGTTCAAGCTGGTCTCCACCGACCCGCAGAAGGTCGAGTACAAGCTCAACGCCAAGGCCAAGTGGAGCGACGGCACGCCGATCACCTGGGCGGACTACAAGTCCGAGTGGCAGGCGCTCAACGGCAAGAACACGGCCTTCCAGCCGCTGAGCACGGCCGGCTACGCCAGCATCTCCGACATCAGCAAGGGCGCCGACGACTACGACTTCACCATCACCTACAGCCCCAAGCTGGCCGAGTGGTCGAACCTGTTCAACGTGCTCTACCCGAAGTCGATGACGTCCGACCCGGAGGCGTTCAACCACGGCTGGAAGGACGAGCCCAAGGTCACCGCCGGCCCGTTCAAGGTCGACAACCTGGACAAGACCGGCAACAACGTGACCGTGGTGCCCGACCCGAAGTGGTGGGGCGAGAAGCCCAAGCTGGACAAGATCGTCTTCAAGTACTACTCCAGCGCCAACGTCGAGGTGGACGGCCTGGCCAGCGGCGCCTTCGACTTCGCGAGCGTCGCGTCCAACATCGACGCGTTCAAGCGCACCTCGGCGATGAAGAACGTCACGCTGCGGCGGGCCAACCTGCCCAACTACCGCGAGATCGTGTTCAACGGGGCCGGCAGCTCCATCCTCAACGACCAGAAGCTGCGCGTCGCGCTCATCAAGGGCATCAACCGGGACCCGATCGCCAAGGCCGAGATCAGCCAGCTGCTGCCGGACGCCAAGCCGCTGGGCAACCACATCTTCCTCCCCGGCTTCCCCGGCTACCAGGACAACTCGGCCGGCTACCTCTACAACCCGGACGAGGCCAAGAAGGAACTGGACGCCGACGGCTGGACGCTGGCCGCCGGGGCCAAGGTCCGCAGCAAGAACGGCAAGCAGCTCAGCATCCGCAACGCCATCCCGGGCGGCGTGAAGTCCGCACTGGACGAGGCCCAGCTGACGCAGCAGCAGCTCGCGGCGATCGGGGTCGACCTGCAGATCGTGCAGGACGACCCGAACACCTTCTTCGACGAGCACATCACGCCCGGCGACTTCGACGTGGCCAACTTCGCGCAGATGGGCGACAGCGCGCCGCCGGTCAACAACGCGCAGAGCTGGTTCACCAGCGGCGCCAGCGAACAGGGCAACGCGGGCCGGATCGGCGAC
>DASWRQ010000334.1:0-17491 GCA_036403095.1 Kutzneria sp. | reverse complement strand
CCGAGGGTGCTCGGCTGATCGAGGTCTGCCTGAAGCTCCTGGAGGACCCGCAGGAGCTCTACCGGCGCTGTGATGACGACCAGCGGCGCCTGCTCAACCAGGCTATCTTCCATGGGATCTACATCGACGAAGACGTCGTCGCCGATCACGAGCTCAAGGAGCCCTTCGGTCGCCTGCACGCTGTCCAGGCGGGCCGTCTCGGCCAGAGCGACAAGCCCGACCCGGGGACGTCCGCGCCCACACCCCAAGACGCCAGAAGGGCCGTCCCTCGTCAGAGGAACGGCCCTTCTGCGACTAACAACGTTGAGGTCTTACTAGAGGGCATGGACTTGGTCCGTTGTTCTAGTAAGCCCCCGAAGGTGGAGCTGAGGGGAATCGAACCCCTGACCTTCTCGATGCGAACGAGACGCGCTACCAACTGTGCTACAGCCCCGTCGTACCTTGGCTCTCGCCTCGGTACGGGAAGAACTATAGCAGGGTGGTGGGGGGTGGTTTTGCCACCCCCCGGTTCAGCCGGCGACTCGGCGGTAGCCGCGGCGGTGGGGCAGGTCGAGGTCTTCGAAGGCGGGGTCTTCGTCGTCGATGTCGACGAGGACGGTGCCGTTGAGGGTGGGCTGGGGCCGGTAGGGGGCGCGGGCGGGGGTGGAGCGCGGGGCGTCCTCGTATTCGGACAGTTCGGGCTCGACGGGGGCGGGGTCGGCGGGGGCGGGGTCGGCGGGGGTGGGCTCGGCGAGCGCGTAGTCGTCGTATTCGGCCTGGTCGTCGTATTCGGTTTCGACGAATTCGGCTTCGTCGGCGTCGCGGCCGCGCATGCGGGCCTGCCGGCGTTCGCGGATGTCGGCTTCGATGCGGACCTGTCGCCGCAGGTAGCAGAGGTAGCCGACGAGCAGGAGGTCGATGCCGCCGTGGCCCCACCAGGCGATGGGCATGACGAGTCCGGCAAACAGGGCGCTGAGCACGGAGAGCACGAGCAGCAGCACGACCATGCGCTGCCGGAAGGCGTATTTGGCCCGGGCGGCGGTGGCCGCGGCCTCGGGGTCGTAGCCGCCGCGGCCGGGTCGGTAGGGCCGTGGCGTGTCCTCGTAGTCGCGGTAGTCGTCCGTGATCGCTGTCTCGGACTCGTCGACGGTCATGTCGATCTCCTCCTCAACATCCTCGGAGTCGCCGCCGTGGAGCACGCGGGCGGCCATCGCCGAGTCGGAGGTCTTGACCACCTCCGCGCGCTTGCGCGCGATCATCGGGACCAGGACGACGAGCCATGCCACGACCAGGGCGACGATGATCAGTGAGCTGGGCATGTTCGTCACCTCCCCCGTCAGTTCGATGGGCGTGCGCTGTCCGCAGACGCCACGTTAGTCACAACAGTCACACGTGTCTCCGAGGCGCGCCGGGGATACACGGTTCCGCAAGTGTGGCGAAAAGCGCACGAAAGGGTGAACTCGATTACGCGCGCTGGGCTCTTCCGGCTGCGACCAAACGGTCTACCAGGCCGTCGGTCACCTCTTCGGCCGTCAGGGCGAAGCAGATGTGGTCCCGCCAGCCGCCGGCGACGTCCAGATAGCGGCGGAACAGTCCCTCCTCGCGGAACCCGAGCTTGGTCAGCACCCGCACGCTGGGGGTGTTCTCGGGTCGCACGGTGGCCTCGATGCGGTGCAGCGCGGCGTGCCGGAAGCAGTGGTCGACGACGAGCGCGGTGGCGGCGGTGGCCACGCCACCGCCGGTGACCTCGCTGTCGACCCAATAGCCGACCCACGCGGAGCGCAGCGAGCCCCGCAGCACGTTGCCGACGGTGACCTGCCCGGCCAACACGCCGTCGACAAGGATCATGAACGGCAGGGTCTGCCCTCGCCGGGCCAGGCCGCGCAGCGCGGACCACTGGCTGGGCCAGGCCAGCACGCCGTTGCGCTCTTCCCAGCTGCCGGGGGCGGTGGGCTCCCAGTTCTCCAGGTGCGAGCGCTCGCGGATACGGATCCGCGACCACTGGCTGGCGTCGAACAGCCGCGGCGGGCGCAGCTCGACCACGCCGGCCGGCACGGCCAGCGGGCCGAGGCGCGCCGGCCAACCCGGATGCCGACCGCCGCCGAACTCGGCGATCTCCATGGGCTCACCCACGCTGGGCGAGGAAGCACACCTGGATCTCCTCCCCGACGCCGACGTCGGTGACGTCCTCGTCGACCACGGCCAGGCAGTTGGCCTCCGCGAGCGACGCCAGCAGGTGCGAGCCGGACGTGCCCAGCGGTTGCAGCAGGAAGTCGTCGTTGTTGCTGTCGCGCAGCAGCTGCCCGCGCAGGAAGCCGCGCCGGCCCTTGGTGGACGTCAGCGGCGACAGCAGCCGCGCGGTCACCATGCGCCGGTACGGGTTGGCCTTGCCCAGCGCCGCCCGGATCAGCGGCCGCACGAACACCTCGAACACGACCAGCGCGCTCATCGGGTTGCTGGGCAGCAGGAAGGTGGGCACGGCGTCCGGCCCGAGCCGGCCGAAGCCCTGCGCGGAGCCGGGATGCATGGCGACCCGGGTGGTGTCGAGGTCGCCGAGGTCGGCCAGCGCGGCCCGCACCTCGTCGCCGGTGCTGCCGCCGACCCCGCCGGCGATCACGACGATCTCGGACAGCAGCAGCCGTCCTTCCGCGATCTCGCGCAGCCGCCGCGGGTCGCCGGGCACGATGCCGACCCGCGACACCTCGGCCCCGGCGTCGCGCGCGGCGGCGGCGAGCGCGTAGGAGTTGACGTCGTAGACCTGGCCGGGGCCGGGCGTGCGGTCGACGTCGACCAGCTCGTCGCCGACGCAGATGATCGACACCCGTGGCTTGGGGTGCACCAGCACCTTGTCCCGGCCGACGGCGGCCAGCAGGCCGACCTGGGCGGAGCCGATGGTGGTGCCGCTGCGCACGGCGACGTCGCCGGTCTGCACGTCCTCACCGGTGCGCCGGACGAAGGCCGCCGACGGCACCGACATGGTCACGGTCACCTTGGCCGGGTGGCCGTCGGTGTAGCCGAGCGGGACCACGGCGTCGGCCAGCGTCGGCAGCGGCGCCCCGGTGGCGACCCGGACGGCCTGTCCGGGCTGGAGCCGGCGGGGCTGGCGGGACCCCGCGGGGATCTCCCCGACCACCGGCAGCGAGACCGGGCTGTCGTTGGCCGGCTGCACGTCGATGCTGCGCACCGCGTAGCCGTCGACGGCGGCCTGGTCGAAGCCGGGCAGGGCGCGTTCGGCCACGACCTCCTCGGCGCACAGCAGGCCCTGCGCCTCGGAGATCGCCACCCGAACGGGCGAGGGCCGGACCGCGGCCCCGATGACCCGGGTGAGCTGCTCGTCTACTGACCTCATCGTGATCCGCTCACGCCTTCCCGATTCGACCCTCCAGCCAGGAGCGCAGGTCAGCGCCATACTCCGGGTGGTCGAGGGCGAAGTCCACCGCGGCACGCAGGAAACCACCCGGGTTTCCCAGGTCGTGCCGGCCGCCGCGGTGGATCACGACGTGCACGGGGTGACCTTCGTTGATCAGCATCGCGATCGCGTCGGTGATCTGCAACTCGCCGCCCGCGCCCGGCGTGATGCGCTTGATGGCGTCGAAGATCGCCCGGTCGAGCAGGTAGCGGCCGGCCGCGGCGAAGGTGGACGGGGCATCCTCGGCCTTGGGCTTCTCGACCATGCCGACGACCTGCTTGACGTCGTCGTCGCCGGTCTCGCGCACGTCGAACACGCCGTAGGCGGAGATCTCCTCGCGCGGGATGTCGAACGCGCACAGCACGGTGCCGCCGAGCCGGGCCCGCACCTCGGCCATCTTGCTCAGCACGCCGGTGGGCAGCACCAGGTCGTCGGGCAGCAGCACGGCGACGGCGTCGTCGGAGCCGTCGAGGTTGCCCTCGGCGCAGCCGATGGCGTGGCCGAGACCGAGCGGCTTGTCCTGGATGGCGGTCTCCACCGTCAGCAGCTTGGTGGCCCGCTGCACCTTGGCCAGCAGCTCGGTCTTGCCGCGGGCCTCCAGCGTCTGCTCCAGCTCGGGCTGCGGGCGGAAGTAGTTGGCGACCGCGTCCTTGCCGGGCGAGGTCACGATGACCAGCTTGGTGGCGCCGGCCTGCGCGGCTTCGGTGGCCACCAGCTCGATGCCGGGGGTGTCCACCACGGGCAGCAGTTCCTTGGGGACGGCCTTGGTCGTCGGCAGGAAGCGGGTGCCCAGGCCGGCAGCGGGCACGATGGCCGTGTGGAAGGCGCTTGGCGAGCTCATGGACGAAAAGACTATCCGTCACTCTGCGAGGTGGGATCGTGACACCGATCGGGCGTGACTCGGAGAAGGATTCCTGGCGGAAACGCCTGGTCAAGGCCCGTGCCGAGTTGTCAAGCGAGGTACGGGCGGCCGAGGCGCAAGCGCTTGCCGACGCGGTGTCGGCCGTGGCCTGGCCGGCCGCCACGGTGTGCGCGTACGTGCCGGTCGGCACCGAGCCGGGCTCGGTGGCGCTGCTGGACGCGCTGCGGGCGGCGGGCCGGCGGGTGCTGCTGCCGATCGTCACGGGCCGGGAGCCGCTGGACTGGGGCGTCTACTTCGGGGCCGACAGCCTCGTGCCGGGTCCGTACGGCCTGCGCGAGCCGAGCGGGCTACGGCTGGGACGGGGCGCGGTGGCCAACGCGGACGCTGTGCTGATCCCGGCGCTGGCCGTGGACCGCCGGGGCGTGCGGCTGGGACGCGGCGCCGGGCACTACGACCGGTCGCTGGGCGGCGTGACGGCCCCGCGTATCGCGATCGTCCGTGCGGAGGAGTTCGTGGACCGGTTGCCGGCGGAGCCGCATGACGTGCTGATGACGGCGGTCCTCACCCCATCGGGTGGTTTTGTGCAACTGTGACGATTCCCCTTGCTGTTTGCATGGTCACGCCGTCGTGGCGCATCATCGTCTTGGCACTCTCTGCACCTGAGTGCCAATACTGACTGCTCGCGGAGGAACCGTGCCGACCTACCAGTACGCGTGCACCGCATGTGGACACCGCTTCGACGCGGTTCAGTCCTTCAGCGACAGCGCGCTGTCCGAGTGCCCCGAGTGCAGCGGCAAGCTGCGCAAGCTGTTCGGCTCCGTGGGCGTGGTCTTCAAGGGCAGCGGTTTCTACCGCACCGACAGCCGCAACGGCTCCACCGCGACCGCGCCGGCCGCCGCCGGCTCGGAGACGAAGTCCGAGAGCAAGAGCGAGACCAAGACGGAGTCGAAGCCGGCCGCGAAGGCGGCGGAGAGTACCTCATCCGCGCCGGCGAAGGCCGCCGCCAGCTGAGTTGTCCACAGGGAGCACCGGTTGTCCACAGCTCGTGGACAACCGGTGTTCTTGCTGTTCGCGGCCCCCTAGCGTGGATCGCATGGGCGCCAAGCGCACGAGACTCCGCCGCCTGCTGACCACCTCCAGCTGGGCGCGCACCATCCTGTTCCGCCGCACCGCGGCGGCGCTGCTGGCCGTGCTGGCCGTCGTGCTGGCCGCGGCGACGCTGCTGCACGGCCGCGAGAACACCGTCCCCGTGCTGGTCGCGGCCCGGGACGTGCCCGCAGGGGCCACGCTGACCCGTGACGACGTGCGAATACGCAGCCTGCCGGCGGCCTACGCGCCGGCGGGGACGATCACCGACACCGCCGCGGCGGTCGGCCGGGTGCTGGCCGGCGCGGCCAGATCGGGCGAGCCGATCACCGACGTGCGGCTGGTCGGGCCGGAGAACACGCTGCTGGCCACCGGCAATCCCGACGCCGTCGCGGTGCCGGTGCGGCTGACCGACGCGGCGGTGGCCGACCTGCTGCGGCCGGGCAGCCGGGTGGACGTGGTCGGCGAGCCGGCGGTGCTGGCGAACGACGCTGTCGTGGTCGCGGTGCGGCCGAGCGAGGGAGTGTCGGCGAAGGGTCGGCTCGTGGTCGTGGCGCTGCCCCGGCAAGTCGCGGCGAAGGTGGCGGCGGCGTCACTGGCGCAGCCGGTCACCGTTACTCTGCGCTGATCATTCGCCCCCCGAAGAGGAGCCGCCATGCTGAAGGGTTTCCGGGACTTCCTGTTCCGCGGCAACATCGTCGACCTGGCCGTCGCGGTGGTCATCGGCACCGCGTTCACCGCGCTGGTCACGGCGCTGGGCACCGCCTTCATCAACCCGCTGGTGAAGGCCATCACCGGTGGCAACATCGGCGGCACGTTCACCGTTGCCGGCGTGACCTTCGACTACGGCCTGTTCATCACGGCAGTGATCAACTTCGTGATCATCGCCGCGGTCGTGTACTTCCTGATCGTGGTTCCGGTGCAGCGCATCACCAACCGGTTCAAGAAGCAGGAGGACGAGAAGCCCTCCGCGCCGACCGACATCGAGCTGCTGACCGAGATCCGCGACCTGCTGCGGTCCCAGCAGGGGCAGCGCTGAGGGACCGCCCGCCGGGCTAGCGGTCCTCGTGGTGGGGCGGGCGGTTCTCCTCGTACCAGCTGTCGCCGCTGTCGCGGCGGCGGTCCGGGTCGCGCTCGTCGTTGGTGGTCTCGGGCAGCACGTCGCCGAACACCTCGCCCAGGCGCCTCGGGTCGGGGCGGCGGGCGGGTTCGGGCTCTTCGCGTGGCTGGGTCACCCGTCCATCGTCCATCATGGGCAGCAGAGGCTGTCAGCGAGCAGGAAGACGGGGGAACCCCAGATGACTTTCTTCGACAGGGCCAAGGACATGGCCAACGAGCTGGCCGACAAGGCGGCGCCGCTGCGGGACAAGGCCACCGAGGTGGTCAACGACCTCGCCGAGAAGGCGGAGCCGCTGCGCGAGAAGGCCCAGCCCTACCTGGAGCAGGCCGGCGAGGCGATCTCCAAGGGCGCGGACGTCGCCGCGACCAAGATGGACGAGCTGACCGGCGGCAAGTTCAGCGAGGGCGTGCGCGCGGTCGGCGACAAGGTCGGCGAGCTGTTCAACAACGACAAGAAGTGAGCGGACACGGTTCGGGCCCCCGCCGCGGTGGCGAGGGCCCGGACCGGGTCGTGATCAGACGTCGTCGAGGCTGGACAGCTGCTCGATGACGTGCGGGACCAGCGCGGACAGGGTCGCCATGCCGTCGCGGACGGCCCCGCGCGAGCCGGCCAGGTTGACGACCAGGGTGCTGCCGGACACGCCGACCAGGCCCCGGGAGATGCCGGCGTCCACGGCCCCGGCGGCAAGGCCGGAGGAGCGCAGGGCCTCGGCGATGCCGGGGATGGGGCGGTCCAACACGCCCTGGGTGGCGTCGGGTGTCTGGTCGCGCGGCGACACGCCGGTGCCGCCGACCGTGACGACCAGGTCGACGCCGCCGATGACGGCCGTGTTGAGCGCGTTGCGAATGCCGACCACGTCGCCGGCCACCGCGACGACGCCGTCGACGATGAAGCCGGCCTCCTCCAACAGCTCGGTCACCAGTGGCCCGATGGTGTCCTCGTGCTCGCCGTGCACCACCGCGTCGTTGACGATCACGACGAGGGCACGGCCGAGACGCTCCGCACTGCGTTCCATGGCACCAACCTAGCGGTCGAGTGGATCTGACGGTTCTGTGACGTACCGCGCCGCGGACGACCGCGGCGGCCGGTCTGCCCATAACGTCGGGCAGGTGCGAGTCCTCATCACCGGCGGGGCCGGCTTCATCGGCTCCCATGTCGCGGACGAACTGGCCGATCGCGGGCACGACGTCGTCCTGCTCGACGCCCTGCTGCCCAAGGCGCACGGCACGCCGCGGCCGCCGTCATGGACAGAGCGGCACGAGATCGTGCTGGGCGACGTGCGCGACGCCGAGCTGCTGGACAAGCTGCTCGACGGCGTGGACGTGGTGTGCCACCAGGCGGCGGTCGTGGGCCACGGCGTCGATCCGCAGGATGCGCCGGAATACGCCGCCCACAACGACTACGGCACCGCCGTGCTGCTCGCGGCGATGCACCGCGCGGGCCTTCGGCGGCTGGTGCTGGCGTCGTCGATGGTCGTGTACGGCGAGGGCCGCTACGCGTGCGCGGAGCACGGAGTCATGCGGCCGCTGCCGCGGCGTCAGTCCGATGTGGATGCCGGCAGCTACGACCCGCGCTGCCCGCGCTGCGACGCCGTGCTGGCGTGGCGCAAGGTGCCGGAGGAGGCGCCGCTGGACCCGCGCAGCACGTACGCCGCGACCAAGCTGGCCCAGGAGCACCTCGCCGCCGCGTGGGCGCGGCAGACCGGCGGCAGCGTGTGGGCGCTGCGCTACCACAACGTCTACGGGCCTCGGATGCCGCGCGACACTCCGTACGCCGGCGTGGCCTCGCTGTTCCGGTCCGCGCTGCGCAACGGGCAGGCGCCGACCGTGCTGGAGGACGGCCGGCAGATGCGGGACTTCGTGCATGTCACCGACGTGGCGCTGATCAACGCCCTGGCCGCCGAGCAACCCGCCCCGGACGGCGTGCTGGAGGCGCTCAACGTGTGCTCCGGTGACCCGCACACCGTCGGCGAGCTGGCCGTGGAGCTGGCCGCCGCCTGCGACGGCCCCGCGCCGCGGATCGTCGGCGGGGCGCGGCCGGCGGACGTGCGGCACGTCGTCGCCGATCCGGCCAAGGCGGCGGAGCTGCTCGGGTTCCGGGCACGGGTGGAGTTCGCCGACGGCGTCGCCGACTTCGCCACCGCCCCGCTGCGCGACCCGGTGCGCCTCTAGCTTCGCCGGGACAGCGCCAGGAATGTCGTGCGGTGCACCCACAGTGCGCCGCCGAGCGCCTCGATGGCCGCGCGCGCCTCGGACATCAGCGGCGCCAGTCGGTCGCCGAGACGCAGGTGGCCGCTGGTGGTGGCGACGGTGGCCACGAAGTCGTCGGCGGATCTCAGGGCGGACGACTTGTAGGAGCGCGGTCGCAGCGGCGTGAAGCCGCCTCGCAGGAGCGGGTCGTCGTCGGGACGGACGGGAGACCACGCGGACGCCTGCCGCCAGGCCTGCGGAACCTCGGGGGCCAGTCGGCGGTAGACGCGGTCGAGGGCGTCGATCGCGGCCGGCTCCAGGACGTAGGTGTTCCAGAACCGGGCGACCTTGCCGCCGGGACGCAGCAGCTCGGCGGCCCGCCGGACGCCCACGACCGGGTCGATGAAGTGCCAGGAGTCGGCGAAGGTCAGCAGGTCGAACTGCCGATCGCCGGCGTCCCAAGTCTCGAAGGCGCCGATCTCCACCGCGATGCCGTGGCTGCGGGCGATCGCGGCCATCCGCTCGTCGGGTTCCAGGCCGAGCACGGTCCGGCCCCGTTCGGCCAGGGCGACGGCCGCCTTGCCGGTGCCGCACCCCACGTCCAGGACCGCGCCGCCCAGACGTTCGAGATCGTCGATCAGTCCCTCGGGCGGTGCGGGACGACGGCGGTCGTACTGCTCGGCGACGGGCCCGAAGGGCAGCTCCCCCATGCCGGCAACGTTAGACGGCGATCGGCAGCTTCACTTCGAAGCGGCAGCCGGGGCCGTGGTTGTGGGCGGCGATCTCGCCGCGGTGGGCCTCGACGAGTCCGCGGGCGATGGCCAGCCCGAGGCCGGCGCCGCCGTCGCCGGAGGGGGTGCGGGCGGAGCTGCCGCGGAAGGCGACGTCGAAGACCCGGTCGAGCTCGTTGGCCGGGATGCCGCCGCAGGCGTCGTCGACCCGCACGACGGCGTGGTCGTTCTCGGCGTCGACGTGCACCGCGACGGTGCCGTCGGCCGGGGTGTGCCGAATGGCGTTGGAGAGCAGGTTGCGGATCACGCGGGCCAGCTCGGGGTCGCTGCCGAGCACGACGGGCCAGGCGTCGGCGTTGGCCTCCAGGCGGACGCCCTTGCGTGCGGCGACGGGGCCTTCGGCGGCGACGGCCTCGCTGATCACGTCGCGCAGCGGCACGGCGGACATGGTCAGCCGCAGGGCGCCGGCGGTGATCTTGGAGAGCTCGAAGAGGTCGTCGACCATGCCGGACAGGCGCTGAGCCTCGGTGCTGATGCGCGAGGCGTAGCCGGCGACGTCGTTAGGTGCGGACACGACACCGTCGGACAGGGCCTCGGCCATGGCGCGGATGCCGGCGAGCGGGGTTCGCAGGTCGTGGCTGATCCACGCCACGAGCTCGCGCCGGGACGCCTCGGCGGCCCGTTCGCGGGCTCGGGCCTCGCGCTCCCACACCGTCCGCTTGGCGATGCCGCGTCCGAGCAGTAAGGCGGCGGGCACGGTGACCAGCGCCACCCACAGGTACACCAGCATCGTGGTGTTGAGCATGGGCGTGAACATGAAACCGCTGACCCCGAGCACGCCGACCGCGGTGGCGAGCAGCGGAACCAGCACGAGAACGGTCATGGAGGTGGCCAGGGAACGCTCTCTGAGCCACTGGAGCAGGACCAAGCCCAGCAGCGCGATCGGCAGCGTGAAGGCGATCGCGTACGGGGCGATGTGCATCAGCTCGACCAGCATGGGCTACCTCATCCCGTCGAAGCGGTAGCCGACGCCCCACACCGTGACGATCCGCTTGGGATTGGCCGGCTCCTCCTCGATCTTCTCCCGCAACCGTCGCACGTGGACGGTCACGGTGGACTGATCGCCGAAGTCCCAGCCCCACACCCGTTCCAGCAGCTGGGGACGGCTGAACGCCTGGCCGGGGCTGACCATGAAGAACACCAGGAGGTCGAACTCCCGGGTGGTCAGTGCCAGCGGGGCGCCGTTCAGCGTCGCGCTGCGGGCCACGGTGTCCAGCCGCAGGCCGCCGTCCTCGAGCACGCCCATCGACGGGCCGGCCGGCGTGCCCTTGGCCCGCCGCAGCACGGAGCCGACGCGCAGGGCCAGCTCGCGGGGGCTGAACGGCTTGGTGACGTAGTCGTCGGCGCCGAGTTGGAGGCCGACGACGCGGTCCTCCTCCTCGCCGAGTGCGGTGAGCATGACGATCGGCACCGAATAGCGCTGCCGCAGTCGCCGGCAGACCTCGAGGCCGTCGATGCCGGGCAGCATGAGGTCCAGCACGATCAGGTCCGGCAGCTGCTTGGCCACCAGTTGGAGAGCGCTCTCCCCGTCTCCCGCGACCACCACCTCGTGCCCGTCGCGCTCCAGATAGCGGCGCACCACGTCGCGCACCGTCTCGTCGTCGTCGACAACCAGGACCCGTCCAGTCATGCCCTCACCAGTTCGTCAGCACCAGATGATTGACCGCGAGCGCGGTCAGCGCCTGCGCCGCCAGCCACCACCGGCGGGTCGACGCCGGCAGCAGCGCCGCCGCCGGCGCCAGCCACACCGTGAACGGTAGCCAGATGCGCTCCACTTCCGCCTTGCTGAGCCCGGTGACGTCGGCCAGCAATATCGCCAGCAGGGCGGCGCCGGTGATCAGCAGCAGCGGCGACCCGGGCAGCCGGCGCAGCCCGGCGACCGCCGCCGGGCCGGCCGCGAGCACCAGCGCGGCCAGGTCGGCCCATACCCAGTAGGAGTATGGCCGCAGCGCGCCGATGCCCTGGTAGTAGCGCTCGACCACCAGGTGATAGCCGTCGAACCACCAGAACCCGGCCGCCGCGAAGGCGGCGACGACGGCGAGCGCCGCAACCACCGCCACAGCTAGTGCCGCCCAACGCCGGGTCACGACCACTGCCGCCAGGGCTACGAGCCCGAACAGCAGCAGCCCGTACGACAGGAACACGGAGTAGCCGAGCAGCAGCCCGCCGCCGACCCAGGCGATCCAGTGCCGTTGGACCAGCAGCCCGACCGCGAGGGCGGTGATGCCGGCGAACATGCCGTCGGCGGAGACGCCGACCCACACGGCCCCCGGCAGCAGGACTGAGAACGGCACAACAGCCGTGGCGAGCTCGGCGTGGCCGAGGGAGCGGATCGTCCACGGCACGGCGAACGCGGCGAGGCTGCCGACCAGGATCACGGCGACGCCGGCCCACGCCCCGGCGCCGAGACCGAGCCGGTCCAGCCAGACGAAGGCCAGCAGCGCGCCCGGCGGGTGCCCGGCGACGTGAGTGGTCCACGAGTCGGGCTGGAAGTCGAGGATCCGTCCGCTGAACGACCGGAGCATGGCCCCGATGTCGGTCACGCCCGGCACCTCGTGCAGATACTCATCGGGCGAGGTGAGCCGGTCGGCGATGCCGCGCTGCCAGCCGTCGACCAGGGCCAGCGAAAAGGTCCAGGCGACCGCGAGCGGGTAGGCCAGGCGCAGCGGCGGCCGCCAGGCGATCACCGCGACGGCGATGAGAACGGCCAGCGGCGTGCCGATGCCGACGTGCGGCAGCCATTGCGCGAACAGCGGGGGCGCCGCCGCGAATATGTTCGGCACGGCCAGCCCGACCGCCGTGGCGATGCCCACGAACACCAGTGCCGCGCCGCCCACGACAAGATCAAGGCGCGAACCGATGCGTTGGGCCACGAGACACACCGTAGCGGGCACGCGAGCCGGAACCGTGGTTCGAAAGAACTCCGTAAGACTTGGCGAACCGTCAGCTTTCGGTAACCACACAAAGGGTTCTGCCGGTTCCGCCGCCACTCTAACTTCGACCGGGTGGATACCGTCGATGTGGTGCTGCCGTGCCTGGACGAGGCATTGGCGCTGCCGGCCGTGTTGAACGCGCTGCCGCCGGGATATCGAGCGATCGTGGTGGACAACGGATCGTCGGACGGCTCGCCGGAAGTCGCCGCCGCGCACGGCGCCACCGTCGTGCGCGAGTCGCGGCGCGGCTACGGCGCGGCCGTGCACACCGGCCTCGAGCACGCGACCGCCGACATCGTCTGCTTCCTCGACGCCGACGGGTCGTTGGATCCGCAGCAGCTGCCGGGACTCGTTCGGGCGGTACGGGACGGCGACGCGGACATGGCCGTGGGGCGGCGAATTCCGCAGGGGCGCGGTAGTTGGCCGTGGCACGCCCGGCTGGGCAATTGCATTCTCGCCGCGCTGATGCGGAAAAGAGGCCTGAACGTGCGGGACATCGCGCCGATGCGGGCCGTCGGCCGCGAACGACTGCTGGCGTTGAACGTCGAGGATCGCGCCTTCGGCTATCCGCTCGAACTGCTCATCCGGGCCGCCGAGGCGAAATGGCGGGTCGTGGAGACGGACGTGACGTATCGGCCGCGGACCGCCGGCACGAAATCCAAGGTTTCCGGTTCGGTGCGCGGAACTCTGCGCGCCGTGCACGACATGGCGGGGGTGCTCCGATGACCGATCGTGCCTGTGTGTTGGTGGTGGCGAAGGCCCCGGTGCCGGGACTGGCCAAGACGCGGCTGACGCCGGCGGCCACGCCCGAGCAGGCAGCCGAGGTGGCCGCCGCGTCGTTGCTGGACACGCTGGACGCGGTGCTGTCGGTGCCGCGCGTCCGACGGGTGGTCGCGATGACCGGCGACCTGGACAAGGCCGCGCGGGCCCCGCAGTTGCGTCAGATGTTGCGCTGGTTCGACTTGATCCCCCAGCGTGGCAACGACTTTGCCGAGCGGCTGGTGAACGCGCATCGTGATGTCGCCGACCAGCCGGTGGTGCAGATCGGCATGGACACGCCGCAGGTGACGCCGTGGCTGCTCGGCTCGGCGATCGCCGCCGCGCACACCGGCGACGCCGCGCTCGGGTTGGCCGAGGACGGCGGCTGGTGGGCCCTCGGCCTGAAGGATCCGTTGCACGCCATGGTGTTGCGCCACGTGCCGATGTCGCAGCCGGACACCGGTCGCCGCACCCTGGACGCGTTGCACGACCTGGACCTGCACGTGTCGCCGCTGCCCGTGCTGTCCGATGTGGACACGATCGATGACGCCCGGCGAGTGGCGGCTTCGGTGCCGGGTAGCAGGTTCGCGGCCGCGGTCGCCGCGATCAGCACGGCGGGGCAGCCCATCTCGTGACCACGACCGAGTTCGATCCCGGGCTGCTCGGCGAGCACTGCTGGCTGGAGTGCGCGAACGGGGAGCGAGTGATGTTGCCGGTGACCAGATGGCAGGAGTTGGACGGCTCGGACGAGTTGCTGCTGGCGGCGTGCCTCGGGCCCACGCTCGACGTCGGCTGCGGGCCGGGGCGGCTGGTCGAGGCGCTCACCCGTCGCGGCCTGATCGCGCTGGGCGTGGACGTCTCGCCGGTGGCCGTCGACCTCACGCGGGGTCGGGGCGCGGCCGCCCTGTGCCGGGACGTGTTCGACCGCATCCCCGGCGAGGGTCGTTGGCGGCACGTTCTGTTGGCCGACGGCAACATCGGCATCGGCGGCGACCCGGTTGCCCTGCTGCGCCGGGCCCGCGAGCTGCTTCGGCCGGGTGGCAGCGTGTTGACCGAGCTCGACCCGCCCGGCACCGGTCTGCGTCGACAGCAGGTCCGTTTGTCCAGTGTGGACAGCAGCGGCGGCTGGTTCGACTGGGCCCGGCTCGGGCCCGACGGGTTGGAGCGCACGGCCGGCGAGGCCGGCATGGACATTCGATGGTTGGAAGAAAGGGGCGGACGGTGGTTCGCCGAGCTCCAGCGGTCTTGAGCAGGGAACGCGCGATCGGGCTGAGGGACCGGCTGGGACGGCTGCGGGAGTTGGCCAAGAATCCACCGGGGCGACTGGGCGTGCTGGCCGCTCGGGTCAAAGCAGCGCAGGACAAGGCGTTCGGGCTGCTGCGGTTCAAGAGCCTCGTGCACGACCCGAAAGTCACCTCGCGGATCGGCACGTGGCTCGGGATCGCGTTCACGATCTGCTTTGTCACGGGTGTGATCAGCCACTTCATCCAGCACCCGGCGGCGTGGTTCTACTGGCCGAGCCGGCCGGTCAACCTGTACCGGATCACGCAGGGCGCGCACGTCATCTCCGGGGTGGCGGCGATTCCGCTGCTCATCGCCAAGTTGTGGACGGTCTACCCGAAGCTGTTCGAGCGGCCGGCGGTGAAGTCGCTGCTGCACGGGCTGGAGCGGATCTCCATCCTGGTGCTGGCCGGGGCGGCGTTCTTCGAGCTGGCCAGCGGGACGTTCAACGCGGCCCAGAACTACCCGTGGAGCTTCTTCTTCACCACTGCGCACTACGCCGTGGCGTGGATCGCGTTCGGGTCGCTGCTGGTGCACATCGCGGTGAAGCTGCCGATCATCCGGGAGTCGCTCGGCAAGGAGAAGCGCCGCGAGATCGACGTTGGCCGGCGGGCGTTCCTGCGCACGACCTGGTTGACCAGCGGCGTGGCGGTGCTGGTGTTCGGTGGCAGCACGATTCCGTTCCTGCGCAACGTGTCCGCGTTGTCGGAGCGGTCCAACGACGGTCTGCAAGGGCTTCCGGTGAACCGGACGGCCAAGGAAGCCAGCGTGGTGACGGTGGATTCGAGCTGGCGACTGGAGATCGTCGGTCCCAACGGCATGACGACGTTCTCCCGCGAGCAGTTGCAGTCCATGCGGCAGACCACCGCCGCGCTGCCGATCGCCTGCGTCGAGGGCTGGAGCCAGACGGCGAACTGGAGCGGGGTGCCGGTGATGGACCTGCTCGCAGCCGTTGGGGCGCCGCAGGGTTCGTCGCTGCGGGTGAGCTCGCTGGAGAAGGGCGGGCTGTACAACTCGACCACGTTGCCCGGCACGCACACCGCCGATCCGCTGACGCTGCTCGCGCTGCGGCTGGAGGGAAAGGTGCTGGATCTGGATCACGGCTACCCGTGCCGGATCATCGCGCCGAGCCGACCGGGTGTGTTGCAGACCAAGTGGGTGCGCCGGCTCGAGGTGATCGTGTGAAAACCCTTCGAGCCGTTGTCGGCCTGCTCGGCCTGGCCGTATTGGCCTGGGGCCTCTGGATGGCGTACCCGATGACCAAGGACATCTACACGTGGTTCCTGGGGCCGCCGATCCTGGACGACGCGATCGTGCTGCCGATCGCCGGCCTGCTGAGCCTGGCGGTGGCCCGGCTGACGAGCACCGCCTGGCGCTGGCCGCTGCACTTCGGCGTCGGGGCCACGGCGATCATCGCCTACCTGGCGATCACCGAAGCCTGGCGGCCGTACGGGTTTCCGCCGAAGCCGGGACTGCACGACCGGGACTACGTCACCGACACCCTGATCACGTTGGCGGTGCTGTGGGCCGTGGTGGTGCTGGCCGGACTGTTGAGGGTCAGGGCGGCGAGACGGCGGGGCGACCATGATCAAAGGACCGATCCTGACGTTGAACGTGAGGAATGGTCCCTTCCTGACGAAGCGGCGACGTAGAACGGGACCAGGCGCTGGCCGGTGAAGGGGGGCCGGCCGGCGTCTGGTCCCGTTGGCCCGACCCGATGGCGGAGGGTCGGGGGCGGTGTGGACGGGGCGGCCCCACCCCGAATGAAGGGCCGGCCCGTCCAGGTCTTAGTTCTGCACGTCGATGGTCTTGCCGGTCAGCGTGGCCTTCACCGTCGATCCGCTGGCCAGCGTGATGGTCACGGTGTCACCGGGACCGGCGGCGTGCACGGCCGCCACCAGGCTGTCGGAGTCGGTGATGACGCGGTCGTTGATCTTGGTGACGACGTCGTTCTTCTTGATGCCGGCCTTCTCGGCGGCCCCGCCGGCGGTGACGTCGCTGATCACGGCGCCGGCCTGGCCGTTGGTCGGGTCGGTGACGCTGACGCCCAGCTGGGCCTGGGTGGCCTTGCCGGTCTGCACGATCTGCTGCGCGGTCCGCTTGGCCTGGTCGATCGGGATGGCGAAGCCGATGCCGACCGAGCCGCCCTGGCTCTGCGCGCTGGAGTTGGGGCTGGAGATGGCCGAGTTCATGCCGATGACCTGCCCCTGCATGTTCACCAGCGGCCCGCCGGAATTGCCGGGGTTGATCGCGGCGTCGGTCTGGATGGCGTCCAGCACGGTGTCCTGCCGCACCTGCGGCGTCTGCTGCTGTTGCTGACCGCCGCCGAAGCCACCGCCGAACCCGCCGCCGCCGAGGCCGCCCTGGCCCTGTCCTTGGCCCTGGCTGAGCTCGTCGCCGACGTTGACCGGCCGGTGCAGCGAGGACACGATGCCGGTGGTGACGGTGCCGGCCAGGTCGAACGGCGAGCCGATGGCCACCACCTGCTGGCCGATCTGCAGGCCGTTGGACGAGCCCAGGGTCGCCGTGGGCAGCCCGGACACGTTCTGCGCCTTGATCACGGCCACGTCGGCCGTGGGGTCCCGGCCGATGATCTTGGCCTGGGCCGTCTTGCCGTTCTGGAAGTCGACCTCGATCTGCCCGCCGCCGATGGCGGAGGCGATCACGTGGTTGTTGGTGATGATCTCGCCGTCGGAGGAGACGATGAAGCCGGAGCCCTCGCCCTCCTGGGTCTTGATCTCGACGACGGTCGGCAGCACCTTGTTGGCCACGTCGGTCACCGAGCCCGGCGTCACGTTGGACGCGGTGGAGGAGGTGTTGGACGAGGAGAACAGCGAGTTGTAGCTGCCGGCGCCGTTGGCGGCGGTCAGGTAACCGCCGAGCGCACCGGCGCCGCCCCCGACCAGCAGTGCCAGCACGGCCACGCCGACCACCAGCTTGGTGCGGGTGGGCTTGCGCGGGGTGGTGTACACCCCGTGCGGCTGCTCGGCGGTCAGGTTGAGCGGGTTGCCGCCGGGCGGCACGGCCGCGTATCCCGGCTGCGCGAAGGCAGCCGTCGATTGGGGGCCGCCGACGGGCTGCT
>DASWRQ010000333.1:0-13826 GCA_036403095.1 Kutzneria sp. | reverse complement strand
ATGGCCGAACGGCTGGCACACTCCGACAACTCTGTCAGCCAAGATCGCTGCGCGCCGCCCGCGTCCGATCGAACACCTGGGGACGTCGTCATGAGTCGTGGCAGCCTGGCCGCTCCGGGTTGGCTTCGTGGCTGGTGGTGGCGCAGTTCTCAGCTCCAGCGGCTCGCGGTCTCCGGCGTGGCGACGGTGGTCGGTCTGGCCCTGTCCGGCGTCGCGCTGTTCCCACCGTCCGGCAAGCCCGCCCTCTTCGACGGCGCGACGAGCGCCACCGAGTCGCAGCACGGCACCACAACCACGGACAGCTCGATACCGGTTGTCCCGTCCACGCCGGAAGACGCCGTGATCACAGTGACGACGGTGTCGACAGTGGCTCGGTTCGAGGGCGTCGACAGCACCACCGGCCACGCGGTGGCGGTTCATGTGCTCGGCATCCTCGCGTTGACGGGATGCTGGTCGGCCGAATCGACAGCGCAGGCGAGCGAGGCTCTGCTCGGCCAGCGCGTGTGGCTGGTCCACACGGCCGGCGGGCAGCCGCACCCCGAGGGTGACGTCACGGCCCAGGTTCTGCTGCCCGACCACCACGACTACGCGCTCACCATGGTGCGTGCGGGGGTGGCTCGCGCCGACACCGGACCCGATCAGGCGGCGCTCGTGGCGGCGCAGGCCGACTCCCAGCACGCCCGCCGTGGCCTTTGGGGTTCGTCGTGTGCGCCGCCTCCCGGCGCGGGATCGACCACCGGGCAGACGACGCCGAGCGGCGCCACGGCCACGACGTCTCCCACGCAGTCGACTGCCTCGGCCCGTCCGACCACGACCACCTCGGGAACCGAGCCACCCGTCACGACAACGTCCGGCGACGGACCCGTGCGGGTCGGCCAGCCGTGCTCGCCGGTGGGCGCGACCGGCGTCACCGCGCAGGGTCAGCTGGTGACCTGCGTCCGGGGCGCCGCCGGGAACGACAAGTGGCGGAAGTCGTGACCGCGGACCACGAGGCCGAGCTCGCCGTCGACGAGTTCTTCACCGCCTTCGCCCAGCGGCGCAAGGAGGCGCGGCCCAATCTGAGCCTGCCCGACGGCAGCCGTCCGCGCGGGTTGACGGCGGACGGCCTGGTGCGCACGACCGGTTGGCTCCAGTTCGGCTCGCGGCCCATCGACTCGGCACTGGTCGCGGCGGCGGTCGGCCTGCTGGCGGCCATCATGATCACGATACGCGTGCTGCCGTCCTTCGTCGGCATCAGCGGCCTGGTCCCGCTGCTGCCCGCGATCTGCTACCTGTCCTGGCGGGCACTGACGAAACGGCTGCGGCCGGCGTCCGGCAGCCGCAACCTGAAAACGGTGAGCGTGCTGGAGCTACGGGTCGGCGACTGGGTGCGGTTGCACGGCTCGATCGGTCCCGTCGGCGAGGTCGCGGCCCTCGCGGCGGAGATCGGCGGCCGGCGTGAGGTGGAGTTTCTCGGCGGCGTCAAGCGGGAGTGGTCCCGCTACGATCGGCTGCACCTCGTCGAACTGTTGGACTAACAAGCACTCCAACCCATGGCCTCGCGCGGGCGTCGAACTGTCCGTCCCGGGTGTCGGCGTGGATGAAAGTTTCAGGCGGCGAGCCGACCGTCGCGTCGCCATCCCACGATCACCGGCGAGTCAGGCCAGGCCGCGGTGAGTAGTACTTATCTTGGTGCCGACCAGCGACCGGGCGGTGGCAGCCGATCTCGGGGCCGACACCTGCTATGTCAACGTCAAAGGACCGGTGCCCGCAGGTTGTTGACGCCGCGATGACCTGCTGCTCTGATGGACCACCGCAGCCGGATGAGTACTACAAATCCGTCACTCGCCACAACGAAGTGGAGCCGCCGATGCGGACAGGCCGTAGTGTTAGCGCTAACAGTTGGCTGACCGTCCCACGATCGCCCGGCGCCGGTCGGATTCTCGTGGCGACCGCGGCGGCAGTGCTCGCGGTCGGCGCCACGGTCGGCGCGGCGCCCGCGGCACCGGCCGCATCCCAGGGACCCTGTGACATCTACGCGGCCGGCGGCACGCCGTGCGTGGCCGCGCACAGCACCACCCGGGCGCTCCTCGGCAGTTACAGCGGCGCGCTGTATCAGGTGAAACGCCAGTCGGACAACACAACGCGGGACATCGGCGTGACCGGCGCCGGCGGCTACGCCGACTCCGCCGCGCAGGATTCCTTCTGTGCCAACACGACGTGTCTCATCACGGTCATCTACGACCAGTCCGGCAAGGGCAACAACCTCACCCAGGCGCCGGGCGGCGGTGCGGCCGGCGGCCCCGACAACCTGGCCAACGCGACCGCGGCGCCGACCACCCTCAACGGGCACAAGGCCTACGGCGTCTACGTCGCGGCCGGCACCGGCTACCGCGACAACCACACCTCGGGCATCGCCACCGGCGACCAGCCGGAGGGCATGTACGCGATCTTCGACGGCACGCACTACAACGGCGGCTGCTGCTTCGACTACGGCAACGCCGAGACCGACAGCAATGACGACGGCAACGGCACGATGGAAGCCATCTACTTCGGCAACATCCGGGTCTGGGGCTACGGCGCCGGCAACGGCCCCTGGATCATGGCCGACCTGGAGAACGGCCTGTTCTCCGGCGTCAACCAGCACTACAACGCCAACGACCCGACCGTGAACTACCGGTACCTGACGGCCATGATCAAGGGCGGCCCGAACCAGTGGGCCATCCGGGGCGGCAACGCGCAGTCGGGCAGCCTGTCGACGTTCTACAGTGGACCGCGCCCCAACGTGTCGGGCTACAACCCGTTGCGCAAGCAGGGGGCGATCATCCTCGGCACCGGCGGCGACAACAGCAAGGGCTCGACCGGCACCTTCTACGAAGGCGTGATGACGTCCGGCTATCCGTCCGACGCCACCGAGAACTCGGTGCAGGCCAACATCACCGCGGCCGGCTACAGCAACGGCGGCGGCGGCGGGACCGGCACCGGGCCGCTGCACGCGGTCGGCGCGGGCAAGTGCCTCGACGTGCCGAACTCGACCGCCACGCCCGGCACGCAGCTGCAGATCCACGGCTGCAACGGCCAGCCCAACCAGCAGTGGACCCGGACGTCGTCCAACCAGCTGACGGTCGCACTCGGCGGCGCCACGCTGTGCATGGACGCCTCCGGCAACAAGACAAGTCCCGGCACGAAGGTAGAGACCTGGTCCTGCAACGGCCAGACCAACCAGCAGTGGACCGTCAACGCCGACGGCACGATCATCGGCGCGCAGTCGGGACTCTGCCTGGACGTGACGGGCGCGTCCACCGCCGACGGGGCGCTCGCCGAGCTGTGGACCTGCAACGGCGGCAGCAATCAGCAGTGGAAGCTCGGCTAGCGTGCCGATCCACAGTGGATGGTTTACGAACCCGCCCGATCACGGGAGCTGGCAACAATGTTTCACCGAAACAGGGAGGTGAGTGGTGTCCACGTGTAGACGCCTACTCGGGTCTGTCGCGGCCATGGCGACACTGGTCGTGACAATGGCCGGCGCCGCGCAGGCCGACGCCGTCGGCGCGACCGCGCGGGCCGGACCGGCCGCGTCGACCGCGGGCTGCGGGAAGGCCCCGACACTGGCCAGCGGCACGCACACGATCCAGAGCAGCGGCCAGAACCGCAGCTACATCCTGCGTGTGCCGGCCAACTACGACAACAACCACCCCTACCGGCTGGTCTTCGGCTTCCACTGGGTCGGCGGCACCGCCAACGACGTGGACTCGGGCGGCACCGACGGCTACAACTGGTCCTACTACGGCCTGCGGCGGTTGGCCGACAGCGCCGGCAACGGCACGATCTTCGTTGCCCCGCAGGGCAACGGCAACGGCTGGGGCAACCCCGGCGGCCAGGACGTGACCTTCGTCGACGACATGATCAGGCAGCTCGAGGGCGGCCTGTGCGTCGACACGGCGCAGCTGTTCTCGGCCGGCTTCAGCTACGGCGGTGCCATGACCTACGCCCTGGCCTGTGCCCGGGCAACGGTCTTCCGCGCCGTCGCGGTCTACTCGGGCGCGAACCTCAGCGGCTGCAACGGCGGCAACCAGCCCATCGCCTACATGGGGCTGCACGGCCTGCGCGACAACGTGCTGCCCATCTCCAACGGGCGGGCGCTGCGCGACACGTTCGTCCGTGCCAACGGCTGCACACCGCAGAATCCGCCGGAGCCGGCCCAGGGCAGCCTGACCCACATCGTCACCGCCTATTCCGGTTGCAAGGCCGGGTATCCGGTCGTGTGGGCGGCGTTCGACGGGGCGGGCCACGACCCGGGCCCGATCGACGGATCCACCGGTGACGGCTGGCACACCTGGACCTCCGGCGAGGTGTGGAAGTTCTTCTCGCAGTTCGACTCGACCACGCCGCCGCCTCCGCCGCCGCCCGGCGGCAAGCAGGTCGTCGGCACGCAGTCGGGCCGGTGCCTGGACGACTCCAGCACCAACGGCACGCAGGCGCAGCTGGCCAACTGCGCCAACCAGCCGAGTCAACTGTGGACGGTCACGTCGAGCGGGCAGTTGACGGCCTACGGCAACAAGTGTCTGGACGCCTCCGGCCGGGGCACCGCCAACGGCACCCAGGTGATCGTCTGGGACTGCAACGGACAGACGAACCAGCAGTGGACCGTCAACGCCAACGGCACCATCACCGGCGCGCAGTCCGGGCTCTGCCTCGACGCGGCGGGCCAGGGCACGACCAGCGGCACGAAGATCCAGCTGTGGTCGTGCAACGGACAGGCCAACCAGCAGTGGAGCCTGCGCACCGCGGCCTGACCGGTAGCTGATGGCCGGTGCTCCGGGATCGCCGGAGCACCGGCCATTCGGCTATATCGAGGAGCACACGGCTCCGTTGAGGGAGAACACGGTCGGCGCCGGGGCCGCCCCGGTGTCGGTGCCGTTGAAACCGAGCGAGGCCGAGCCACCGGCGGCGATGGTGCGGTTCCAGTCGGCGTTGCTCACGGTCACCTGCTGGCCGGTCTGGCTCCACGTACCGTTCCAGCCGGACTGCACCGCCTCACCCGCATCCGGCCAGGCGAACGTGAGGCGCCACCCGTTCACCGCCGTAGCGCCTCGGTTCGTGACGGTGATGCTGCCGCCGAAGCCGCCGGGCCAACTGCTCGTGACGTCGTAGTGCACGGCGCAACTGCTGTCGGCCGGCGGTGGCACGGTGAAGGTCACCGGCGCGGACGGCAGCGATGCGTTGCCGTGCGTGTCGACGGCGACGACGTTGTCGGTGTAGGTCGCGCCGATGGTCAGCCCGGTCAAGGTGACCGAGGTGCCGGTGGTCGTGGTGATCAGCGAGCCGCCGGCGTACACGTCGTAGCGCGCGACCGGATAGCTGCCGGCGGTCGCCGCCGGCCAACTCAGCACGGCGCTGCCGGCGGTCAGGTTCGACACCGTCGGCTGGCCGGGAGCACCCGGCGCTGTGGTGCCGGTTCCGCCGCTGCCCGGCACCTGCACGACCGTCAGCGTGTACGGCGCGACGGTGACCGAGCTCGTCGATGACTGCGTGGTGCTGGTGATCGAGGTGCCGTTGTTGGCCAGCGTGAACACCGTCGGCGAGCCGGTGGGCGTGAAGTTGCTGTAGTTCAGGTTGACCGAGTAGGTGCTGCTCGGATCCTCGTTGTCGATCAGCACGGCCAGGCTGCCGTTCGCGCGGCGCACCGCGTGCGTGCGCACCAGCGCCGTGGCCGACGAGGAAGTGACCATCTGGTCGCCCGGCGAACCGAGCCTGGACAGCATCTGGATCGCGTAGTACGGCGAGAAAGGTGTGTTCACCGCCGGCTCGGTGACGCCGCTTCCGTTGCCGCCGGTGGAGAAGATGCCCTGATCGCCGTAGTCCTGCGCGCCGTTGACCACGCTCGGCGTGCCGGGGCCGTTGTGCTCGTTCCACCAGTCCACATTGGTCACACCGTGCTCCAGCCAGCTCATGTACATGTCCGCGCCGAACAGCGCGGCCGGCTGGGTGTCGAGGTCGATCGTGGAGTTGGTCTCGGTGACGACGATCTTCACCCCGGCCGGATCGACCTTGGCGTACTGGCTGATCTGCGACCGCAGCGTGGACATCACGCCGGGGATGTCGTTGGGATCGGTGAGCATGCCGGCGGTGGTCGAGCCGCCCGGGTAGTAGTGCACGATCACGCAGTCGGTCTTGGCACCGAGCGCGGTCAACACGGTCTGGTTCCAGGGCTGCGGACTGGTCGTCGGGTTGGTCACGCCGTCCGGCCAGTACCCGGGCGTGGTCAGCACCGCGCAGACGTGGATGTTCGGGCTCGCCGCCTTCATCGCCGTGCTGTACTTCAGCACGTTGGCCGCGTACGTGGACGGCCCGCAGTTGTAGGTCTGGGCCGGCGCGCTGCCGACGGTCACCGGCTTGCCCGACGCGTCGGTGCAGCGGCTGTCGGCCTCCCAGTTCGCGCCGTAGGTCCCGTTCCCGTAGACCTCGTTGCCCACCTCCCAGTACGTGATCCCGTAGTTGTGGGTGACGTCGGCCTCGCGCACCCAAGCCTGCGCCAACGCGTCCGCGCCGGTGCCGTAGTTGACCGTGATGATCGGGTTGGTCCCGGTGGCCTGCGCCGTCGCCATGAAGTCGGCGAAACTGGTGTTCGGCGCGTCGTATCCGCCCTGGGCCACATTGGTCTGCCAGTTGTAGATGTCCGCGTAGGAGCCGCCGGGATAGCGCAGCGCCGTGATGCCGGCGGCCTTGACGAGACCGGGGATCGCCGAGTCGTTCATGTGTCCGTCGTAGACGGCGGTGTTGAGGCCGATCGCGTTGGACGGTATCGAGCCGAGTCCGCCGGCCGCGTTGACCGACACCGTGGTACTGGCCGTGGCCGCGGCGGCGGCCTGACCGGTGAGACCGGCGGCGGCGAGCGCCATCACGGCCAGTGCGGCGACACCGCGGATCCACCGTTCGTTTCTGTCCATTCGAACATTCCCCTTTCATTCGCTCGCCTCGAACTACAAGCTCTGTGGGGAGGTGTCCACCGCGCCGGCCGGTGCGGTGTCGTCGAATCGAGTCGAAGTCGCATGTCAGTCCGAGCCGACTGATCCGGGACGGCCATGGAACTTACATGCCGCAAGGGAATCTGACCTCGCGCGGCGCGCACATCGACCGACACCTCTGCTACCGTCCGGCCGGATCATCGTTGTCCACAAGGCAAACGCCGCCCGCGCGGGAGGAATGACCACATGAGATCAATCGTGTCGAGGGTGGCGGCGGTGTTCGTGCTCGCCGCGGGAACGCTCGTCGTCGGCCAGCAGCCGGCCCTCGCGTCCACGAGCCAGTTCCGGGGTGTGAACTGGGCCGACCAACGGGACAACTTCGTCAACGGCGTGCTGTACGTGTCCGGACTCGGCGCCTCGGACACCTACTCGTCGGCCGCCACCGTCGCCGACCGGGTCGTCGGGCAGCTCTACTCGATCACCGGCGCCAACACGGTCCGGATGCCGATCAACGAGCCGACCGTCGCCAACTACTGGGGCACCTACACCGGCGCGATCGACACCGCACTGGCCAAGGGCAAGGTCATCCTCGCCTACTGGGCCTACACCGGCGGCAAGCCGACCAGCATGACCGGGTTCAACCAGATGTGGGACAAGGTGATCGCGAAGTACGGCAGCAATCCCAACGCCTACTTCGAGGTCATCAACGAGCCCTACGCCTACAGCGCCGGCAGCCTCGACAACACCTACAACGACTGGCTGAACCGATATTCCAGCGTGCCACGCGGCCGCGTGATCCTCGACGGCACCGGCGACGCCCAGAACGTGGCCGCCGTCGGCAGCGACCACCGCCTGGACAACACCCTGCTCGCGGTGCACGACTACTCGTTCTTCGCCGGCTACGAGGACGAGACCGAGTGGGCCGACCACATCGCCAACTACATCGGCGGCTACGCGGCCCGAACCGTCGCCACCGAGTGGGGCGGCCCGATGGGACCGGGCAGCAAGAACGGGGTCCATTACGACTCCATCGACTACAGCATCCCGAGCGGCTCGTTCTTCGCCGACTACATCCGCGGCGTCAGCAGTGAGCTGCGCAGCCTCGGCATGGGCAGCGTCTTCTGGCCCGGCCTGCGCGACGGCGACTGGTACAGCCTCACCACGAAGAACGGCACCGGCGCGGGCATCTCGCTGTCGCTGGTGAACCCGTCCGGACTGACGCGACTGCAGTACGCATGGGGAATCGGGACCGGGGGCGGCACGTACGTGCGGATCGTCAACGCCGCCAACGCCCTGTACCTCGACGGCGCCAGCGGCTCCAACGCCGTCGAGTGGAGCGGCGACAGCGGTCGCTACGAGCAGCAGTGGGTCGTCGAGAACGACGGGAACTACGTACGCCTCAAGAACCGCGCCAGCGGCCACTACCTGGACGGTGGGGGCAGCACGTCCGACGGCGCCGCGGTGGGCCAGGCCGGCAACACCAACAGCACCAGTCAACAGTGGACGGTGCTGACCGACGCCAACAACGTGCGGATCAAGAACCGGGCCACCGGCAAGTTCATCGACGGCATGGGCCGCACCGGCAGCGGCAGCGCCCTGGGCCAGTGGAGCGACACCAACAGCACCAACCAGCAGTGGCGGATCGTCGCCGCCGGCTGACCGTGGGTGAGCAGCGCTCGATTTCGGTCCAGCACATCGAAAGTGTCGAATGCCACCGATCCGCCGCGACGGCGGTGGCGCAGCCGGAGCAGTCCCACTCGGCCATCCGGTCCAACCATTGACCGAGTACGGCGCTTTTCGTTGCAGTGGAACAACACTACGGCCCCGCCGGTCCAGGACCGGCGGGGCCGTCACGTATGCTGCGCGCGCTATGGAGGACTTCGAAGAGCAGCCACGACACCGCGGCCGGCAGCGTCTCGACGCGGCGTTGGTGTGGACGGCCACGGCCGGCGCGTTGGTCTGCTCGATGGTGATCTTCCTGGCGACCAATTCGCCGTCGCCGGAGCCCGTCGCCCTGCCGGCGACGTCGCCGGAGTGGCGGATCCCGGTCACCCCGTCGTCCACGGTCGACACCGGCCTGCCCCGCTACACGTTCGACGCGGTGCCGCCGCCCCAGGTCGCACCTACCGTCGTTTCGCCGCCACGCGCGGGCACATCCGCCACCACGACGGCGAACGCGCCGCAGCCGCAACCTCAGCCGCTTCCGCCGGGGAACACCACGACCGCGCCACGGCTCGCCGGCACCCAGGTCCGGGCCATGGCCGCCAGTAAGTGTCTGGACGTGCCCAACTCGACGACCACGCCGGGCGCCCAGCTGCAGATCTGGTCCTGCAGCGGGCGACCCAACCAGGCCTGGACCCGTACTCCGACCGGTCAGCTGACGGTCACGCTGAACGGCGTCACGCAGTGCGTGGACGCCTACAAACACGGCACGACGCCGGGCACACAGGTGACGGTGTGGCCTTGCAACGGAGGGGCCAACCAGCAGTGGCGCGTCAGTCCCGACGGGACAGTTGCCGGTGTCCAGTCGGGACTGTGCCTGGATGTGACGGGAAAGTCCACCGCTGACGGGGCCCAGGTCGAGTTGTGGACCTGTAACGGCCAGCCCAATCAGCGGTGGACTCTCGGTTAGTCCGTCAGTTGCGGTTCCATCTCTGGTTGCCGCCGCCGTTGCACGTCCACAGCTCGATCAAGGTGCCGTTGGCCGTGCCCGCCCCGGTGGCGTCGAGGCAGAGCCCGGACTGGGCCCCGGTGATCGTGCCGTCGGCGCCGACGGTCCACTTCTGGTTGCTGCCGCCGGTGCACGTCGAGATGTCGACCTTGGTGCCGGGACTGGTGCCCTGACCGCTGGCGTCCAGGCAGTCGTTGCCGTAGACCCGCAGTTCGCCGGCGGCGGTCGCGGTCCACTGCTGGTTGGCGCCGCCGTTGCAGTCCCACAGCTCGACCTGGGTGCCGGAGGTCTGGCTGGCGCCGGGCACGTCCACGCAGCGGCCGGAATCGGCCCCGACGATCGTCGAGGTCGCGCCGCCGGTGCCGCCCCCGCTGCCGGGGGTGATGGACAGGTTGTCGAACTGCGCCGTCTCCCCCTGGCTGGTGGCGTAGCCGGCCTGGCCCGCGCCCCAGGTGGAGTCGGTGGCCGAACCGACCGTCGCGCCGTCGATGCTCGCCGTGATGGTCCTACCGGCGAACGTGAGGGCCAGGTTGTGCCAGCGGTTGGTGCCCAGCGCCGCGACGGTGCCGTGCGCCAGCGTGGAGACGTTGTTGTTGGTGTTGGAGCTCAGAATGGACCAGGCCCCGTTGTCGCCGACCCGCAGGTGGTAGGCGTTGAGGCCGCCGGCGCCGCCGTAGGACTGCGTGTTGGCGCGGCCCATCAGCTCGGCGTAGCCGGACTTCTCCAGCAGCACGTCGGAGGAGACGGTGTAGTTGCTCCAGCTCACGTCGCCGAGCATTGCGTGTGGATCGGAGAGCGTGTCCCACGTGATCGGGGCCTGCGCGCTCATCTGCCGCACGCACTGCCCCGCGCGGCCGCCGCCGCAGCCGAACGCCTCGAAGGCGCCCTGCCAGTCCATCAGGTACTTCGCCTCGGCGCCGGTGGCGTAGCCGTCGAAGTTGTCGGCGTACGGCAGGCTCAGACCGCCCGAACCGGGACCGGCCGCGGTCCCCTTGCCCTGCCCCGTCGTGGTGGTCACCGTGTAGACGCGGCCGGGCTGCAACGTCAGGCTGTAGCTGCCGCCGGACGGGGTGATGTCGGCCTCGTGCACGAAGTAGTCCGCCTGGTTGTTGGAATTCAGGTTGGTGGACCACACGTGCACCGCGCCGGTCGACAGGCCGCCGGTCACCCCGAAGTTCACCGTCTGCGCGCCGCCGGCGTCGACTGTTTCGATGACCGTGCTGTAGTCGCTGTTGTTGGTGGACTTCAGCGTGACGTAGCTGCCGTTGTTGCGGTTGCCGCCGAGGTAGCCGCTGGAGCTGTCCAGGTAGTGCCATCCGGGCGCGGTGAACTGGGTCGTCTGGGCCGTCACCCAGGCGTTCTTGCCCACCGAGTAGTGCCCGGACCACGGCTGCGAGGCCAGCACCACACCCATGGTCGGATATGGCAGGTTCGGCGTGATGGCGGCGACGATCGGCCAGTTGAGGTACGCGGTCATCTTCCCGTCGATGTAGCCGCGGTTGATGCCCCGCGCCATCGCCTGCGCGCCGGAGTTGTAGTCGTCCGAGCCGTTCTCACTGGCCCACAACGTCTTTCCGGACGAGATGGCGGCCGCGGGCACGCCGCAGTTCGCCTGGGAGGAGCGGTAGCCGCACGGGTAGTGCGTGCCGATGACGCTGATCGCGGAGGCGAAGGCCGGGTTGGAGTTGATGTCGTTGGCGATCGTCCAGTCGGAGTCGGCGCCGACGATCTTCACGCCGGAGTTGCCGCTGGAGTTCAGGCTGGACCGCAGGTTCTCGTACCAGCCGACGTTGTAGCCGCGCTCGTTCCAGCCGCCGAGGTAGTCGATGGGCAGGTTGTGCTGCTTGGCGCAGCCGAGCCACGACGTCAGGTAGTTGACCATGTCGGTGGACCAGAAGTTGCCGTTGCCGATCCAGCCGGGGGCGCCCCAGGCCAGCCCGTACAGCTTGATGTTCGGGTTGCGGGCCTTGGCCTGCTGGGCCAGCCAGAACTCGTAGCCGACGTCGCAGTTGACCGCGCCGCGAGTGTGCTCGATGCTCGGCTCCGCGCCGGACGTGGAGTTGGTGTCGCCACCGATCTCGATCTTGAGCATCTGCACCGCGGCGCCGTAGCCCGGCTTGAACAGGTAGTCCAGGATCTGGCCGCGCTGCGGTTCGGGATAGTCGATCAGCAGCCGCGAGTTGCCGCCGCCGCCGCTGATCGCGCCGACCCCGTCGAACGTGCGCCCGCCCGAGGCGCCGTTGAGCGTGATCGACGTCGCGGCCTGGGCCGTCGGTGCGGCAACACCCACGACACCGCCGATGGCCAGGGCGAGGACGCCGAGCACAACGGGCAAGCGCATCGCGAATCTTCCTTTCGTGGTGCGGGTCATCCGAGAGTCCAGCGCTGGTTGCTGCCGCCGTTGCACGTCCACAGCTGCACCAGTGCGCCGTCGGCGGTGCCGGCGCCGCTCACGTCGAGGCACAGTCCCGACTGGACACCGGTGACGGTGCCGTCGGCGTTGATGTTCCACTGCTGGTTGGCCTGCCCGTTGCAGGACCAGATGATCACCTTGGTGCCGGGGCTGGTGCCCCGGCCGTTGGCGTCGAGGCAGTCCGCGCCGTTGTAGACCGACAGCTGGCCCGACGAGCCGTGCGTGAAGGTCTGGTTGGCGCCGCCGGAGCAGGAGCGGATCTGCAGCTGCGTGCCGGGCGTGGTGGACGAGTTGGGCACGTCCAGACACTTGCCCGCGCCGACCGCGTGCAGCGGGCCCGAGGTGCCACCGCCACCGCCGCCCGACGTGCCGCCCAGGGCCGTGGCGGTGGAGTTGTAGGCCGGCTTGGGCTGGTAGTTGTTGTCGTACATGGTCGGGGTGCCCCAACCCGGGAAGGTGCCGGGAATCCAGGAGTCCGCGTCGCCGACACCCCACTGGGAGACGCCGGGGCACCGGATCACGGCGAGACAGTCGTTGATGACGGTGGCGTAGTCGGTGGCCTGCTGCTGAAGGCTGTTCCCGGAGGCGGGCTGCTGGATGCGGTCGTCCAGCTCGGTCATCGCGACGTCCAGGCCGAGCGCCGCGAACCGCTGCATGTTGGCCAGCATCGACGACGGCACCTGGCCGACGATGAAGTGGCTCTCCAGGCCGATGCCGCCGAGCGGAACACCCTGGGCCAGCAGCGACTGCGCGAGGCTGTAGAGGGCGTTGCTCTTGGCGTTCACGCCCTCGATGTTGTAGTCGTTGATGTACAGCACGGCGGCCGGGTCGGCGGTGTGCGCGGTGCGGATCGCGTCGGCGAGGTAGCCGGTGCCCATCGCGTTGTAGAAGGCGTCCTGGCGCAGGCTGCCGTCCTCGTTGAACGGCTCGTTGATCACGTCCCAGGCGTAGATCTTGCCCTTGTAGTGGTTGGCCTCGGTGGTGATGTGCGCCTCCATCGCGCCCTGCACCTGGTTGCGCGGCAGGCTGTTGACCCAGCCGGGCAACTGGCTGTGCCACACCAGGTTGTGCCCGCGCACCCGCATGTTGTGCGACTGGGCGAAGGAGACGACGCGGTCGCCGGGAGCGAAGTTGTACGAGCCGTTCGACGGCTCGGTGGTGTCCCACTTCATCTCGTTACCCGGCGTGACCATGTCGAACTGGGCGCCGGCCAACGAGGTGACCGTGGAGTTGTTGACCATGTTGCCGGTCAGCTCGGTGCCGATGTACTTGCTCTTGGCCTCGGCCAGCGACCGCAGCGGCGAGGCTGCGTGCGCGAGCGGGGCCGCGACGAAGGTGAGGACCGTCGCCGCGGCGACGGCCAGCACGGCGGTCAGTGCTGGGCGTGATCGGGGCGGGCGGACGCAGGGGGACATACGAGACCTCCGAGATCGTCTCGACGAGCACAGTGGTGGGTTGGCAGACAAGCCCGCGCACTCCTCGAGGAGGAACAGCGCATCGCGGCCGGGCCGGCACCCGGAAGGCGGTGCGATGTGCGTAGCGCTCGGCCGCCGCCCCCGTCAAGGCCGCCGGCCTTCCCGCTGCCGAATCGTCGGCGGCCGGTTGAAACTTTCAGCCGCCGCCGGGGCGTCCCGGCAGAGCCACGCATGAGTACGAAACATGTCGTTGACCCCTGGTCCTCCCCGTCCGTAACATCCGGCCGCGCCGTAGAACCGGTTCGACCGGCTGTTTGCCGGTCCGCAGAGTAGGAATCGGCCGAGGGTCCGGCAGCCCGCGGTCGTTTCCGCCCCGACAG
>DASWRQ010000332.1:0-28292 GCA_036403095.1 Kutzneria sp. | reverse complement strand
CGACGCCGATGATCGCGGCCGACACCGGCGCGGCGGTGGCCATGACGGCGACCGCTGCTCCCGCGAGCAGCCTGGACAATCCTGACTTCATGACGTGCCCCTCCCCTGGCGGACCACCGTGCGGTGGTCGATTCGTGTACCGCAGCGAGGATAGCGAGTTCCGCCCGGTTCCCACCATTTTCGCCCGGCGTGGGCAACCAGCCCGAGACCCCTCCGGCAAGCTCCGCCGCCGGGACCGGATCGTCACGATGCTGGCCCCAGGGACTGCGGAAAGGCCGGGTGCCGGGCAGGGAAACCGACACCCGGCCGGTTCGGCCGACGTCGGCCGACAGCCAGAAACTGGACAGGTCGGTGAGGTTGGGCGTTGGCGCGAGGTCCCTGCTCGGACCGTTGTCGGCCTGGTAGAGCAGGCCGACGTCGATCGCGTCGTACCGGGTGATGGTGCAGGTGCGCGGCGTGTCGAAGGCGGCGAATTTCGGTGTGCACGACACGGTCGGCCGGTTGGCGTTCACCGCGAAGTCGCAGTCGGTCCAGTTCCCCACGTTGCTGGCGGCATCGACCGCGGCCGCGGACACGCGGTTGGCGCCGATCCGGGTGGCGCGATCGAAACGGTGGCGGTGCCGCCCCGATGGTCGGCCGCTACGTGCCCGGACGAGAAGTCCAGGGCGTACCGGCGGCCGACTGTGTCGTTGTTTCCGTTGGCGGAGAAGGTCAACGCGCCCGGACTGCCGCTGCCGGCGGCAAGGGGTGCGGCGGCAGGGCCGCACCCCTTGGGGATCACGCGCTCGGTGACTCCTTGACGTAGAAGCCGTAGCGGGTCTGGTCGGTCTGGCTGCCGTCGGCCAGATTCGCCGCCACGAGTAGGAGTTGGCCGTCGGGCTGGGTCGGGGTGATGGTGACGGTCGCGGTGCCGTCGGCCGCGGCCGGCACGGTCACCGGATCGTCAGAGTTGAACTGGTACGTGTAGCTGACGACATTCGACGCTGCCGAGGAGAACGTGAACGTGTCGGCGATGCCGACACCACCGCTGAATTCGTTGCGCGGGTAGTCGGTGCTGCTGACCGTCGGCGGCCCGCTGTCGACGAGGACCGTCGCCTCGGCCGTTGCGGACCGGAATCCGTCCTCGGCGGTGCTACAGCGCCGGGTCGGCCTCCTGGCCGGCCGGCAGCCGCAGCTCGAAGGTCGCCTGCTTCGCGCCGGCCGTGACCAGCCCCTGCACCGCGGCGGTGGCGTCCCAGACGAGGCGGCCGGACGGGCAGGCGGCGGTCAGTCCGACCGGGCCGGACAGCTGCGACCGCTCGGCCGGTGACCGCCACCGGGTCGGCGCGGTATCGGCGTCGGTGAGCCACAGCTGCTCGGTCCGCACCTTCGAGCAGTCGGCGACCGACTTCTCGTCGGTGACGAACTGTGTAGGGCCGACCGTGCTACCGGCCAAGGTGGACAGATCGAACGTGAAGTACGACCTGGTGCTGTGCGGCAAGCCGTGCGCGTCGACGTGCGCCCCGATCGGCGCCCGCCGCCGATGCCGGCGCGGCGAGCGCGACGACGCCGACGGCGGCCATGCTGGTGACGGCCGCTCCGGCGAGCAGCCTGGACAACATCGAGGCCATGAGGCCCTTCCCCCTGACACATAGGTCCCGGCCACCTGATGGTGGCTGAACCGTGTATAGACGGGGGAACCGTTGCTGTTACAGGGATTCCAGTGTGGTGGCGACGTGGCTGAGGAACTCGTCCACTTCGTCCTTTGTGTACCCCCGCCGGCCGAGACCGGGACTGGTGAAGGCGACGTCTCGGACGTCACCGGCGGTGAGGGAGTCCTCGCCGCGCAGGGTGGCCTCGATGCGGTCGAGGAAGGCGTCCACCTCGGCCTCGTCGTAGGCGTTCTTGCTCATCAAAGCCAGACTGAACGTGACGTCACGGACGTCCTCGGGGCTCATGGCAGCCGACGGTACCGACGGCGCCCGGCCATCGCCCGTTGATCAGTAGGCCTGAAATGATCAGTAGGCCTGGATGATCAGTGGAAAGCGTTCTGGGCGGCTTCCAGGCCCTTGCCGATGAGGGCCTCGACGGCATCGGCGCAGCGGTCGATGGCGAAGGGCAGTTCCTTGCGCTCGACGGTGGAAAAGTCCTTGAGCACGTAGTCGGCCGGGTCCTGGCGGCCGGACGGGCGGTCGATGCCGAAGCGGACCCGGAGGTAGTCCTTGGTGCCGAGGGACTTGGTGATGGAGCGCAGGCCGTTGTGGCCGTTGTCGCCGCCGCCGAGCTTGAGACGAAGGGTGGCGAAGGGCAGGTCGAGCTCGTCGTGCACGACGATGACATCGGCCGGGGCGACCTTGTAGAAGCGGGCCGCGGCGACGGTGGGGCCGCCGGAGAGGTTCATGAACGAGCGCGGCTTGGCCAGCACCACGCGACGGCCGGACAGCCGGCCCTCGACGACCTCGGCGCCGCTCTTGTGTCCCTTGAACTTGCCGCCGACGCGGGCGGCCAGCTCGTCGGCGACGAGGAAACCGATGTTGTGCCGGTTGCCGGCGTACTGCGGACCGGGATTGCCCAGCCCGACGACAAGAACGACCTCGCTACCGTCCACGAGAGCGCAACTCCTGCTCCAACTCGTCCAACAGGGCGTCAACGGCGGCCACCCGATACCCCCGGCGCAGCCCGGTGGTGCCGGTGAACCGGGTGTGGAACACCTCGGACGCGGTCATCGCGGCCCGGCCGTCCAGGGTCGCGGCGGCCCGCGCGAGGAACGCCTCCACCTCGCCGGGATCGTAGCCGTGCGAGGCCTTGGGCAGCCGCACGCCCAGCAGGTCGGCCCCGGTCCGGAGCCGCGTCCCGGCCACCCGCCCGGTGCTCAGCTGCAGCCGCACCCGCTCCAGGAAGGCGTCCACGTCCCGCGGCCGGTAGCCGTGCTTGCGAGAGGTGAAGACCACCTCACGGACCTGCTCGGCGGTCAGCTTGCCCCGCCCGGTCAGCGCGTGCGCGACCTGGGCCAGGAAGGCGTCCACCTCGTCGGTGTCGTAGCCGGGACCGCGCTCGAACCGCGCGGTCCGCACATCGCCCGGCGTGAGGGCGGGCGGCGGCATCGGGCCCGAACGCGGGAACGGCGCCCGGCCCCCGTGGTTAGGGGGCTGGGCGCCGTCGCGGTGCTCTGCCGTGATGGCTCAGCTCTCGTCGCTGGCGGTTTCGGCCTCAGCCTCGGCGCCGTCCAGCTGCGCGGCGGTCGGCGCGGCGTTGACGGCGGCGACCAGGGCCTCTCCGTCGGTGATCAGCGAGGTGCCGACGGGCAGCGCGATGTCGGCGGCGTGGATCTGGGTGCCGGCCTGGACACCGGCGATCTGCACCTCGACGTGCTCGGGCAGGTTCAGGGCGTCGGCCTCGACCTGGATGGTCGACAGCTCCTGGGTCACCAGGGTGGCCGGGGCGGCGTCGCCGACCAGCACCACCGGCACGTCGATGGTGATCTTCTCGCCCCGCTGCACCAGCAGCAGGTCCACGTGCTCGATGTAGTTCTTGATCGGGTGCGTGGTGACCGTCTTGGTCAGCGCCAGCTCGCTGTCGCCGTTGAGCTCCAGCGACAGGACGGCGTTGGTGCCGTGCTCACGGACCACACGGGCGAACTCCAGCGCCGGCAGGGCCAGGTGCTTCGGGTCGGAACCGTGGCCGTAGAGCACCGCGGGGATCTTGCCGGAACGACGGGTGCGGCGGGCCGCGCCCTTGCCGAACTCGGTGCGCGACTCGGCGGCGAGACGTACCTCGGACACGGTGGGGTACTCCTTGTAGCTCTGCGATTCGGGGTGGGGAAGCGGCCTGCGGCGACGGGGGCGCGCGGGACCATGAACAGCGCGCGGCAACCACGCCGCCGCGTCGATCACGGAGCCACGAGGACGACCCTCGCCGAGGCAACCAAGACAGTGTAGGGGGCCGATTCGTGAATGACGAATCGGCCCCCTACTTTACCAGCGGTTCGGTGCCGGTACTGCGAAGAGCGTGAACCCGCTCGCGCGACCCGCGCGGCCTGTTAGGCGTTGCCGTCGAAGAGGCTGGTCACCGAGCCGTCCTCGAAGACCTGCTGGATGGCCTGGGCCAGCAGCGGGGCGATGGACAGCACGGTCAGCTTGTCGAACTGCTTCTCCTGCGGGATCGGCAGCGTGTTGGTGAGCACGATCTCGCGGGCGCTGCTGTTCTGCAGCCGCTCCACCGCCGGCCCGGACAGCACGCCGTGCGTGGCGGCCACGATGACGCCCTTGGCGCCGGCGTCGACCAGTTGCTCGACGGCCTTCACGATGGTGCCGCCGGTGTCCACCATGTCGTCGATGACCACGCACATCCGGTCGCGCACCTCGCCGACGACGCGGTTGGCCACCACCTCGTTGGGCTTGAGCGGGTCCCGCGTCTTGTGGATGAACGCGATCGGGCAGCCGTCGAGCATGTCGGCCCACTTCTCCGCCAGCTTGGTGCGGCCGGAGTCGGGGGAGACGACGGTCAGCGGCTCGTTGCCGTACTTGGTGCGCACGTGCTCGGCCAGCAACGCCATCGCCCACAGGTGGTCGACCGGCCCGTCGAAGAAGCCCTGGATCTGCGCGGTGTGCAGGTCGACGGTCATGATCCGGTCCGCGCCCGCGGTCTTGAACAGGTCGGCGACCAGTCGGGCCGAGATCGGCTCGCGGCCGCGGTGCTTCTTGTCCTGCCGCGCGTACGGATAGAACGGCATGATCACGGTGATGCGCTTGGCGCTGGCCCGCTTCAGGGCGTCCACCATGATCAGCTGCTCCATCACCCACTGGTTGATGGGCGCGCAGTGGCACTGCACCACGAAGGCGTCGCAACCGCGGACCGACTCCTCGAACCGGACGAAGATCTCGCCGTTCGCGAACTCGTAGGCCGACTGCGGCACCACCGAGACGTCGAGGTACTTCGCGACCTCCTCGGCGAGCTCCGGGTAGGCGCGGCCGCTGAAGAGCATCAGGCTCTTCTTCGGAGTTCCGGAGATGGAGGCCACGGTCACTGCTCCTTCGGGTCGGGTGTCTGTCCACCGTCCTGCTGGGCGGCGAGTGCCTTGGTGGCGGCCTCGGCCGCCGGGGTGCCTTCGCGACGTCGGGTGACCCAGCCCTCGACGTTGCGCTGCTGCGCCCGGGCCACCGCGAGCGCGCCGGGCGGCACGTCGCGGGTGATGACCGAGCCGGCCGCGGTGTACGCGCCGTCTCCGACGGTCACGGGGGCGATGAACATGGTGTCCGATCCGGTGCGCGCATGCGAACCGATCACGGTCCGGTGCTTGCGCACGCCGTCGTAGTTGACGAACACGGACGCGGCGCCGATGTTGCTCTGCTCGCCGATGGTGGCGTCGCCCACGTAGGTCAGGTGCGGCACCTTGCTGCCGTCGCCGATCTCGGAGTTCTTCACCTCGACGAACGTGCCGATCTTGCCGGCGGTGCCCAGCTTGGCGCCCGGCCGCAGGTAGGCGAAGGGACCGACGCTGGCCCGCTCGCCGATCTCGGAGTCCGAGCCGTGCGTGCGGATGACGGAGGCACCCGCGCCGACCACGCAGTTGGTCAGCGTGGTGTCCGGGCCGATGACCGCGCCCTCGTAGACGGCGGTGCCGGCGCGCAGCTGCACGTTGGGCTCGATGAGCACGTCGCGGCCCAGCGCGACGTCGGCGTCCAGCCAGACGCTGGACGGGTCGGTCATGGTGACGCCGGCCCGCATCCAGTTCTCGACCAGCCGCCGGTTGAACTCGGCGCCCAGCCGGGCCAGCTGCACCCGGTCGTTGACCCCCTCGACCAGCCACTTGTCGGCGCAGATCGAGGCGCCGACCGGCCGGCCGTCGCCGCGGGCGATGGCCAGCACGTCGGTCAGGTACTGCTCGCCCTGCGCGTTGTCGGTGGTCAGCCGGGACAGGCCGTCCTTGAGCACCGCGGTGTCGAAGACGTAGATACCCGAGTTGATCTCGGTGATGGTCGCCTGCTCGGGGGTGGCGTCCTTCTGCTCGACGATGGCCAGCACCTGGCCGTCGGCGTCGCGCACGATCCGGCCGTAGCCCTGCGGCGCCGGCACGACCGCGGTGAGCACCGTCACCGCGTTGCCGGCGGCGTGGTGCTCGGCCAGCAGCTGGGCCAGCGTCTCGCCGTCCAGCAGCGGCACGTCCCCGTAGGTGACCACGGTGGTGCCGGTCTCGACCTCGGGCAGCGCGGCCAGCGCGCAGCCGACGGCGTGCCCGGTGCCGCGCTGTTCCTCCTGCACCGCAATGGTGATCTTGCGGTCGAGGTCGCCGGACAGCCCGTCCAGGTACTCGGCGACGGCCTGCCGGCCGTGCCCGACGACCACGACGAGATGGTCCGGGTCCACGCCGACCGCGGCCCGCACCGCGTGCTCGACGAGTGCTCGGCCGGCGATCCGGTGCAGCACCTTCGGTGTCGCCGACCGCATCCGGGTTCCCTCACCCGCCGCGAGCACGATGGTGCTGACCTGTCCGCCCTGAGGCATGGACCTGCTCCCTAGGAGTCGACGCCTTGGATGACGACGATCCTACGGTGCGCCCTCCACTGCTACGGCCGACCGGCTGTTGGGCTCGCTCACAGCGTCCCCGGCCACGGCCGCGACGCCGTTGCCGCCGTCCCGCTTGGCCAGATACATCGCCGCGTCGGCCCGGGCGAGCGCCTGCGCGGCGCTCTCCTGTGGACGGAGCGAGATGACGCCGATGGACAGCGTCACGCCGCGGGACAGGTCCATGGGCAGCCGGGCGACGGCGTCCACGGCCCGGCTCAGCGCCGCCTCGGCCGCGCTCAGCGGCGCGCCCGGCAGCAGCACGACGAACTCGTCGCCGCCGTAGCGGGCCACCATGTCGTCGCCGCGGACGGCGCTGCGCAGGGTGCTGGCGACGACCCGCAGCACGTCGTCGCCCTCGGCGTGCGAGGCCCGGTCGTTGACGCCCTTGAAGCCGTCCAGGTCGACCAGCGCCACGGCCAGCGGCTGGTCGCCGGGGGCGGCCACCAGGCCCTCCAGCCGCTCGTCCAGCGCGCGCCGGTTGGGCAGGCCGGTCAGCGGGTCCTGCTTGGCCTGCTGCGAGATCGCGCCGTGCTCACGGGACAGGCGCTCGTGCTCGCGGCGGGTCTGCAGGCTCGTCACCTTGGACTCGCCCATCTGCCACATCTCGTGCTCGAGCTCGGTGGCGTACTGCTCGAGGGCGTTCGCGCCGATCTCGGTCTGCTCCGAGCCGGACAGCCGGGCGAACTCCCGCATCAGGCACAGCCGCAGCGTGTTCTCGGTGGTGTCGTTGAGCAGCCGGTCGGCCGCGCCGGCCAGCACGTGGATCGCCTCGGAGAAGCGGTCCTCGCGTTCGAGGCAGCGGGCCAGCGCGATGGACACCATGATCAGTTCACGGGGCGAGGCCGCCCGGTCGGCCAGGCCGCGCAGCCGGTCGATGTGCTCGGCGCCGGGCCGGGCCAGCGCGTGCGCGGCGCCGACCACCGGCAGCTGCTCGGCCGCCGGTGCCTCGGACAGCCGGGTCGGCTGCGAGTTGCGCCAGGGCACCTCGGCCGCGGCGGCGATGGCCGAGGCGGTGAGGAACTTCTCCGCCGCCTTGTCGTACTGGCCGACCCGCTCCAGCCGCAGGCCCCAGCCCAGCAGCAGCCGGGTCTGGTTGATCATGTGCTCGGCGATCTCGTACGGGCCGCCGTCACCGCGGATGGCCGTGCCGGCCCGGCTGAACACGCCGGAGGCGATCTCGTACACGCCGAGCTGGCTGAGCAGCTGGCCGATGTCGACCAGCACCGCCGACAGCAGCCGGGTCCAGGACCGGACGCCGATCAGCGTGTCCGGGGTGAGGTCCTCGTCCAGGATGGCCAGCGCCCGGGCGGCCGAGGTGAGTGCCTCGTCCTCGTAGCCGCCGAGGAAGAACCGACGTCCGCGCAGGGCGTGGGCGCCCGCCTCCATCACGGTCAGACCGTGCCTGCGGGTGTGCGCGATCATCTCGTCGAGCAGCGGATCGGTCTCGTTGGGCGAGTGCGCTCCGGACAGCCGGACCAGGCAGCTGGTCCGTAGGACCTGGGCGACCATGCGCGGCTCGCCGCGGCGCTGCGCCTCGGCCAGCAGGCGGTCGGCCTCGGCCACCGCCGTGTCCGAGGTGCCCTCGACGTCGCCGCCCGAGGACATCGCCAGCTCGCGGGCGCGCCCGACCAGCCAGGCGTCCGACATCTCGGCCAGCGCCGGCGCGCCGTCCTCGTGCTGGTCGACCGTGTCCTCGTGCAGCTTCGACTCCTTCTGGGGTTGCTCCGCTGCCAGGATTCGAACCTGAACCATTGGAACCAAAATCCAAGGTGCTGCCGTTACACCACAGCGGACCGGAGCAGTGCCGGCCCCCATGTTGTCATGTCTCACCTCGTCAGGTCAGGGCGACCACCCAAGAAGTCCCTGAGATGACGCTCGTACCCGCTCGGGTCCACGTTCCACGCCGCGGTGTGCTCGGCCTTGGGCACCTCGACGTAGGTGAGCGGCCAGCCGAGGCCGCCCGCGGCGGCCGCCAGGTCGCGTGAGGCCTGCACGGGGACCGTGGTGTCCAGCGAGCCGTGGAACAGCAGCGTCGGCGGCTTGTGCGCGGGCGGGGAGTCGACCAGTTCCATGCGGCCGAAGTCGATGCCGCCACGCCAGCCCGACACCAGTTCCGCGTCCCAGGTCAGCAGGCCGGTCAGCGGCAGGCCGCGGTCCTGGGCCTGCAACACCAGCGTCTTGCCCCAGCTCACCGAGGGCGCGTCCAGCACGACCGAGTCGACCTGGTCGGCCAGCGGGGACCGGTTGAGCAACTGCTCGGCGATCGCGCCGCCCATCGACCAGCCGTAGAGCACGAAACGCTTGGCGCCGTGCTGGCTGCCGTACTTCATGGCCGATTCGACGTCCTGCCACTCGGAGTCGCCAAGGTGGTAGAAGCCGTCCGGCGACCGCGGCGCGCCGTCGTCGTTGCGGTACGTGATGGAGAGCACCGAGAAGCCCAGCTGGTGCAGCGGCGGAATGGCCCGCAGCGTCTCCTCGCGGGTGCCGGCGCGGCCGTGGATGGCGATCACCCAGGTGCTGTTGCCGGGGACCAGCCAGGCGGGCGCCGGGCCCAGCTCCGTTTGGACGTCGACATTCTGGAAATCCTGGTCCAGAGCGGATTTCGGGTCGCCCGGCCACATCTGCGGGCTGAACCGGACGTGGGTGCCGGCCGGCGGCGCCTGTCCCTTGAGGAGGCGGCGCTCAACCTTGTTGTCCCGGTCGCTGAGCACCTCGCCGACCTGGGCGTAGCCGCCGTCCCAGAGCAACGCCCACTGGCCGGCGTCTGTGGTGTCGCTCGCTTTTTGCAGTGCGACGGAACTCACACCGTGTACAGACGTTGGACCTAACGACACGTCCGGATAGCCGGGTCGCGCCTGCGCCGGATCGAGCAGCTGGCCACTGTAGAACCAGCCGATCCCGAGCAGCGCGACCACGGCGACGACCAGCGCGATCGATGTGACGACGAGGGTGGTCCGGAGGGCCCGATGCAGGCGAAGACCTTGTGTGGACACGGAGAAGTCAACCGCCTGTCGATCCTGTGAAGATGCCTACAACGTCCATGTGCGGGCTGGTATTCCGGGCCGCCACAACCTACGCTGGCGTAAGTTACGGTGCCGTAGGCGAGGTTCGCCTAAGTCAACCGGATTAATCTGACCGCGAGGAGTCACGGTATGACCACAGCCCTGGAGAAGCCAAGGGAAACGGCCGGCGGGGGGCCGAAGCCGATGCTCGAAGGCCAGAGTGGCCAACTCGAGCAGGCCCTCATCTACATCTTCACCATCGTGCCATTCGTCGCGTTGGTCGCTGCCGTCCCGCTGGCCTGGGGCTGGGGGTTGAGCTGGGTCGACATCGCGATCGCCGCCGTCTTCTTCTGCATCAGCGGCATGGGCGTCACGGTGGGCTACCACCGCTACTTCACGCACGGTTCCTTCAAGGCCAAGCGCGGGCTGCGCGTCGGCCTCGCCATCGCCGGCAGCATGTCGCTGCAGGGCTCGGTGATCAAGTGGGTCGCCGACCACCGTCGCCACCACGCCTTCTCCGACCGTGAGGGCGACCCGCACTCGCCGTGGCTGTTCGGCACCGGCCCGATCGCGCTCGCCCGGGGTTTCTGGCACGCGCACATGGGTTGGCTCTACGAGCGGGACCTCACCAACCGCGACCGCTTCGCGCCCGACCTCGTCGCCGACGAGGACCTCGTGCGGGTCGACAAGCTGTTCCCCGTGTGGACCGTCGTCAGCCTGCTCGCGCCGGCCGCGCTCGGCGGGCTCATCAGCTGGTCCTGGTGGGGCGTGCTGACCGGCTTCTTCTGGGCCGGTCTGGTTCGGGTCGCCGTGCTGCACCACGTGACGTGGTCGGTCAACTCCATCTGCCACATGATCGGCGAGCGCCCGTTCGCGGCGCGCGACAAGTCCGCCAACTTCTGGCCGCTGGCGATCCTGTCCTTCGGCGAGTCGTGGCACAACCTGCACCACGCCGACCCCACCTCCGCCCGCCACGGCGTGCAGCGGGGCCAGATCGACATCTCGGCCCGGACCATCTGGCTGTTCGAGAAGCTCGGCTGGGCGTGGAACGTGCGCTGGCCGAGCCCGCAGCGCCTGGCCAGGATCAGCGCTGCCAAGTAGGTGACATATCGTGGCTGGCCATGGCCGCCCGCCGCAGGACACGTGACAGCAGGGGCGACGCGGACGGCGTCGCCCCTGTGACGCGCGTGCGGATGACCGGCAAGGAACGCCGGCAGCAACTGCTCGACGTCGCCCGCGAGCTGTTCGCCGAGAAGGGTTTCGACGGCACCTCCATCGAGGAGATCGCCCACCGGGCCGGCGTCTCCAAGCCCGTCGTCTATGAGCACTTCGGTGGCAAGGAGGGCGTCTACGCCGTCGTTGTCGACCGCGAGATGCAGTACCTGCTCGACTCCGTCGTCGCCGTGCTCGGCGATGGCGACGGCCATCCCCGTGAGCTCCTCGAGCGGGCCGCCCGAGCCCTGCTCAACTACATCGAGGGCTCCAGCGACGGCTTCCGCATCCTGGTCCGCGATTCCCCCGTCGCCAGCGCCACCGGCACCTTCTCAAGTCTGTTGAACGACATCGCCTCCCAGGTCGAGCACATCCTCGGCCTGCACTTCGACGCCCGCGGCTACGACCCCAAACTCGCCGGCCTCTACGCCCAGGCCCTGGTGGGCATGGTCGCGTTGACCGGCCAGTGGTGGTTGGAGGTGCGCAAGCCCAAGAAGGACGAGGTCGCCGCGCATCTGGTCAACCTGGCGTGGAACGGCCTGTCGCATTTGGAAGGCAAGCCCCGGCTCCGGAGTCGGTAAGCGTGAAGGAAGCTTGATCTACTTCCTGTGTTCTTTCGTTTTCATCTGCCGGTGACGACTTCGTCGAGTCGAAATGGTCGTTGAACGTGTCTAGTTGAGGTCGTGCAGTTTTTCTCCGTTACCGTCGAACGTTGTGATGCTCCCCGGGGCCCATACCGACACTCCGCCATTCCAGTGCACGATCTCAATTTCGTTCGAATGGCACTCGTACACCTCTGCCGTCATGTGCTCCGAGCCGGCCAGCTCGTACGTCATGCCGGTGGGCTCGAACATCGCTGTGAACGGAGCATCGTCGTTCGCAGTCAGCTTGATGTGCAACGTCGCCTCAGCCACCCGTGTTCTCCCAAGCGTCGAGGATCTTTTGGGTCAAGGTTACTCGCGCCGGCGCGGTGCTGTTGTTCGGGATACTGCCTTGAGCTTCCGAATACATCTCGTTGAGTATCTTTGCGTCATCGCGCGATGCCAAATTGCGTAGCTGTTCCGACGACAGGTGCCGGAGTTCGGCTCAGGGGGCCTCCTTCGTCAGATCCGGTAGTCGGTGTCGAGGGCGTCGGTGATGAACATGTGGCCGGGGGAGTGGGTGATGGCGAACGGGGGCTTGGACGCCATGACGGCAGCCTGGGGAGTGACGCCACAGGCCCAGAAAACGGGAACCTCGCCGGGGAGAACGTCAACAGGGACACCGAAATCGGGGTGCTGGAGATCGGCGATGCCGAGGGCGGCGGGATCGCCGACGTGCACGGGGGAACCGTGTACGGAGGGCATGAGCCGGGTGACGGAAACGGCGGCGTCGACAAGGTCGGCGGGGATGGGCCTCATGGAGACGACAAGGGGCCCACGGAGGCGAGGAGTGGGACGGCAGGGGCGATTGGTGACGAACATAGGGACATTGGAGCCACGGAGGGGAATGCCGGCGGCAAGCAGAGCGGACTCGAAGGTGAAGCTGCAGCCGATGAGCACGGCGACGAGGTCGTCACGCCAGAAATCGGTGGCATCAGGGCATTCGGTGGCGAGGGAGCCGGAGACCCAGACGCGGTACGAGGGCAGGTCGGTACGGAGATCGGCGCCGGGAGCGAGAGAAGTGTGGGGAACGCCGGCGTCGGTGACGTCGAGGACCGGACAGGGCTTGGGATTGCGCTGGGCGAACAACAGGACGTCGTAGGCCCACGAAGCGGGGACGGCGATGAGGTTGGCTTGAGTGCGGCCGGGAGCCAGGCCGGCGGTGGGCGTGACGAGACCGGACCGGAAACGGGCACGTGCCTCGGCAGCAGTCATACGGAAAAGCCTAGGCCGCACGGCCTTCCCTTGGGGCACAACGCCTCGGCCCGGTCGCCGTGCCTGACCACGCCGACCTTGCTGTGACACTATGGCGTGGGGGAAACATGACGATCACGGCCTTTGAGCCGGTGGCGGCAGTGCTCACGCTGGTGATCGACTTCGGCCCGGGGCGAAGACTGAGCAGGCCGGTCCGGCCATGGATCGAGACGGCCGGCTACGCCCTGCTGGCCGGTCAGCCAGCCGTGCAACGCGACGTTCGACCTGATGCTGGCCTACATGAACCCAGGCGTCGCCGCCCTGGCGATCGCCATGCACAAGAGCCGGCGAAGGCACGTTCGGTCGTTGTCGGGGCTGCGGCCTAGGCTGAACAGAGTGTCGAGGTGTATCCGAGGGGGACTGTCGAAGTGACCCAGCCCGGCCGGTTGTCCGGTCTGCTGACCGCCGTGCTCGCGGACAAGTCGCTGCGCGAGGCGCTGGGGGCGGTGGACTCGCCGCGCCTGGAGCTGGAAGGCCCGCCGGCGGGGCGGCCGCTGCTGGTCTCGGCGCTGGCTACGGAACGGCCGGTGCTGGCGATCACGGCCACCGGCCGCGAGGCGGACGAGCTGGGCGCGATCGCCAAGGATCTGCTGGGCCCGGACGCGGTGGAGCTGTTCCCGTCCTGGGAGACGCTGCCGCACGAGCGGCTGTCGCCCAGGGCGGACACGGTGGGCCGCCGTCTGGAGGTGCTCAGGAGGCTGGCGCACCCGGAGGAACACCCGGCCGGCCAGCTGAAGGTCGTCGTCGCGACGGTGCGAAGCCTGATCCAGCCGATGGCCCCGCAGCTGGGCGAGCTGGCCCCGGTGCATCTGGAGACCGGCAAGGAGCACGACTTCGAGCAGCTGGTGGAGCGGCTGGCCGAGCTGGCCTACGTGCGCGTGGACATGGTGGAGAAGCGCGGCGAGTTCGCGGTCCGCGGCGGAATCCTGGACGTCTTCCCGCCGACCATGGAGCACCCGGTCCGGGTGGAGTTCTGGGGCGACGAGATCAGCGAGATCCGGGCGTTCTCGGTGGCCGACCAGCGCTCGCTGCCGGGCGAGGTCCCGGCCTTCACGGCCCCGCCGTGCCGCGAGCTGCTGCTCACCGACCAGGTCAAGGCCCGGGCGGCGGAGTTGGCGGCCGAGCACCGGGCCGACGCGCAGCTGGCCGAGATGCTGGACAAGCTGTCCAACGGCATCGCCGTGGAGGGCATGGAGGCGCTGATCCCGGCGCTGTGCGTCGGCGAGCTCCAGCTGCTCACGGAGGTCGTGCCGGCCGGCACGATCGTGCTGGTCAACGACCCGGAGAAGATCCGCACCCGGGCCCAGGACCTGGTCCGCACCGGCCAGGAATTCCTGGAGGCCTCCTGGATGGCGGCGGCCGGCGGCGGCAAGGCGCCGATCGACCTGGGCGCCTCGGCCTACCGGGCACTGGCCGACGTCGCGACGACCACGGTGGACAGCGGCCGGGCCTGGTGGACGCTGAGCCAGCTGACCACGGACCTGGAAGGCGTGCTGCGCCTGGACGTCACGCCGGTGGAGGCGTACCGGGGCGAGGTGGACCGGGCCTTCGCCGACCTGCGGGCGCACACGGCCTCGGGCGGCACGGCGGTGCTGATCGTGCCGGGCACCGGCACGGCGCAGCGGGCCGTTGAGCAGATGTCGGACGCCGAAGTGCCGGCGCGACTGGCCGAGAACGGCCTGCTCGACGCCCCGGAGCCGGGTGTCGTCACGGTGGCCCGAGGCTCGATGGAGGACGGCTTCCTGGCCGGCGGCCTGGGCCTGGTCGTGCTGACGGAGACCGACCTGACCGGCGGCCGCGGCGGCACGTCGACGCGGGACATGCGCAAGATGCCGTCGCGGCGGCGCAACGCGGTCGACCCGCTGGCGCTCAAGGCCGGCGACTACGTGGTGCACGAGCAGCACGGCATCGGCCGTTACGTGGAGATGGTGCAGCGCACGGTCGCCGGCGCCACCCGCGAGTACCTGGTGCTGGAGTACGCGGCCAGCAAGCGCGGCCAGCCGGGCGACCGCCTGTTCGTGCCGACCGACCAGCTCGACGAGGTCTCCCGCTACGTCGGCGGCGAGCTGCCCACGCTGAACAAGCTGGGCGGCTCGGACTGGAAGAACACCAAGGCCAAGGCCCGCAAGGCGGTCAAGCAGATCGCCGCCGAGCTGGTGCAGCTCTACGCCGCGAGGCAGTCCGCGCCCGGCCACGCCTTCGCCCCGGACACGCCCTGGCAGCGTGAGCTGGAGGACGCGTTCCCGTTCACCGAGACGGTCGACCAGCTGGCGGCCATCGACGAGGTGAAGGCGGACATGGAGCGCGCGGTCCCGATGGACCGGGTGATCTGCGGCGACGTCGGCTACGGCAAGACCGAGATCGCGGTCCGCGCCGCGTTCAAGGCGGTGCAGGACGGCAAGCAGGTGGCGGTGCTGGTGCCGACCACGCTGCTGGCCCAGCAGCACCTGAACACCTTCAGCGAGCGGATGCGGCAGTTCCCGGTCAACGTCAGGGGCCTGTCCCGGTTCACCGACCCGATGGAGTCGGAGAAGGTCGTCGCCGGTCTGGCCGACGGCGAGGTCGACGTCGTCATCGGCACCCACCGCCTGCTGCAGACCGGCCTGCGCTACAAGGACCTGGGCCTGGTCATCGTGGACGAGGAGCAGCGCTTCGGCGTCGAGCACAAGGAGCACATCAAGGCGCTACGCACGCACGTCGACGTGCTGACCATGTCGGCCACGCCGATCCCGCGAACGCTGGAGATGAGCCTGGCCGGCATCCGTGAGATGTCGACCATCCTGACCCCGCCCGAGGAGCGGCACCCGATCCTCACCTACGTCGGCGCCTACGACGACAAGCAGGTCGGCGCGGCCATCCGCCGCGAGCTGCTGCGCGACGGCCAGGTGTTCTTCGTGCACAACCGGGTGTCCTCGATCGAGCGGGCGGCGCGCCGGATCCGCGAGCTGGTGCCGGAGGCCCGCGTCGCCACCGCCCACGGCCAGATGAACGAGGACCGCCTCGAGAAGATCATCGAGGGCTTCTGGGAGCGCGAGTTCGACGTCCTGGTCTGCACCACGATCGTCGAGACCGGCCTGGACATCTCCAACGCCAACACGCTCATCGTGGAGCGCGGCGACCTGCTCGGCCTGGCTCAGCTGCACCAGTTGCGCGGCCGGGTGGGCCGGGCCCGGGAGCGCGGCTACGCCTACTTCCTGTACCCGCCGGACGGCACGCTGACCGAGACCGCGCACGACCGGCTGGCCACCATCGCGCAGAACACCGAGCTCGGCGCGGGCATGGCCGTGGCCATGAAGGACCTGGAGATCCGCGGCGCCGGCAACATCCTCGGCGCCGAGCAGTCGGGCCACATCGCCGGCGTCGGCTTCGACCTCTATGTACGCCTGGTCGGCGAGGCGGTCGAGGCGTTCCGCAAGCACGCCGGCGCGCCGAGCGAGGACGACGCCGAGGAGCTGGCCGACGTCCGGGTCGACCTGCCGGTGGACGCGCACATCCCGCACGACTACGTGCCGGGGGAGCGGCTGCGGCTGGAGGCGTACCGCAAGATCGCCGCGGCCGGCGACGACGCGGCCCTGGACGCCGTCAAGGAAGAGCTCCAGGACCGCTACGGCCAGCCGCCGGCCCCGGTGGAGCGGCTGCTCGCGGTGGCCCGGTTCCGCCAGACCTGCCGCGCGCACGGCGTGACCGAGGTGGCCACCCAGTCCAGCTCGATCCGGTTCGCGCCGATGGAGTTGATGGACTCGCAGCTGGTGCGGATGAAGCGGCTGTATCCCAAGGCGGTGTACAAGGCGACCACGCACACCGTGTCGGTGCCGCGGCCGACCGAGGGCCCGGCCGGCGGCCGGATCGGCGCGCCGCCGCTGCGGGACACCGAGCTGCTGGACTGGTGCGCGCACTTCGTGACGTCGCTGCGGGGAAATCCCAAGCCGGTAGCGGCTGGTTGAGATCATCTTCACTGTGAGAGAGTGCGCATTGTGACGATCGCCATTCGCCGTCTGCATGAACGTCCGATCGCGCTCCGCGCCGGGGCGGCCCTGGCCACCTGTGTCGCGGTCGGCGCCCTGGTCACCGGCTGTGGCGCCGGCCCGGGCAGCGGCGACACCGGCGCCGCCGCCGTGGTCGGCAGCGGCCGGGTGAGCCTGGAGTCCGTCCAGCAGCGGATCACGGACGTGCTGGCCAGCAGCCCGGACGCGCGCCAGCTGCAGCAGCAGAAGCCGAGCACCTTCCCGCCGATCGCCCGGACCATCGTCCAGCTGGCGGTCTGGGACGAGGCGACCAGGCAGCTGGCGGCCAAGCTGGGCGTGCAGGTCAGCGAGGAGAAGGTCGACCAGGCCTACGCCCAGCAGACCTCCTCCGGGCAGCTGCCGTCCTACAGCGACACCAAGAACATCCCGGTCAAGGGCGACGTGCTCAAGGGCTACCTGCGCGACTCGCTGCTGTGGGCGGCGATCGGGGCCAAGCAGGTCCGTACCACGGCCGTGACCTACGACTACGCGGTCACCCAGGACCGCAACGGCGCGCAGGCGCTGGTGGACAAGATCCTGGCGCACCCCGACCAGCACGCCGCGATCGTCAACCAGGCGATGGCCGGCGCGCAGAGCCAGGACGGCAGCGCGCCCAAGTCGACCGCCAACCTGACCGGCTCGCCGGCGACCACGCCGCAGGAGCTGGCCCCGATGTTCGCGGCCAACGCCGGCTCGGTCATCGCCTTCCCGGTGCAGCAGGAGAACATCTGGGTCGTCGCGTACGTGAGCAAGCGCACCGAGAACGCCGGCGACACCACCGGCGGCCAGGACGTCAGCCAGGTCGCGGGCAGCTTCGGCCAGTCGCAGATGATCCGCTACGCGGCGCAGGCCGGTGTCACGCTCAACCCGCGCTTCGGCGTCTGGGAGCCGCTGACCGGCCTGGTCTCGCCCAGCGACGGTGAGTCGTCGTCCATTCTGAAGACGGTGAAGACGACGCCGTGACCGCTGTTGTCGTGCTGCTCAGCCCGCGCCTGCCCGGTGTGCTGCCGGCGGCCGCGCTGCCGGCGTTGCGCGGCGCCGCGCAGGTGTGGGCCGGCAAGGACGTGCCCGAGCAGCTGCGACAGTCCCTCGGAGCCGACGAGCTGGCCGGCGATGAGCTGGGCGCAGACGCGGTCCTGATCGCGACCGACGCCACGGAACCCGCCGCGGCGGCGCTGTTGGCGGCGGGGGCGACCCGGATCGACACGCCGGAGCCGGTCGGCTCGGCCCTGCTGGACGCGGCGTCGGTGATGGACCGGCTGCGCTCGCCCGGCGGCTGCCCGTGGGACGCCGAGCAGACCCACGAGTCGCTGCGGCAGTACCTGGTCGAGGAGACCTACGAGCTGCTGGAGGCGATCGAGGACGGGGACCGGGCGGCGCTGCGTGAGGAGCTCGGCGACGTGCTGCTCCAGGTGCTGTTCCACGCCCGCGTGGCCGCCGAGCACGACGACCCGTTCGACATCGACAACGTGGCCGGCGACCTGGTGGACAAGCTGGTCGGCCGGCATCCGCACGTGTTCGCCACCGAGGAAGAGGGCTTCGAGCTCGACCGGCACGACCGCCGGTGGGAGGAGCTCAAGCAGGCCGAGAAGAAGCGCGAGTCCAGCGTGGACGGTGTGGCGCTGGGCCAGCCCGCGGTGTCGCTGGCGGCCAAGCTGACCCAGCGCGTGGCCCGCGTCGGCCTGCCGGTGGACCTGCTGCCCTCGGGCGACGACACCGGCGCGACGCTGTTCGGCGTGACCGCGGTGGCCAAGCTGGCCGGCGAGGACCCGGAGAGCGAGCTGCGGTCGGTGGCGCGGCAGTTCGAACGCGACGTGCGGGCCGCGGAGCTGTCGGCCAAGGCCGCCGGGCTGGACCCGACCCGGTTGACCGCGGACGACTGGCGCCGGCACTGGCCCGAGCCGCGGTCCCCGGGGGCCACGTAGCCTGGATCGCATGGCCTACTCGACCCCTCCGCGCTCGCCGGCCGAGACGCCATATCCACCGCGGCCCCCGCGTAAGCGCCGGGGCGGCGAGATCTTCGGCAAGGTCTTCCTCATCGTGTTGGTGCTCGCGCTGGGCGGCGGCGCGATCTATGCCGTGAACTGGCTGAGCCATCCCAAGCCGCCGACCCCGTCCGGGCCGTCCGGGCCGCCGCCGTTCCGGGTGCCGCCGCTGGACGTGGCCAGGGGCGCCGCCATCCCCGGCCCGGCCACCCCGCCGCCGGCCGCGCAGACCGCCGTGCCGCGGGAGAACTTCCAGGGCTGGATCACCCGGGTCGCCTACTACAGCGACGTGCCCGAGCGCGTGCTCGTCGCGTACGCCAACGCCGACCTGGCCTACCAGGCCAAGAACCCGTCCTGCCACATCACCTGGGCCACGCTGGCCGGCCTCGGCCGGGTCGAGTCCAAGCACGGCCGCTACGGCGGCGTCCGTGTGCTGGACAGCGGCGAGGAGTCCAGGCCGATCGTCGGCCCCGCGCTGGACGGCAGCCCCGGCTTCCTGGCCGTGCCCGACACCGACAAGGGCAAGCTGGACGGCGACACCACCTGGGACCACGCCGTCGGCCCGATGCAGTTCGCGCCGGCCACCTGGCACCGTTGGGGCGTGCGGGCCAGCGGCGACGGCAAGGACCCCGATCCGCAGGACATCGACGACGCCGCCATGACCGCCGCCCGCTACATGTGCGCGATGGGCGGCGACCTGTCGGTGCCCAAGAACTGGTGGGACGCCGTGCTGGCCTACAACAACTCCACCGCCTACGGCCAGGACGTCTTCAGCAACGCCGACGCCTACGGCAAGGTCAGCCTCGGCAAGCTCTGAAGTTCGCCCCTTCAATCGCCGGCCTGGGGGTGGTTGCGCAACGTGAGGCGGGCGTTGACCTCGCCCAGGGCTTCCTGGTACTCGGGGAGCGGGTTCATGGCCACGGCCAGCCGCAGGTAGGTGATGGCCTCGGCGAACCGGCTCTGCCGTTGCAGGGTCTTGCCCAGCGCGAACAGGGAATAGTGGTCGCTCGGGTCCATCTCGACGAGGCGGCTGAACGCTTCCTCGGCCCGTCTGAACTGGGCGGAGTTGAGGTAGGCGCGGCCGGCCAGCTGGACGACGGACGGCAGGTCCGGTTCGGCGTCGAGCACCGGGCGCAGTTCGCGCAGCGCGTCCAGCGGACGGCCGTTCGACACCAGCGCCTCGGCTCGTCGGAACGCCTCGAAGGTGCTGTCGCTCATGGTCGTTCCACAGTACGCAAGATCCGCTGTGACTTCGATGGACCATCCGGGCACAACACCGGTGACAGCTGGCGCGCGCGACCAGCGGTTTGATAGATTTACCGGTCTGTACGCACAACTGAAAACCACGACAAAACGTGTCTGCGCCAGAATATAACGGTGAGTGAGGTCAGTTGTCAAGCCCTGCGAGTATTCCGGACAGTCAGGAAATCGACCGAGAGCAGGAATACATCTCCATGCTCTACGGCCGGCTCGACGACCTCCGGGAACAGACGTCGCGCCGGCTGGCCCGCGTGTTGCTGGAGACGGGCGGCACGCCGCAGGCCCGTTCCGAGCGCGACACCGCGACCGCGATGCACTCCAGCGATCTCGCCCAGTACAGCGCGGTCGAGAACGGCCTCTGCTTTGGCCGGCTCGATTTCGAGAACGGCGAACTTCAGCACATCGGGCGAATCGGCATCTTTCGCACCGAGGGTGACTACGAACCGCTGTTGATGGACTGGCGCGCCCCCGCGGCCCGCCCGTTCTATCTCGCCACCGCGGCGTCCCCCGACGGCGTGACGCGGCGCCGGCACATCCGCACCCGCCGCCGCAACGTGGTCGGGCTCGACGACGAGGTCCTCGACCTGGCCCAGGCCGTGCCCGGCCGCAACGAGGGCCTGGTCGGCGAGGCCACGCTGCTGGCCGCGGTCGGCGCCAGCCGCACCGGCCGGATGAGCGACATCGTCGCCACCATCCAGGCCGAGCAGGACCGGATCATCCGGTCCGAGCTCAACGGCGTGCTGGTCGTGCAGGGCGGCCCCGGCACCGGCAAGACCGCGGTGGCCCTGCACCGCGCCGCCTACCTGCTCTACACCCACCGCCGCCAGCTGGAGAAGCGCGGCGTGCTGGTGGTCGGACCCAACCCGACCTTCCTCAACTACATCAGCCAGGTGCTGCCGTCGCTGGGCGAGACCGGCGTGCTGCTCAACACCGTCGGCGAGCTCTACCCGGGGCTCAAGGCGGTCGGCAGCGAGCCGGTCGAGGTCGCCGCGGTCAAGGGCCGCCTGGTCATGGCCGACGTGCTCCAGGCCGCGGTGCGGGACCGGCAGTGGGTGCCGCGCGACGGCATCGAGATCCCGCACGAGCGCGACACCCTGGTGCTGGACCGCAAGACGCTGGCCGACGCCCGCGGCCGGGCGAGGCGCTCGCGCCGCCCGCACAACGCGGCCCGGCCGGTGTTCGAGCGGGAGATCATCGGCGCGCTGGCCCGGCTGGTGGCCAACCGGCTCGGCTCGCAGTTCCTGGACTCCGACGACGTGGCCGACATCCGCGCCGAACTCCGTGAGGACGCGCGGGTGATGGCGGCGATCGACAAGCTGTGGCCGATCCTCACTCCCGAGCAGCTGCTGACCGACCTGTACGCGTCGGAGAAGCGGCTCAACGCCGCCGGCCGCGGCCTCTCCGCGCAGGAACGGCAGCTGCTGCGCCGTGATCCCGGCGCGGAGTGGACACCGGCCGACGCGCCGCTGCTGGACGAGGCTGCCGAACTGCTCGGCGAGGACGACCGGGCGCTCAAGGCCGCCGCCGCGGCCAAGCGCCGGCAGGACCTGGCCTACGCCCAGGGCGTGCTGGACATCCTGGACCTCCAGGACGAGTCCGACCCCGATGTCCTGATGGCCGTGGACATGCTCGACGCCGACGCACTGGTCGCCCGCGTGGCGCAGAGCGACTACCTGACCGCCGCCGAGCGCGCCGCCGACGACCGGACCTGGACCTTCGGCCACGTGATTGTGGACGAGGCGCAGGAGCTGTCGGAGATGGTGTGGCGGGTGCTGATGCGCCGCTGCCCCAGCCGTTCCATGACCGTGGTCGGCGACATCGCGCAGACCGGCGACCTGGCCGGCACGACCTCGTGGGGCCAGGCGCTCAGCCCGTACGTGGCCAACCGGTGGCGGCTGGCCGAACTCACCGTGAACTACCGGACCCCGGCCGAGATCATGGCCGTGGCGACCGATGTGCTGGCGAGTCTCGACCCGGACGCCGTGCCGCCGAGCTCGGTCCGCGACTCGGGATTGCCGCCGTGGCACGAAAAAGTCGACGACGACCTGTCCGAGGCGGTGACCCGGGCCGTGGCGCGCGAGGAGAAGCGGCTGGAGGACGGTCGGCTGGCCGTGCTGGTGCCGCGTTCGCTGGCCGGCGCGTTCCCGGTCGGCGGCGACGACCTGGAGAGCCCGGTCGTGGTGCTGACCGTCGGACAGGCCAAGGGGCTGGAGTTCGACTCGGTGCTGCTGGTCGAGCCGGAGTTGATGTTGACGGAGTCCCCACGCGGCGCGAACGACCTGTACGTGGCCATGACCAGGGCGACCAAACGCCTCGGCGTGCTGCATACCGGACAGCTCCCGAGCGTGCTGGCCAAGCTGACCCCTTTCTCCCTCGATTCAGAATGATTACGCTGTTGTTTCGGCACGCGAGCGTGCCGCCTCCGGGTGATCTGTCCACCCGGCTAGGCTGATTGTGGGATGAGCCCCTGAACGCTGGATAGGAGCTGTTGTGGCGGTCATCGAGCAGGTCGGCGCGCGCGAGATCCTGGACTCGCGAGGCAACCCGACCGTCGAGGTAGAGGTCGCGCTGGACGACGGCACGCTGGCCAGGGCCGCGGTGCCCTCCGGCGCGTCGACCGGTGAGCACGAGGCCGTCGAGCTGCGCGACGGCGACACGACCCGGTACAACGGCAAGGGCGTGGAGAAGGCCGTCACCGCCGTCCTCGACGAGATCGGGCCCGAGCTGGTCGGCATCGAGGCCGTCGAGCAGCGGGTGGTCGACCAGAAGCTGGTCGACCTGGACGGCACCCCGGACAAGGGGCGCCTGGGCGCGAACGCCATCCTCGGCGTCTCGCTGGCGGTGGCCAAGGCCGCGGCCGAGTCCAGCGGGCTGGAGCTGTTCCGCTACCTGGGCGGCCCCAACGCGCACATCCTGCCGGTGCCGATGCTGAACATCCTCAACGGCGGCTCGCACGCCGACACCGACGTGGACATCCAGGAGTTCATGATCGCGCCGATCGGCGCCGAGTCCTTCCGCGAGGGTCTGCGCTGGGGCGTCGAGGTCTACCACGCGCTCAAGTCCGTGCTGAAGAGCAAGGGGCTGGCCACCGGCCTGGGCGACGAGGGCGGGTTCGCGCCGAACCTGTCCAGCAACCGCGAGGCGCTGGACCTGATCGCGGTGGCCGTCGAGAAGGCCGGCTACAAGCTGGGGCGCGACGTCGCGCTGGCGCTGGACGTGGCCGCCACCGAGTTCTACTCGGACGGCGCGTACACCTTCGAGCAGAGCAAGCGCAGCGCGGAGCAGATGACCGCCTACTACAGCGAGCTGGTCAGCTCCTACCCGATGGTCTCCATCGAGGACCCGCTGTCCGAGGACGACTGGGACGGCTGGGTGCAGCTGACCGCCGAGCTCGGCGACAAGGTGCAGATCGTCGGCGACGACCTCTTCGTCACCAACCCGGAGCGGCTGGAGGAGGGCATCTCCCGCCGCGCCGCCAACGCGCTGCTGGTGAAGGTCAACCAGATCGGCACGCTGTCGGAGACGCTGGACGCGGTCGCGCTGGCCACCTCCTACGGCTACCGGTCGATGATGAGCCACCGGTCCGGCGAGACCGAGGACACCACCATCGCCGACCTGGCCGTGGCCACCGGCGTCGGCCAGATCAAGACCGGCGCGCCGGCCCGCGGCGAGCGCACCGCCAAGTACAACCAGCTGCTGCGCATCGAGGAGACCCTCGGCGACGCCGCCCGCTACGCCGGCGAGCTGGCCTTCCCGCGGTTCACCGCGGAGGCCTGATCCCCCATGTCCGAGCGCGAGCACGGTCGGCAGCCGCGACGCAGGCAGGACTCGTCCAGCCAGCGCCGCCGGCCCGACCGTGCCCGCCGGGCCGGGGCGTCGGGCAAGCCCGCCGCCTCGGAGCCGGACCAGCCGGCCTCGCGCCCGCCGCGGCCGCGCGCCTCACGCCAGGACTCCGGGCGCGCCCGGACCGGCGGCGCGTTCGGGCTGTCCGCGACCAGGCAGGCCGCCGTGCTGGCGATGGTCGTCTGCGCCCTGGCGCTGTCGGTGGCCGTGCCGCTGCGCACGTACCTGACGCAGCATGCGCAGGTCGAGCAGGAACTGGCCCAGCAGGCCAAGCTGGAGCAGCAGGCCGCGCAGCTGGAACAGCGCAAGCAGCAGTTGGCCGACCCGGCGCAGATCCAGGCCGAGGCGCGTAGCCGCCTGGGCATGGTGATGCCAGGGGAGACGCCGTACACGGTGCAGCTGCCCGGCGACGGGCAGCAGGGCGCCCAGCGTGGGCCGTCGCAGCAGCAGGCGTCCAACAGTCCATGGTTCGAGCAGTTGTGGAATTCGATCACCGGGAGTGGCTCGTGACGGCGGGGGTTCGGGAACCGATCACCGAGATGGACCGCGAGGTGATCGCCCAGCAGCTCGGCCGCCCGCCGCGTGCGCTGCGTGCCATCGCGCACCGGTGCCCCAGCGGCCACCCGTCCGTCGTGCAGACCGCGCCGCGGCTGGAGGACGGCACGCCGTTCCCCACCCTGTACTACCTGACCTGTCCGCGGCTGACCTCGCTGGCCAGCAGGCTCGAGGCCGACGGCATGATGCGGGAGCAGACCGCGCGGCTGGCCGAGGACGAGGAGCTGGCCGCCCGGTACCTGGCCGCGCACCGCTCCTACCTGGCCGAGCGCGACGCCATCGACTCCCTCGGCACCGAGGTCAGCGCCGGCGGCATGCCCGGCCGGGTCAAGTGCCTGCACGTGCACATCGCGCACGCGCTGGCCTGCGGCCCGGGCGTCAACCCGTTCGGCGACGAGGCCCTCGCCGCGCTGGCGTCGGACTGGCCGGCCGGCGACTGCGCCTGACGGCAAGCCGCCAGTTCTGTACGTATGTGACATCTTTGGTGACGCTGTGTGCACCATTCGGGCTAGTGTGGCCTCCCCGAGGTGCAAATCTCGCTTGATGCAGTGACACTCGCCCAGGTGTGTAGCAGGCTGACCGTGAGTTAACGGCGTGTAGGCAACGATCGCATCTGGGTCATGTGATCGAGACGAGGAGCGTGGATCCGCGTGGGTGTGCACAGCGTCAGGGCCCGGACTCCGAAGCCGCCGCGAGTCACACCGCAGCGGCGATGGCGCGCCGCGGCAGCCGTGACCGCGATGCTCGCGCCCATGGTGCTCGCCGGCGACGCCACCTTCGCGTGGGTCAACACGGCCCACTCCACGCCGGCCAGCCAGCCCGCGGCGAAGAACCCGTTAGGCGCCACCGGGCAGCTGCCGCAGCAGGACAGCATCAGCCCGGACCTGCCCACCGACATCGGCGACGCCGCCAACACCGACGGCGCCGGCGAGCTCGGGGGCCTGCCCAACGGCCCGCTCGGCATCCCCGGCGCGGCGCTCGCGGCGTACCGGAAGGCCGAGCAGCTCGAGGCGGCCCGCAACCCCAACTGCCACCTGGACTGGGCGCTGCTGGCCGGCATCGGCCACATCGAGTCCAACCACGCGCGCGGCGGCGCCGTCGACGCCCAGGGCAACACGCTGGCCCCGATCCTCGGGCCCCGGCTCGACGGCAGCGGCGGCTTCGCCCTCATCTACGACACCGACCACGGCCAGTGGGACGGCGACACCGCCTATGACCGCGCCGTCGGCATGATGCAGTTCATCCCGTCCACGTGGCAGCAGTACGCGGCGATCTCCAACGCCAAGAACTACGGCACCGCGAACCCGAACAACATCTACGACGCCGCCTTCGCCGCCGCCAACTACCTGTGCGCCAGCGGCGGTGACATGAGCAATCCCGCGCAGCGCTCGGCCGCCGTGTTCGGCTACAACCACTCCGACGCCTACGTGGCCAACGTGTTGGCCTGGGCCAATTCCTACGCCTCCGGCGTGGAGACGCTGCCCAACAACACCGACGTTCCGTTCATCCAGCCGCTCCCCAAGGGGCCCTTCGTCGGTCCGCCGGCTCCGCCGCCGCCGAACAACAACGGCGACAACCCGCCCTCGGACACGACGACCACGACGCCCACGTCGACCAGCACCACCACGACGACGACGCCCACCGGCACCACCACGTCGACGTCCGCGACCACGACTTCGACCACCACCTCCACCACGACGTCGACCACGACGACGACCACCACGACCACGACGACGCCGACGTGCCCCACCACGCCGACGTCGACGGCCACGCCCACCAGCACCGTGGCGCCGCCCCCCGCCCAGTCGGCGCCGGCGGGCTGCCCCACGCCGACCAGCAAGTCGGCGACGCCCAGCGGGACGCCCGTCGCCAGCTGAGCGACTAGGTTGGCGGCATGAAGCACTCGCGGGTCGCCGCCATCGACTGTGGGACGAACTCGATCCGTCTGCTCATCGCGGACGTCACCGTTCGGGACGACGGATCGAGCTCGCTGCGGGACGTGCATCGGGAGATGCGGATCGTCCGGCTCGGGCAGGGCGTCGACGCCACCGGCCGGCTCGCCCCCGAGGCCATCGAGCGCACCCGGGTCGCCCTTGTCGACTACACCGCTTTGTTGCGCCGCAAGGGCGTTGAGGCCGTGCGCATGGTCGCCACCTCCGCCACGCGTGACGCCGCCAACCGCGACGACTTCTTCGCCATGACCCGCGAGGTCCTCGGCGTCGAGGCCGAGGTCATCTCCGGCGACGAGGAGGCCCGGCTCTCCTTCGCCGGCGCCGTCGGCGACTGCGACCCCGCCGACGGGCCCTTCCTCGTCGTCGACATCGGCGGCGGCTCCACCGAACTCGTGCTCGGCTCGCTCGACTCCAGCGTGGAAGCCGCCAAGTCCGTCGACATCGGCTGCGTGCGCATCACCGAGCGTTGCCTGCTCACCGACCCTCCCACCGACTCGCAGATTTCTGCGGCCTCCGCCCTCGCCTCCTCCGTCCTCGCCGCCGCCTTCGAGGCCGTCCCCGTCGCCAAGGCCCGCACTTGGATCGGCGTCGCCGGCACCGTAACCACCCTCTCCGCCGTCGCCCAGGACCTCCCCTCCTACGACGTCCTGGCCACCCATCTCTCCACCTTGTCCGTGGAGCAGATCCACTCCGTCGGCGACCACCTCCTGTCCCTGACCCACGACGAGCGCGCCGCCGTCCCCACCATCCACCCCGGCCGCGTCGACGTCATCGGCGGCGGCGCGATCATCCTCCGCGTCCTCGCCGACCACCTCGCCGAGCACGCCGACATAACCCACCTCACCGTCAGCGAAAAAGACATCCTCGACGGCATAGCCCTGTCCCTCGTCACCCCCTAACCCCGCCCCGCGCGGTTGTCAACCCCTCGCTGCTTGGAAGGGACCATTCCTCTCGTTGAACGTGAGGAATGGTCCTTTCACAACATGAGGATGTGGCTAGGCAGCGGTGGCGGGAGCTGATCGGACGGGTGGCCGGGGGCGTGCGCCAGCCGCTTCGTAAGCGGCACGAAGCTCGTCGATCACGCCGGCCGGATTGTCGCGGAGGCGTGACGGCAACGTCTGGACCACCACGATCCCCGCGCCGGCGTATCTGGTGTTCCGCGCCACCGTCCTGGCATAGCCCTCGGCGTTGAAATGCCACTCGAAAGAGTCGATCTCCCAAGCCAGCGCAACATCGTCGCACCATGCGTCTGGAACGGCAATGAAACGGCCGCGGCTGTCCAAGACCGGTACGTTCCAGGCCGCCGTCGGCAGGCCCGACTCCTTCCAGATCCGCAGGCCGTCTGCCTCCGCAACCGAACGCGCACCTTCGTCGACCTCGGCCAGCACCCGGCGCGGCAGGGCCGACCCGCGGCGACTGCCGCTGTTCAACTCGGCCAGCAGTTCCGCCGGGCGACAGCGTCCTCGCTGGACTGCTTCCGCGAGCAACGCTCGAACGGGATCGACTCGCCGCCATCTGCGCGCTGCGTCGAGGACCGCGCGTTCGAGGGGCGCCAGACGGAGCCCATGCTTCTGAACGGGCTCAGGCATGTGGATCGTGCGCTCGACCACGGCAAAGCGTGCGGTGCGGATGTGCCTGGCCTGCGGCACCAGTATGTGGATGCGGTCGTTGTCCGGCACCCGTCGCAGCCCGTAGAGGTGAACGGCATCGCAGCCGGTCAGCAGTGCCTCCGGGCCGCCGTGCAGCAGGGCCGCCTCGATTTGTTGTCGTCTGGTCGGTTGTCCGTTGGAAAGCAGGACTATGCCGGGTAGCAGCCACCGCCACGGTCCGCCAGGTTGACATCGACGGTACGTCGTTCCTTCAGGTACGCCTAGGCGTATGAGCTGCTGGACACGGATGACGCCGTCGCGGCTCGCCCGTGCCAGCTCGTTGGTGTGGGTAGCCCACGTTCCTCGCTTCATGCCTCGATGCTGCCCCGACCCCCTGACAGTTCGGCCGGGTCCTGCGTGAAAGGACCATTCCTCACGTTGAACGTGAG
>DASWRQ010000331.1:0-9057 GCA_036403095.1 Kutzneria sp. | reverse complement strand
CCGGGCCGCCCGGGGGGGGCCGGCCCGGGACTCGGTCGACGTCAAATAGCGGGCGTCGTACGAAAGAAGGTAAGCAGTGCTCATCTCTCAGCGACCCACGCTCGCCGAAGAGCCCATCAACGACACCCGGTCCCGGTTCGTCATCGAGCCGCTGGAGCCCGGGTTCGGCTACACGTTGGGCAACTCGATCCGGCGCACGCTGCTGTCGTCCATCCCGGGCGCGGCCGTGACCAGCATCCGGATCGACGGCGTGCTGCACGAGTTCACCACGGTTCCCGGGGTGAAGGAGGATGTCACCGACATCATCCTGAACCTCAAGGAGCTGGTCGTGTCCTCCGAGGAGGACGAGCCGGTGACCATGTACCTGCGCAAGCAGGGGCCTGGCGCGGTGACCGCGGGCGACATCGTGCCTCCGGCCGGTGTCACCGTGCACAACCCCGACCTGCACATCGCCACCCTCAACGCCAAGGGCAAGCTGGAGATCGAGCTCGTCGTCGAGCGCGGTCGCGGCTACGTCCCGGCGGTGCAGAACAAGCAGGCCGGCGCCGAGATCGGCCGGATCCCGGTCGACTCGATCTACTCGCCGGTGCTGAAGGTGACGTACAAGGTCGAGGCCACTCGTGTCGAGCAGCGCACCGACTTCGACAAGCTGATCCTGGACGTGGAGACCAAGCCGTCGATCACGCCGCGCGACTCCGTCGCGTCCGCGGGTAAGACGCTGACCGAGCTCTTCGGCCTGGCCCGTGAGCTCAACACCGACGCCGAGGGCATCGAGATCGGCCCGTCGCCGGCCGAGGCGGACACCATCGCCGCGTTCGCGATGCCGATCGAGGACCTGGACCTCACGGTCCGGTCGTACAACTGCCTCAAGCGTGAGGGCATCCACACCGTCGGCGAACTGGTCTCGCGCAGCGAGGCCGACCTGCTCGACATCCGCAACTTCGGCGCCAAGTCGATCGACGAGGTCAAGCTCAAGCTCGTCGGCCTCGGCCTCGCGCTGAAGGACAGCCCGCCCGGGTTCGACCCGTCGGTCGCCGCGACCGACTTCCCGGCCGACGCGGGCTGGTCCGACGCGGGTGTGGACGGACACCACGACGACGGCCAGGACTACGCAGAGACTGAGCAGCTCTGACCCAGCTGTTCTAGACCACAGGAGCAACGGAAATGCCGACCCCCACCAAGGGCGCCCGGCTTGGCGGGTCTCCGGCCCACGAGCGGCTGCTGCTGGCCAACCTGGCCACGGCGCTGTTCACGCACGGGCGGATCAAGACCACCGAGGCCAAGGCGCGCAAGCTGCGTCCGCTCGCCGAGCGGCTGATCAGCAAGGCCAAGCGCGGTGACCTGCACAACCGTCGTGAGGTCCTCAAGACCATCCGCGACAAGGACGTGCTGCACAAGCTGTTCGCCGAGATCGGCCCGCACTTCGCCGACCGCAACGGTGGCTACACCCGCATCGTGAAGACCATGCCCCGCAAGGGCGACAACGCCCCCATGGCCGTGATCGAGCTGATCGCGGAGCAGCTGGTCTCCACCGAGGCCGAGAAGGCCCGCGGCACCAAGTTCGCCAAGGACGAGGCCGCGACCCCGGCCGCCGAGGTCGTCGAGACCCCGGCCGCCGAGGAGGCCGCCGCTGACGAGGCCGCCGAGACCGAGGCTGTCGCCGAGGTCGAGGAGACCACCGAGGCCGAGGACAAGAAGTCCGAGTGACTTCTGCCGTCCACGACGAGCCCGCCACTCCCCCCGGGGATGGCGGGCTCTTCCGTGTTCGACTTGACCTCGGCTATGACGGCACCGAGTTCTCCGGCTGGGCCCGCCAGCCGTCCCGGCGCACGGTGTGCGGCGTGCTGGAGGAGTCGCTGTCCCAGGTGTTCCGGCGGCCGCTGACGCTGACGGTGGCCGGCCGCACCGACGCCGGCGTGCACGCCAGCGGGCAGGTGGCCCACGTCGACCTGCCGGCCGAGTCCGATGTGGACGGCCTGGCCAAGCGGCTGTCCCGCATCCTGCCGGCCGACGTGCGGGTGTTCCGGGCGACCAGGGTGCCCGAGGAGTTCGACGCCCGCTTCTCCGCGCTGCGCCGGCACTACGCGTACCGCGTGGCCGACGCCCCCTTCGGGGCCGATCCGCTCCGCCGGTTGGACACCCTCTCGTGGCCGCGACCGCTGTCGCTGGCCGCCCTGTCCGAGGCGTCCGAGCTGCTGCTCGGCGAGCACGACTTCTGCGCCTTCTGCAAACGACGCGAGGGTGCCACCACCATCCGCGAGCTCCAGCGGCTGACGTGGAGCCGGGGCGAGGACGGCGTGCTGACCGCCGCCGTGTCGGCCGACGCGTTCTGCCACTCCATGGTCCGCAGCCTGGTCGGGGCGCTGCTGGCCGTCGGCGAAGGCCGCAAGCCGGTCGACTGGCCGGCCTCCCTGCTGCGCTCCACCGAGCGCTCCAGCTCCGTCACGGTCGCGCCGCCGCACGGCCTGACCCTGGTCCGGGTCGACTACCCCGCGGACCAGGACCTGGCCGCCCGTGCCGCGATCACCCGCAGCGTGCGGGTCAGCTCAGCTAGCTGAAGGTCACCGGCTGCCAGCTGTGGCCGGAATCGGTGGTGCGATACAGCACCGAGCCGTTCCACGCGTCCGGCGCGCCGGTGATCACGGTGCCGAAGGCGTGGTCGACGAACCGCAGGTCGGCCAGGCCGAAGCGGTCCTCGTCGAGCTCGGTGGTCTGCCAGGTGTTGCCGCCGTCGGTGGTGCTGTACAGCAGCTCGAGGCCACCGCCGGTGGCGGCGATGGCGGCGTTCTGGTCGGAACCGGACGAGAAGCCCTGGATGATGCCGGCCGTCGGGGCCTCGGCGTCCGACGGCAGGTAGCGCACGCCCAGCGCCGCGGCGTGGACCAGCTGCTTGTGCATGTGCCCGGGCGACGGGTCGGACGGGTCGCCGAGGCACAGGTTCAGCACCTTGCCCTGCCGCACGCCGTCCAGCTCGGTCTGCATGGACACGTCGCAGGGCAGCGGTGCGGCCGTGAAGTGCGCGCCGTCGGTGGAGGTCCAGTACTTGCTGGTGGTGTGGTCCGCGCCGACCGAGACCTGCACGCCGCCGCCGACCGCGAGGTCCCCGTAGGTGATGCCGCCGTCGACCGACAGGCCCGGCACGGCGGTCAGCGTCTTGGCGCCGACCTTGCCGGTGTAGAGCTGGGTGGTGTTGTGGTCGGGTTGGCGGAGCGTGCTGGCCAGGGCGAGCACGTGGCCGTCGGTGATGTCGATCTTGTTGAGGTAGCTGGGGCTGGGCAGCCCGGCCAGCGTCACGGCGAACCAGTGCTTGCCGCCGTCGGTGCTGGCCTGGATGTGCTCGCCGTCGGAGACGAACGCGTGCTTGGCATCGGGCACGGTCAGCGCGACGTGGTTGTGGTTGTCGGGCAGCGAGATCGGCGGGGCGGCCAGCCGGGACCACCGAACGCCGCCGTCGGTGGTCTCCAGCAGGTAGCCGGTGGCGCCGGCGTAGCCGAGCACGTAGCCGTGCTTGGGCGTGAGCCAGCTGCTCGACGCGGGGGCGAACCCGGTCGGCACCGTGGCGGCCTGAGCCGTCGCGGGCACGGCGAGCAGGGCGGCCGCCGCGGCGAGCGCCATGGCCGCGCATCGTGTGAACGTCATGCTCCGGTGACGGCCGGTGATACCGCCGGGTTGCCTCGGATCAGTCGCCGCTGATCAATCCCCTCGGCGCACGGGGCCCAGGATCTGCTTCTCGCCCTCGTTGGTGACCAGGCGGATCGGCATCCACAGGTTCTGCCCGAGCGCCAGCACGTGGTCGTCGCGCAGCTGGGACAGCTCGGTGACCTGGGCCGGGTTGAGCCGCCACATCCGGCCGGCCAGCTGGGCCTGCGCGGCCTGGAGCCGCTGGATGAGCACCAGGTCGGCGTTCATGGCCAGCGCACCGGCCTGCGGATGCAGGTAGGGCAGCACGTACATGGTGGTCTGCCACGGCGTGCGCGGCGGCAGCAGCTCGACGGGGGTGGCGCCGCCGTCGTGCACGACCAGCAGCGGGTTGTCCTCGGAGCTGTCCGGCAGCTCGATCGGCGACAGCCGTCGGATCGCGACGACGGGCAGCGGCCGCTCGCCGGGGCCGGTGGTGGTGGCCTGGGCCAGCGCCTGCCAGGCCTGCGGCCGACCGGTCGCGATGATCACCCACGCGCCCGCGGCCAGCGCCCGCAGCGCCAGCTGACGGGCCAGGTACAGCCCGCCGAGGGCGACCACGCGGGTCGGCATCGGGCGCAGCAGGGACACGCTGGCCGGCTCGTTGCGGGAGTCGCTGCCGATCAGCGTGCCGCCGCGCTCGGCCGACGGGCTGACCGCGTCCAGCAGCTCGGGCGACACCAGGTACTCGGGGGCGAGCCCGCCGACCTTGCCCATGGTGTCCCGGGAGCGGGTCTGACTCGTGCTCATGCCCATCCTCCGAACGGCAGCGTCGCGGCCAGCGCGGCGCTCTGCAGGCCGCGCAGCGGGGTCACGTCGAACCCGAGCTGGTCGGACAGCTTCTCCAGCCGGACCTCGGCCCGGCTCAGCTCGGACGGCGTGCGGGCGCTGAGCCGGACCAGCCCTCGCAGCCCGACCTGGCCGTCCTGACCGCCGGGCGAGATGGCCAGCGTGACCGTGGTGGACAGCGCCCGGATGCTGGTGAACGTGTTCAGCCCGGCGGCGACGCCGCCGCTGGGCCAGCCGGTGATGGAGTAGCTGGAGTGGCCGACGCCGGCGGCGGTCACGCCGCCCCACTTCTCGGTCAGCCCCACCCGGCCCTCGGCGTTCACGGCGCCGGACAGCTCGCTGATGGCGATGCCGGTGGACAGCAGCTCGTCGGAGTCCAGCGGACGGGTCGTCACGCCGCGGCTCTCCAGGGCACTGCGCACCCGGGACAGCGCGCCGATCAGGGCGCGGTGCGCGCCGACGACGCCGCCGCCGCGCTCACGGATGGCCGCGCCGCAGCGCCGCGGGTCCAGCCGCACGGCGACCAGTGTGGTCCGCCGGGCGGAGGTCGGCAGCGAGCCGATCACCTCCATGTAGGAGGAGAGCGCGGGCGAGCTGGGCGGGAGCACGGCGCTGCCGGGGTAGCAGTGCCACAGCACCCGGATCGAGTCCAGCACCACGCCGCGGTCTTCGAGGCACGGCGCGAGCACGCCGAGCGGCAGGTTCGGCGCCTTGCCGATCGGGGCGACGAGCGGCGGCTCCACGTCGACCCGCAGCACGGCGGTCCAGACGCCGTCCTGCCACGCCATGCCCACGGGCGAGCGCTCATGGTCGATGGTGTGCGCGACGACGAGGTCGGGCACCGCGAGCCGGAGCAGCGCGACCCGGGCGTCCTCGGCGCCGATGACCTTCGTCTCACCGTCCTCGTCGACCGGGGCGGCGGCCTCGGCCGGCGAGCTGACCCGGCTGTGCGAGCGGAACAGGTAGCGGACGGTCAGCCCCACCCACTGGGTGAACCAGCGGCCGTTCCAGCGGATGAACGTCAGGATGAGCGCGACCCCGGCGACCCCGGCCGCCACGTACAGCCACGAGCTGTTGATCGCCAGCAGCACGAGGCCGATGGCCACACCGATCTCCAGCACGACGAGGTTGGCCACCGGCAGGCCGCCGATGGTCGCGCCCGCCTTGCGCCGGCGTGCCGCCGGCACGCGGCGCGGCGGGGGCGTTGTCGACTGCGCCTGCGGCGGGGGCGCGCCGTTGCTGGGCGGCCCCGGGCGTTGCGTGGTCACGGACATCCGCTCGATCTTCCCCTCGGTGTGCGCTGCGATATCGGGCGCCGGCCGCTCGGGTCCACCCGAAGCGCACCCGGCCGGCACTGCCTCCCGCTATCCTGCGAAACCGTACCGCGAACGGGAGAGCTGCGAGCTGCGAATGCCTTCGACACCTACGAGCAAGTCCCAGGTCCAGGCGTACCGATTCATGCTGAGGCGGATGGAGTCCGCCCTGGTGCGCAAGGACTCGGTGATGCTGCACGACCCGATGGGCTCGCACATGCGCTCGGCGGTGGTCGGCGTGCTGCTGGCCATGGTCGCGGCCATCGGCTTTGTCCTGTTCGCCGTGCTCAGCCCGGCCGGTTCGGTGCCCGAGTCCAACGGCGTGGTGATCGGCAAGCAGTCCGGCGCGGTGTACGCCTTGATCACCGACGGCAACAACAACAAGCGGCTGGTGCCCACCTTCAATGTGACGTCGGCTCGGCTGATCCTGTTGGCCAACGGCAGCGGCGGCGGGGCGCAGGGCGCGAGCTCGCCGGCCGCGGCCACGCCCGCGGTGGTCGACGACGACGTGCTCAAGGGCCTGCCCCGCGACAAGAAGCAGGGCCTCGTGGACGGGCCGCAGATGCTTCCCGTTGGGCCGCAACGGGTCGGCAACTTCTGGAACGTGTGCGACACGCTGCCGAGCAATGCCGACAAGGACGCGACGCCGACCACGTCGGTGATCGGCGGCGTCGACGGGATCGGCTCGGAGATCAGCTTCGGCCAGCCGTTGCTGGTCACGCCGGACCGCGGCAAGTCGTACTACCTGATCTACCGCAAGTCCTCGTTCAGCACGAGCCTCGGCCTGAAGAACACGTCCGTGGTCAAGTCCCAAGTGGACCTGGACAAGGACAAGGCCATCGCCAACGCCTACCGGTTGCAGGAGCAGTACGCGCGGCCGATCAGCACGGCGGTGCTGAACGCGGTCCCGGGCACGGTGGCGCTGAGCCTGCCCGACATCCCCGACCGCGGCGAGAACCCGACCAGCTATCAGGCGCCGGCCAATGCGAAGGTCGGCGACGTGCTGCGCACCGTCGAGGTGGACAACTCCGAGCACTACTACGTGCTGGTGGCCGATGGTCGGCACGAGGTCTCCCCGATCGCGGCCGAGGCCATCTACGAGAACGGTGGCACCAAGCCGCACAACGTGGAGCCGGGCGACATCAAGGCGATCAAGCCCGTCAACACGCCGTGGGCGTTGGACGAGTTCCCGGTCGAGAAGGTGAACCCGGTCGACATCAACGAGTACCCGGCGGTGTGCGCGGCCTGGAGCTTCCCGAACAACACCCCGCAGCTGACCGTGCGCGTGCTCGAGGCCGGCAAGCCGCTGCTGCCCGACAACGCCAAGCCGATCAAGCTGGGCCTGCCGAGCACCGACGGCACCAAGATCACCGATTTCTACCTGCCGACCGGTCAGGCCGCCGTGGTGCGGGACAGCACGTCCACTTCGGACGAACGCACCGGCCCGGTGTACGTGATCTCCGATCTCGGCGTGCGCTACGGCTTCGCCTCGTCGATCGCCAGCATGAGCCCGGACCAGGTGGCCGCCGGCGTCGGTCTCGGCGACCCGGCCAGCTACCCGCCGGCGCCGGACGCGATCGTGCGGTTGCTGCCGCAGGGCACCGCGCTCGACCCGGGCGCGGCGCTGCGCACATTCGACACCATGCAGCTGCCGGCCGACGCCGGCAGCTACCCGACCGCGGCGCCCAGCAACCAGCAGCAGGCGCCGCCGGCCGGCGGGTCGGGGAACTGAACGCGCCCCGGGCGCGTCGAAGGGACCGGATCAGTCGGCGAGAGGGGATGACGTGAGCGGCGTGCGGATCGATCCGGACTGGATCGCGAGCTATGCCAAGACGGTCTCCCGGTCGTCGGAGGAGCTGGGCTCGGCGCGGGACGCGCTCAAGGGCGCGCCGCTGCCGGCCGACGCCTTCGGGCAGTTGGGTCACGACACCGGCGCCGACAGCGCGTACGCGCAGGCCGCGCAAACGCTGTCCGACCAGCTGTCCCGGGCCGTGGACGCGCTCACCGCGGCCGCCGAGGGACTGGCCAGGACCGCCGACCACTACGGCTCGCACGACCAGGACATGGCCGCCCTGCTGAAGAAGGCGGGTGGCAAGTGAGCGCGTCGCCGGCCCACCTGGACTACCTGTCGCAGATCAGCCGCCAGCTCGGCGTGACCGATCCGGTCGAGGAGTACTACGCGCCGCTGGTCGGCAAGTGGTCGGCGCTGCGGGACGAGGCCGACCGCTGGCGCAAGGCGGCCAAGGCCGCCGGCGAGATCACCGACACGCTGACCAAGTCGCTGGGCGGGCTGGACGCGTCGTGGCAGGGCAAGGACGCCGACTCGTTCATGGCCTACATGCAGTCCTACGGCCTGTCCGGGCATGACCTGGCCGATGCCATGAACGCCATGGCCGATGCCCTCGAGCAGACCGCCGACGGCGTCGAGCACCTCGTCGACCAGCTCGGCGACACGCTGGCCGAGAGCGCCGACACCGTGTCCGAGGCGCTGTCCGTGCCCGTGCACGGGGAGAAGCGGGCCACCGAGCACCTCGACGACCAGCACGAGCCGACCAAGCAGTTGTTCGAGTCCGTGCGGGACGTGCTGGAGGCGTTCACCAAGCTGTGCGGCGGTGTGCACGGCGGCGACGCCTTCTCCAAGATCACCGTCAAGCACCCGATGCCGTCCGGGAACTGGTCCTACGACTACGCCCCGCCGGCCGCTACGCCTTCGGCGCCGCCCCAGCCTCCCGCCGCGACCGCTCCGGCCGCTGCTGCTGCCGCCCACGCGGCCGCCGGCGGCGGTGGCGGTGGCGGTGCTCACGCTGGCGGTGGCGCGGTAGGCGCCGGCGCTGGCACCGGGATCGCTCACGACGCCGTGCAGGCCCCCAGTGCCGGCACCGTCTCCGGTGCCGCCGAGTCGACGTCCGCCGAGCACTACACGCCCGCTCCCGCCGCCCCGGCGGCCGCCTCAGCCGCGTCCGGCAACGGCCAGGCCGGCGGCGGCATGGGCATGATGGGCGGCATGGCCGGCGGTCAGAAGGGCCAGGGCGGCGAGGACCAGGAGCACAAGTCCAAGATCCGCCTCAGCGGCGACCTGCGGGACCTGCTGGGCGCGCCGGAGAAGACCGCCCCCACGGTCATCGGCGAGAACAACTAGTGTCCCGCACCGGAAATTCGTGAGATATATCGTGCAAGGGAGTCGAGGATCTCCTCTGCGGTCTTGCGCCACACGAACGGCTTGGGATCCTCGTTCCAGACCTTGACCCAGGCCCGCACCTCCTTCTCCAGCGCCGCA
>DASWRQ010000330.1:0-10860 GCA_036403095.1 Kutzneria sp. | reverse complement strand
GTTCCCGGCCATCCCATCGTCGCTGCCGCGAGGTTCGAGTGACCGCACAAGTAGAGGGGAACGAGGGTGGATGACGCCCGGTTGTCGGTCGCCGTGTGGCGGTCGGCCGAGTCGTGGCCGGCCGAGGACAAGGCGGTCGAGCGGTATTTGAGGCTGTACCGGGCGCGGGTCCGCAACGCGATCACCGGATTTGTGGTGTCGCTGGTGCTCGGGGTCCTGGTCTCGGCGTTCCAGCCGCACTTCTCCGTCGTCGGCGGCCTGTTGCTGCTGAACGCGGTGTGGCGGGCGGTGTCCGGTGTCCGGCACCAGATCCGTTTCGGCCGCTGGCTGCCGGCGGCGACGAGCCTGCTCAACGGCAGTCCCGCGCACCGGGTTGCCACGCGGATCGTCGCGCAGAAGGGCAACCGTGCGGTGCTGGCGGTTGGGCCGATGCACCTCCAGGTGCTGCCGGTGACCTGGGGTGTGCGGCAGGTCATCGCCCGTACCGGCGAGATCACCGTGTTCGGCCCGGATCCCGAGGGACATGCCGTGGTGTTCGCGGACGGCCTGCCGGTGCCGGTGCCGGCGAAGGTCGTCGAGGCCCCGGAGCCGACCGAGGCGGAACCGATCGTGCCGGTGTCGGTCAACGGCGCCGAGGACCAGGTGCCGAACTGGATCGCCACCCGGACCGCCCGGCTCAATCAGGTCCCGGTTGTCGTCGTGCTTGTCGTGCTGGCCGGGATCATCCTGCAAGCGCAGAACGCCGAGGCCATGATGATCTACACGGTCATCTTCGGGGCGATGCTTCTGATCATGGCGATCCTCGTCGCCTTCATGCCGAGCGACCAGCTGCGGCTGCGGAAGCTGCTGGCCGCCGGGCAGTGGCAGGCGCACCCGGTGACGGTCAACGCGTCGACGGGCGACGCGCGGCGGCTGGTGGGTGGACTCACGCTCGTGCTGAACGACGGGCGGCGGCTGTCGATCAAGCTCGCCCTGCCCGAACTGGTGGCCAACATCAGCGCCACCGGCACGTTGTGGATGGTCGGCCTGCCCGGCGACCGCAAGGGTGCAGCGGTCGGCATCCCCGGCTATCCCATCGTCACTGCCGCGAGGTTCGCGTGACGGATGTGTGGAGACCGCCGGCGGACGTCGGAGCCGACCCGACCGTCCGGCTGTACCTGAACTACTGGCTTCGGCGTCGACCGGTGCGGGCGATCCTCGTCCGCCTGGTGCTCGCGGCGCTGATGTTCTTGCTGCATCGCGGTTTCAGCATGCTGGGTGTGCTGTTCCTGGTGCTGACGGCGGTGTCGGTGGTCGGTCTCGTGGTGTTCCACCAACGGATCGGCTGGTGGCGAGCGGCGGCGCCGTCCCTACTGGACGGCGCGTCGGTGACTCGAGTGCGCAGCGACGTCGTCGGCCGTGACGGGAGGGCGATGCTGCTGTCGGTCGACGGCGGGCGGCTGTACCTGCGCGTGACGAACACCGTGGGCGGCGCCCGCCAGTACGCCGCACGGCAGCAGGAGGTGTCGCTGGTCGGCCCCAATGCCGACGGTGTCGCCGCGGTGCTGTTCGACGGTGTGCCGATGCCGCTGGCGGCGAAGGTCGTGCCCGCTCCGACGAATCCGCGGCCGGTGCCGGTCACGGACGAGGACCTGCCGCGCGGGGCGGCGAAGGTGGCGGTGCTGGCGGCGTGGGAATCGGTCGCCGTGGTGGCGCTGCTCGGCGCCAGCCTGGTCTTCGACCTGCTGCTGTTCATCGACGGCTGGCCGGCGGCGTGGCTGGGCTTCGCCTTCGTGCTGGTCGTCGGACTCATCGCCGGCTTCTTCCAGGGCGGTGACCGGCACCGCACGGTCAAGCTGCTGGGCAACGGCCCGTGGCAGGCGTATCCGGTGCAGCTGCTGTCGTGGAGCGGCGATCCGGCGGTGATCGGTCAGCTGCGAATGGTGCTGACCCGCCCGGACGGCAGCCAGCTGCCGGTCAGTTCCCGTCTCGCGCCGGCCTGGCTGATCGGCAACATCAGTGCCACCGGCGTGCTGTGGGTGGCCGGCAGCCCTCGCCGCGACAGAGCGGCCGTGGTGGGGCTGCCGGGTTCACCACTGGTCGCAGTGGTCCGGTTCCGCGAGCTTCAGGCCCGCTGACGGCGGGCCCAGGTCCAGGCGTACGCGTCGTCCTCGCACGCCTGGGCCGCCTCGCCGAGCTCCAGCGGCCGGAATGTGTCCACCATCACAGCGGTCTCGTCGAAGAACTCCGCGCCCAGCGAGGCCTCCACCGCGCCCGGCTGCGGCCCGTGCGTGCAGCCCGAGGGGTGCAGCGACAGCGAGCCGATGCCGATGCCCGAGCCCTTGCGGGCCTCGTAGTTGCCGCCGACGTAGAACATCAGCTCGTCGGAGTCGACGTTGGCGTGGTTGTACGGCACCGGAATGGACAGCGGGTGGTAGTCCACCTTGCGCGGGCAGAACGAGCAGACCACGAAGTTGGGGCCCTCGAACGTCTGGTGCACCGGCGGCGGCTGGTGCAGCCGGCCGGTGATCGGCTCGAAGTCCCGGATGTTGAACGCCCACGGGTACAGGCAGCCGTCCCAGCCGACCACGTCGAACGGGTGGTTGGCGTAGGTGAATCGGGTGAGCCCGGCCCGGTGGCGCACCAGCACGTCCACGTCCTCGCCGTCGACCAGCAGCGGCTCTGACGGCCCGCGGACGTCCCGCTCGCAGTACGGCGAGTGCTCCAGGAACTGGCCCTTGGCCGACAGGTAGCGCTTGGGCGGCCCGATGTGGCCGCTGGCCTCCAACACGAGGATGCGCATCGGCTCGCCGGCGGTTGGCATCACCCGATAGGTGCACGAGGTGGGGATCACCACGTAGTCGCCGTCGCCGACCGAGAGCGCTCCGTAGATCGTTTCCACCACGCCGGAACCGGTCTGCACGTAGAGCAGCTCGTCGCCGGTGGCGTTGCGGTAGAGCGGGCTCGGCGCGGTCGCGGCGACGAAGTTGATCACGACGTCGGAGTTGCCGAACAGCACCCGGCGGCCGGTGACGGCGTCGGCGTTGTCCCAGGTCAGATCGGGTGTCTTGAAGTGTCGCGGCTTCAGCGGCAGGTTCGGCCTCGTCCCGCAGCGCTGATCCTCGACGGTCTGCGCGTCGACGATCGCGGTCGGCAGATGGCGGTGGTAGAGCAGCGCCGAATCGGCGGAGAAACCCTCGACTCCCATCAGCTCCTCGGCGTACAGACCACCCTCCGGCGTGCGGAACTGGGTGTGCCGTTTGCGGGGGATTTCGCCGATCTGTCGGTAGTAAGGCATTGGGCTCTCCGGGTGTCCGATAGTCGGACATCTTTGTTCAGCTGCCGTGACACCGCTAGCGTGTCACCCGTGTCAAGCGCTGTAGAACTCCGTGCGCCCGGTCCACGAGGCACGCCGCCGCTGCTCGCAAGGCTCGTCGACGACGCGGCGTTGTTCCCGCCGGGCAACGCGACGATGGCCGACGCGGTCCGGGGGCACCTGGACGGGCGGTCCGGCGAATGGGCCGGTGTGCTGGGCCTTTTCCTGTGCCCGGCGTCCCGACTGCCAGAGCTGATCACCGAGCTGATCAAGGCCAAGCCGGTCAAGCCGGTGGCCATCTCGCTGGTCATCGACACCGGCCTGGGTGGTGTGCCGAAGGCCGTGTCCATCGTCGAGTCGCGCAGCGAGTTGCTGTCGCTGCGGATGGTCGAGATGCCGGCCCCGTCCGACGTGGACGAGGTGTGGCTGGAACGGGTGTCGGAGTTCGTGCCCGAGGACGTCATCCGAGTGGTCGAACCGCGTCGGGGCGGCGCGGAGTGGCTGGACGGCGTCGCCCGGGTCATCGAGCACGGCAGCTGGCCCAAGCTGCGCTGCGGCGGGCTGAGCCAGGAAGCCTTCCCGAGCCTCGACCAGGTCGCGGACTTCCTGTCCGTGGTCTCCGGCGGCGGCGTGTCCTTCAAGGCCACGGCCGGCCTGCACAACGCGGTCCGGCACACCTCGCAGGAGTCCGGGTTCACCCACCACGGCTTCCTCAACCTGCTGGTGGCCACCGCGCGCTCGCTGTCCGGCAAGGACGTGCGGGAGGCGCTGGCCGAGACCGACGGGGAGAAGCTGGCCGAGGAGGCCAAGGCGCTGTCCGACCCGGCCGCGCACGCGGTCCGCGGCGTGTTCGCGTCCTACGGCTCCTGCTCGCTGACCGATCCGGTGACCGATCTGGAGAAGCTGGGGCTGCTGTGACGTGGATCGACGATCCCGAGTTCACCGGGGACCACCCGTTCGGCCCGCAGACGCTGCCCTACGGCGTCATCGACGAGGGCGTCGCGGTGCGGGTCGGCGGGCAGGCGCTGCCGCTGCGGCCCATCGCGTCGTCCTTCGGCGACCGGCTGGCCGAGCTGGTGTCCGCCGACAGCCTCGACCCGCTGCTGGCCGCCGATCGGCCGCTGTGGAGCGAACTGCGGGCCCGGCTGCTCCAGCTCGTCACGTCGACCAAGGCGCCGCGAGGGGCCGTGCTGGCGCCGCTGGCGTCGGCCCGGCTGCCGTTCACCGTCGGCGACTACGTGGACTTCTACTCGTCCCGGCACCACGCCGAGAACGTCGGCAAGATCTTCCGGCCGGACGGGGCGGCGCTGCTGCCGAACTGGACGCACCTGCCGGTCGGCTATCACGGCCGCGCCGGCACCGTGCTGGTCTCGGGCAGCGACATCGTGCGGCCCAAGGGCCAGCGCAAGGGCGACCACGGCCCGGTGTTCGGCCCGAGCGTGCGGCTGGACATCGAGGCCGAGGTCGGCTTCGTCTGCGGCGGCCCGGTCGCCCGTGAGGTGCACACCTCCGCGGCGGCCGAGCACGTGTTCGGCGTGGTGCTGGTCAACGACTGGTCGGCGCGGGACATCCAGGCCTGGGAGTACCAGCCGCTGGGCCCGTTCCTGGCCAAGTCGTTCGCCACGTCCGTCGGCGCCTGGATCACGCCGCTGGAGGCGCTGTCCCGGGCCCGGATCGCGCCGCCGACGCCGCCCAACCCGCTGCTGCCGTACCTGGTCGAGGACGTGGACTGGGGGCTGGACCTGCAGCTGCGGGTGTCCTGGAACGACACCGTCGTGTCCAACCCGCCGTTCTCGACCATGGCCTGGACGTTCGCGCAGCAACTGGCCCACATGACCGTGAACGGCGCGACGGTGCGGCCCGGCGACCTGTTCGCCTCCGGCACCGTCTCCGGGCCGGACAAGTTCGAGCGGGGCAGCTTCCTGGAGCTCAGCTGGGGCGGCAAGCACCCGGTCGAGCTCAAGGACGGCAGCTCGCGGACCTTCCTCGAGGACGGCGACACGGTCGTGATCACGGCGACCGCGCCCGGCGAGGACGGCACCGTGGTCGGGCTGTCCGAGGTGGCCGGCACCGTGAGACCGGCGGCCTGACGTGATGGAGCCGGCCACCCGTGAGAGCTCGCTGACCCTGGAGCGGGGCCTCGCCCTGCTCCAGGCGGTGGCGGACTCGGAAACGGGTGCGCCGAGCATCAGTGACCTGGCCACCGCCATCGGCGCCTCGCGGGCCGCGGTCTACCGGCTGCTGGTGCCGTTGCAGGCCCGCGGCCTCGTGCTGCGGGACGGCTCCAAGGTGCGGCTGGGGCTCGGCGTGCTCCAGCTGGCGGCCAAGGTCGTGCCCCAGCTCCGCAATGCCGCCACGCCGCCCCTCAGAGAGCTCGCTGAGGGCGTCGGGGCCACCGCCCACCTCACCGTGGCCGAGGGCCACGAGGCGCAGGCTGTGGCCGTCATAGAGCCCTCCTGGACGACCTATCACGTGGCCTACCGGGTCGGCACCCGTCATCCCGTCACCCGGGGCGCCGGCGGCAAGGCCATGTCCCTGCCGCCCGGCGGCCCCGAGTGGGTCGACAGCACCGGCGAGCTCCAGCCCGGCGCCTACGGCGTCGCCGCCCCAGTACGCGGTGTGCCGGGACTGCGGGCCAGCGTCGGCGTCATCTCCATGGAGCCGCTCGACCAGACCGTGGTCGGCCCCCTGGTGGTCGCCGCCGCCGCGGCCGTCGCCCAGGCCCTGAGCTAGACGGTGTGCCGCCAGGTGTAGCGGATCTGGTTGGTGCCGTCGTCGGTGTGCCAGAGCAGGTACAGGTAGGTCCCGTCCGGACGCTGCACCAGCGTCGGGCCGTAGGCGCTGCCGCCGACGCCGGTATCCGTGCCGGTCGGCCAGTACTCGCCGTCCGGGCTGATCGCGTAGTACAGGTGATCGTCGCCCGGCACGCCCTTCCAGGCCAGGTAGAGACCGCCGTCGAAGGCAGCCAGCGTCGGGCTGCCGCTGGTGGTGCCGGCGATGGGCGGGCTGAACGTCGTCCAGTTCACGCCGTCGGCCGAGGACGAGTAGAAGAGCCGGTTGTCGCCGGGCGCGCCCTTCCAGGCCAGGCGCAGCCGTCCGTTGAAGACGGTCAGCGCGGGGCTGTCGCTGGTGCCGCCGGGCACGATCGCGGCCGGCGACCAGTGCACGCCGTCGTAGGAGGAGGCCACGAAGATCCGGGTGTCCCCGGGCACGCCCTTCCAGGCCTGGTAGATCTGCCCGTTGAAGACGGTCAGCGCCGGGCCGTCGCTGGTGCCGCCGGGGGTGACCGCCGGCGGCGTCCAGTCGAAGCCGTTGCCGGACGAGGCCATGAACATCCGGTTGTCGCCGTCGACGCCTTTCCAGCCGACGTAGATTCGATCGCTGATCACGGTCGCGGCCGGATTTCCGCTCGTTCTGCCGGGAAATGTCTGCGGACTACCGTAAAGGCCGTTGGTCGTCATTCCGTCATCGGCGGAGTTGCGCCACACTGCGAAGATGTTGCCGTCGAGGTTGGCCGCGCCGACGCGACCGTTCACGGAGTAGCCGAGCTCGAAGCGCTGCGGCGAACCCCAGCTGCTCGACGCGGCCGCGGCCGGTCCGGCCGACAGCCCGCCGATCAGCGGCGCGGCCACCAGTGCGGCGACGAGTAGTCGTTTGATCTGCATGGCGGCCACGCTAGGTCATGGCGTTTATTTTTCGTTCAATTAGCCGGTGATCGTTTGATACAAAGCGAACAGCGCGAAGGCCGCGAAAACGAAGCCGGCGATGCGCTGGATCAATTGCGGCCGGACCCGGGCGCGAATCTTGCGGCCGACGAGCACGGCGATACCGGCCACCGCGACCAGGGCGAGCCAGGCGCCGATGCCGACGGCGAAGGGATGGCCGTAGTGGGCCGTCAGGCCGGCGGTGGCCAGCTGCGAGGCGTCACCCCACTCGGCGGCGAAGAGCACCCCGAACGAGGTGAGGGCGGCCCGTCGGAAGGAGACCTCGCCGGCGCCGGAGCGGGCGGCATCCTGCTCGCTGTCCTCGTCGGCGCCGAAGCCCTCGCGCAGCAGCATGAACGCGCCGACGGCGAACAACACGGTGACGATGCCGGCGGTGACCCGTTCGGGCAGCAGCGTCAACACGCTGCCGAAGGACACCGCGATCACGCACTGCACCAGGAACGCCACGCACACGCCGACGAAGACGGGCCAGGCCCGATAGCGCGTGGTGAGCACCAGGGTGGCGACCAGCGTCTTGTCCGGGAGCTCGACGGCGAGCACCACGGCGAAGGCGGTCAGCAGGACCAGCAGGCTTGCGGCCACAGGGGTCTATCCCTCCCACGTGTGGCCCGACCGGGGGATGACGCGCGACCCCGACCGGGCGCGAAATCACCCGGCCGGAGGTCTCGTTCGCCCGCGTCACGCGGGTGAGGCACCGGATTCCGATGGCGGAACCAGTATGTCGATGGCCTCGCCGAAGCCGCCGAGATGAAGGCGGACCTCGGGAACTACTCCCCTCAGGCACCTCGGATTGTAGCGTGCGCAGGCGTCGGCCGACCGCGAGTCGCGTCACAGGGTCCCGGTCCATCCAGGACCTACGTCCCGACCGAAGGGGACGCCGGGACCTGAGCGGGGACCCCCTCCCGGTGGCATGTTCATCGTGTGGACGTACTCGATGTGGCCAGGTGGCAGTTCGCGATCACCACCGTCTACCACTTCCTGATGGTGCCGTTGACCATCGGGCTGTCCATTGTGGTCGCGGTCATGCAGACGGCCTGGGTGCGCACGGGGAAGGCGCACCACCTGGCGATGACCAAGTTCTGGGGCAAGCTGATGCTGGTCAACTTCGCCATGGGCGTGGTCACCGGCATCGTGCAGGAGTTCCAGTTCGGCATGACCTGGTCGGCGTACTCCCGTTTCGTCGGCGACGTGTTCGGCGCGCCGCTGGCCATGGAGGGCATCGTCGCCTTCATGGTCGAGTCGACCTTCCTCGGCCTGTGGATCTTCGGCTGGGAGCGGCTGCCCAAGCGGGTGCACCTGGCCTGCCTGTGGGCGGCGTCGCTGGCCTCGACGGCCTCGGCCTACTTCATCCTGTCCGCCAACTCGTTCATGCAGCACCCGGTCGGCATCCAGCTGGTGGACGGCAAGCCCCGGCTCACCTCGATCTGGGCGCTGCTGACCAACAACACCGCGATCGCCGCGTTCACGCACACGGTGTCGGGCGGCTTCGCGGTCGCGGGCACGTTCCTGGTCGGCATCTCGGCCTGGCACTTGTGGAAAAAGCACAAGCTGAGCACTGTGGACGATCCGGACCGCAAGGTCTGGTCGGCCTCGCTCAAGCTCGGCGCCTGGATCGGCATGTTGGCCTTCGCCGCGGTCGCGCTGACCGGCGACACCCAGGGCAAGCTCATGTTCCAGCAGCAGCCGATGAAGATGGCCGCGGCCGAGGCGCTGTGCCACACCGAGGCGCCGGCCAGCTTCTCGATCTTCGCCTACGGTGACGTGTCCCGGCCGGACTGCGAGAACGTCAAGAGCATCACCGTGCCGGCGCTGCTGTCCTTCTTGGCCCACAACGACTTCTCCACCGAGGTCAAGGGCGTGCAGGACCTGACCACGCTGTACGAGCAGAAGTACGGCCACAACTACCCGGTCGATCCCAGCCTGGGCGCGCTGTCGGGCCAGCCGATCGACTACGTGCCCGACCTGCCGGTCACCTACTGGGGCTTCCGCTTCATGATCGGCTTCGGCGGCCTCGCGGCCGGCGCGGCGCTGCTGGCGCTGTGGCTGACCCGGCGCGGCCGGATCCCGCGCACGAAGTGGTTCCCGCGCCTGGCGTTGCTGTCCATCGCGACCCCGTTCCTGGCCAACAGCTTCGGCTGGATCTTCACCGAGATGGGCCGGCAGCCCTTTGTCGTCGTGCCCAATCCGACCGGCGTGGACGGCGTCTTCATGTACACCGCCCAGGCGGTGTCGCCCGGAGTGTCGACCGGCCAGGTGCTGACCTCGCTGATCGCGCTCACCGCGGTCTACGGCGTGCTGGCCGTGGTCGAGGTGTTCCTGCTGGTGCGCTACGCCAAGGCGGGAGTGGCGGGCGTCATGCCGCCGACCGACGGCGACGGGGCCGACCAGAAGAAGTCCGACGACGACGTGCTCGCGTTCGCGTACTGAGGAGCCTGCCGTGGACCTGCCTACCCTGTGGTTCTGGGTGATCGCCGTGCTCTGGACGGGCTACTTCTTCTTGGAGGGCTTCGACTTCGGCGTCGGCATGCTGACCCGGCTGCTGGCCCGGGACAACACCGAGCGCCGGGTGCTGGTGAACACCATCGGCCCGGTCTGGGACGGCAACGAGGTGTGGGTGATCGTGGCCATCGGCGCCACCTTCGCCGCCTTCCCGCCCTGGTACGCCACCATGCTCTCGGCCGAGTACCTGCCGGTGCTTCTCATCCTGCTGGCGCTGATCGGGCGCGGCGTGGCCTTCGAGTACCGCGGCAAGGTGGACAGCGACCGCTGGCGGCGTGGCTGGGACCTGGTGATCCTGCTGGGCTCCTGGATCCCGCCGCTGGGCTGGGGCCTGGTCATCACCGGCGTCGCCACCGGGCTGCCGATCGCCAAGGACGGCGTGCTGGTCGGCGGGTTCGGCGCGCTGTTCACCTGGCCGGCGGTGCTGGGGGCGTTGGCGCTGGCCGGGTTCAGCCTCGTGCATGGCGCGGTGTTCGTGGCGCTCAAGACCGACGGCGAGATCCGGCATCGGGCGCACGCGTTGGCACTGCGTTTCGGGCCGTTCTGCCTGCTGCCGATGGCCGTGCTCATGGTGCTGGTGCAGGTGCGCCAGGGCGGGCTGGTGACGATCGTGGTCGCCGCGATCGGGCTGCTGGCCGGGGCCGGCGCGCTGGTGCGGCTGGCGGCCGGGCGTGCGGGGCAGGCGTTCGCGTTGCTCGGGGTGTTGATCGCCGCCGCCACACTGTCGTTGTTCGGCTCGGACTTCCCGGCCATCATCGCGTCCACTGTGGACTCGAGTTTCTCGTTGACGGTGGCCAACTCCGCGTCCAGCCCGTACACGTTGGGCGTGATCACCTGGGTCGCCGCGTTCGGCCTGCCGGCCATCCTGGTCTACCAGGGCTGGACGTACTGGGTGTTTCGCCGCCGGATCAGCGCGGCCCACATTCCGCCGGTGCACGTGCCGTGAGCCGCCGCACGTGGGCCGAGCTGCCGTCGCCGTCACCGACCATCACCCGCCGCGGGCCGCTGGGAGATTTGCCGGCGCTGTCGCCGACCACCCGCCGCGCGCTGGTGGTGTGTGGGCTGCTGTCGGTGCTGAACGCCGTGGCCGTGGTGGCGCAGGCCTGGGCGCTGTCCTCGGTGCTCGCGTCCGTGGTCACCGGGCACGGTGATCGGCCGTTCGCGCTGCTGGCCGGCGCGGTCATCGCCCGGTCGGTGCTGGTCTGGGCGCTGGACACGATGTCGGCGCGGGCCGCCGCCGGGGCCAAGGAAGAGCTGCGGGCGCGGGCGCTGGACCGAGCCATGGCCCACGGTCCGGAGTGGATCGCCACGCACGGGCCGGCCGAGCTGACCGTGGTGGCC
>DASWRQ010000329.1:0-13170 GCA_036403095.1 Kutzneria sp. | reverse complement strand
ACCTCGTTGGGCGAGCTTCCGGGCAACGTCCGCGCCGTCGGGTATCTGCCGCTCGGCGCGCTGCTGTCCACCTGCGACGCCGCGATCCACCACGGCGGCGCCGGCACCACGATGACCACAGTGGACGCCGGCATCCCGCAGATCGTGGTGCCGCAGGCCGCCGACCAGTTCCTCAACGCCGACACCGTGCAGGCCCACGGCCTGGGCCAACGAGCATCGGTGGACGAGGTCGACGTCGCGCTGATCGAGCGGCTGCTCGCCGACGCGGACTGGCAGGCCAACGCGCGGCGGCTGCGGGCCGAGATCCGCGCGATGCCGTCGCCGGCCGACGTGGTGGACCGACTGGCCGGCTTCGTTGGCTGACAACGGCTGTGGTCGACCGCCGTACCGCCCGCAAGCGGTCCGTGCTGTTCAGCGTCGCCGTGTTCAGGATTGGCTAGCTCCGCACTGGCCGGCGGCGGGTCCGTGTCCGCCTTCCTGCCCTGGCGGGCCTCTACCCCGCCGACCCGGTTTCGTCAACCCCTTGATGTTGGGAAGGGACCATTCCTCACGTTGGACGTGAGGAATGGTCCCTTCCCAACACGAGCAAGGCTCCTGTTGAAGCCATGAAGGGGGCTTTCCCGCACTCGGAGTGCGGGAAAGCCCCCTTCACGGTGGCAAATGCGGTTAGCCCTTGAGGGCGGCGGCGAGCTTGGCGCCGTCGTAGGAGCCCCAGCCGGTGACCTGGTCGTAGCCCGAGCCGGCCTTGAAGGTGCCGTTGCTGCCGGACGTCACGTCGTGGAAGCCGGTGCCCTTCAGGCCGTACAGCGCCTGGTTGGCCGCACCGAGCTTGGCGCCGTACAGGGCGGCGAAGCCGGCCCACATCGGGGCGGCGCAGCTGGTGCCGCCGTAGACCTGCCAGCTGCCGCCGGAGAAGATGGCGTAGCCGCTGTTCGGGTCGGCGTCGGACGACACGTCCGGCACGGTGCGCTTGCCGTTGGCGCCGGTCTGCCAGCTCGGGGCGTCGAACTTGGTCGAGGTGCCGCCGCCGGAGCCGTTCCACGCCGACTCGGAGCCGTAGCTGCTGCCGCTGACGGTCAGGTGCGTGCCGCCGACGCCGGTGACGTTCGGGTCGGAGGCCGGGTAGTCGACGGCGTCCACGCTGCCGCCGGTCTGGCTGCGGGTGCAGTCCTTGGAGCCGTCGTCACCGGAGGCGGCGAAGAAGCTGATGCCCTCGGCGGTGGCCTGCTTGATCCCGTTGCTGGTGCCGGTGATCGCCGCGTCGGTGGTGTCCGGCTCGCACGAGCCCCACGAGATCGACACCACCGAGACCTTGTTGTCGCTGGCGATCTTGCTGGCCATGTCGACCTCGCCCTGGTCGCTGTTGGGCGCCTCGTACACGTAGGTCGACGCGGCCGGGGCCATCGCGTTGACGATCTCGATGTCCAGCTCGACCTCGCCCTGGCCATCGCCCGGGCTGGAGTCGTAGTTGGCGCCGTCCACCGCCACGGTCTTCGGCGCGGCCGAGTTCAGGCTGAACTGCCTGCCGTACTGGGCGATGTTCGACGCCTGGTAGCCGTCGAACTCCCACAACGCGACCGACTGCCCGGAACCGGTGCCGAGCGAGCCGGTGTCGTACGCGCCGCGCAGCTGCGTCGGGTTGTAGCCGGACGGCGCGTGCGGCTTGCGCCCCTTGGTGTTGTTGGTGTGCTTGACGGCGTGGTTGTCCAGGCCGACCACGCCCTGCACGGCGCCGGCGACAGCGGCCGGCAGCTTCGGCGCGGAGTCGTTGGCGAAGAAGTCGCGGTGCTGCGCGGTGTCGGTGTAGCGGCTCAGCGAAGTGCCGAAAGCGTGCTGGAGCTGGGCGGCGGTGCCGTCGGCGGTGACGATCTGCCGATTGTCACTGACCTTCGTCACGGAGAGTCCCTGCCCGCGCAGGAAGTTCGAGACGCTGTCCACAGTCGACTGCGTGGGTGCGAACCGGTCGTTGAACTGGGCCGGCGTGAGGAACTTGCCGTGCTGCGGTGAACGAGGGTTGCTCACGTCAGCGATGAATTTGTCCAGTTCGCTGCTGTTGCGCAGTTTGAGGGCGACGGACACCGACATCTTGCTGCCGGCGTCGACCGCGCCGTCGCGCTGGCTGTGCGCGAGCGCCGGGGAAACGTTGCCGGGAACGGAAACGAGCGGCTCGGTCTGGGCGACGGCGGTGCCGGCCATGGCCGCCGCGGCCAGCAGCGGCAGGGGCGCCGCGGCCAGTGCGAGTGCGCGCAAGCGTCGTGACATGTAGTGACTCCTTGGTGCGAGGCAGGGTTCGTGCCCAAGTGGTCACCGACGCTAGACGTGTGACGCTCAGAAGTGAACAGACGATATGAGGGCTCTTTCAACAGTCCATCAACAGACGACAGGCCGGCCGCGCTGTTCGCACGACCGGCCTGTTCTCTGCACGCTGAGCTTGGCTCAGATGGTGACCACGCTGCTCAGCGGGGTGTGCGGGAGCCCGTGCGCGACCGCGACGGGCTCGTTGACCAGCTTGCCGTCGTGCACGTTCAGGCCGAGCGCCAGCGCCTTGTCGTCGCGCAGCGCGTGCTCCCAGCCCTTGTCGGCCAGCGCGACCGCGTACGGCAGGGTCACGTTGGTCAGCGCGTAGGTGGAGGTGTTCGGCACCGCGCCCGGCATGTTGGCCACGCAGTAGAACACCGAGTTGTGCACGGTGTAGGTCGGGTCGTCGTGGGTGGTCGGCCGCGAGTCCTCGAAGCAGCCGCCCTGGTCGATGGAGATGTCGACCAGCACCGAGCCCGGCTTCATCCGCGACACCAGCTCGTTGCTGACCAGCTTCGGCGCCTTCGCGCCGGCCACCAGCACCGCGCCGATCACCAGGTCGGCCTCGAGCACGGCCTGCTCCAGCGCGTAGCGGTTGGAGGTGACGGTGCGGATCCGGCCGTGGAACTCGTGGTCGAGCTGGCGCAGCCGGTCCACGTTGGTGTCCAGGATCTCCACGTCGGAGCCCATGCCGGCGGCGATCGTCGCCGCGTTCACGCCGGCCACGCCGCCACCGAGCACGACCACGCGGGCCGGCCGGACGCCGGGCACGCCGCCGGGCAGGACGCCGCGGCCGCCGGAGGGACGCATCAGGGAGTAGGCGCCGACCTGCGCGGCCAGCCGGCCGGCGACCTCGGACATCGGGGCCAGCAGCGGCAGTGCGCCGTTCGCGGTCTGCACCGTCTCGTACGCGATCGCGGTGTTGCCGGCGGCGATCAGCGCGTCGGTCAGCGGGCGGTCGGCCGCCAGGTGCAGGTAGGTGAACAGGGTCTGGCCGGCGCGCAGCTTCGGGTACTCCGCCGCGATCGGCTCCTTGACCTTGAGCACCAGCTCGCCCTCGGCCCACACGTCGTCGGCCGTGGCCAGCACCTTGGCGCCGGCGGCCAGGTAGTCCTCGTCCGGGATGGACGAGCCGGCGCCCGCGCCGGCCTGGACGAACACGTCGTGGCCACGGGTGACCAGCTCGTGCGCCCCGGCCGGGGTCAGCGCGACGCGGTACTCGTGGTTCTTGATCTCGCGAGGGACGGCGATCCGCACGATGTTCGGTCCTTTCCGGGCGCACGGCTTGTTGGTGTGTCGATTACCACGGTGGGCTACCCCAACCGGGGTGTCATCGTGCGCCCGGAAGCATCAAACGGCGTTCTTGTTGTGCTCGCGGCACAACTGCGGTCGAGGTCTAGACCTCTGTCAACTGTCCAGCGTGGAGCCCGGACGGAAGATCATGATGACCGTGACCGCGGCCCAGAGCAGGTTGAACAGGCCGGTGTACATGGCCAACTGCGCGGTCGGCGTCGGCGTGCCGTCCAGGACGCGCTGTTGGTACGGCAGCACCAGCAGACCGAGCACCAGGGCCGCGATGCCGGTCAGCACGATCGAGATGATGATCCACAGGCTGCCGGTGACGTGCATGATGCCGGCGACGGCGAAGCCGAACACCGGCACCGCGATCGCCACCAGGGCGTACACCTTGCAGATCCGGTTGAGCAGCCGCAGCGTTGCCATGTCCGCGTCGTTTCCGCTGGCCACGGCCTTGCGGGCGGTGGGAGGGAACATGCTGGCGGCCACCGCGACCGGTCCGATGGCGATGATCACGGCGATGATGTGGATGGTCAGCAGGATCTTGGTCACGGCGGGTGGGTCCTCCCTCGTCAGCGTCTGCACTCATTCAGCCCCATCATTCGCCTGCTGAGACAGTGGCTGGATCGCCAGGTGTCAACGGATTCCGGCCAGCTACCGTGGGGGCATGCACACCGTCGCCGTGCTGGCCCTGCCGGGCGTCATCCCGTTCGACCTGGCCACGCCCATCGAGGTGTTCCAGCGGACGCCCGGCTACCGGGTGGTCGTCTGCGGGCCGTCGCCGGAGATCTCCGCTGGCCTGTTCACGCTGAGCGTGCCGTGCGGGCTGGAGGCCTTGTCGACCGCCGACACGATCGTCCTGCCCGGCTGCGCCGAGTTCGACGTGCCGGCCCCCGTCGTGGCCGCCCTGGTGTCGGCGGCGTCGCGTGGCGCCCGGTTGGCGTCGATCTGCTCCGGCGCTTTCATCCTTGCGGCTACTGGATTGTTGGACGGGTTGCGCGCCACCACCCACTGGGCCGCGGCCGCCGAGCTGGCCTCGCGACATCCGCTGATCGACGTCGATCCCGATGTCCTGTACGTGGACAACGGCCAGTTCCTGACCTCGGCCGGCGCCGCCGCCGGTCTCGACCTCTGCCTGCACCTGATTCGTCGTGACCACGGCTCGGCCGTCGCCGCCACGGCGGCCCGGCTGTCGGTCATGCCGCTCGAGCGGGAGGGCGGGCAGGCGCAGTTCATCGTGCACGATCTGCCGCCGGTGCCCCGCGGCGCCGAGTTGGAGAAGTTGTTGGCGTGGCTGGAGGAGAACTCCGTCCGGGAGCTGACGTTGGACGAGATCGCCGCCCACGCCGGCATGAGCACCCGGACGTTGAACCGACGTTTTCGGGAGCAGACCGGGACTTCGCCGGTGCGCTGGCTGCACCGCGCCCGCGTTCGACGGGCGCAACATCTGTTGGAGGCCACCGACGAACCGGTCGAACGCATCGCCGTCCGCACCGGATTTGGCTCCCCGACGGCGTTTCGTGAGCACTTCAAGCGCATCGTCGGCACCAGCCCGCAGGCCTATCGGGCGGCGTTCACGCCCACTTCAGCGTGACCAGCTGAGCCAGCAGGGCCAGCCGGACATCGGGGTCGTCCAGGTCGATCACTTCGCCGATCTTCTTCATCCGGTACCGGAAGGTGTTCGGGTGGATCCGCAACGCGCGGCTTGCCTCGCGGGGATCGCCGGGATGACGCAGCCACTGGTACAGCGTGTCCCGGTCCACGTCCTTGAGCTCGTTGAGCGGGCCCAGCTCGGCCACACCGGAGGCCATCGAGGCGGCGGCCACGCGGTGCAGCACGAGTGAGGACCACACCTCCTCGTAGCCGGCCAGCCGTTGCTCGGTGAGCCGGGTTCGCAGCAGTGCCAACGTTTCGTCGGCCTGGGACCGGGACAGCGGCAGGTCGTTGAGGTCCACCGCGCTGCCGGCGGCGACCAACGGTTCTCCCGTCGCGAGGACCGCTCGCAACTGGCTCCAGCCCTTGTCCGGCACCACGGCGTAGAGCACGCCGTGCAGGTCCGCGACGGCCGGCCGGCGGCCGACGCCACGGGTCATGCGCTCCCACAGCGCGAGCCGGACGCCCTCGGCGTCGGCGGCATCCTCGCTGGCCGCGTCGATCGCGATCACCCGATGCGGCTGCTCGTCCAGGCCCAGCTCGGCGGCCGCGGCCCGGCTGCCGGTCGCACCGGACAGCACCGCCCGGACCAGCTCCGCCGACCGCATCCGCTCGGCGTCGACCCGGGCCCGGCGGCGCAGCAGGTGCAGCGCCACCACCGGCCCCGTGTCGGCGAACGCCGCCGAGCGCTCGTCGCTGACCTCGCCGTCGACCACCGCCCACATCGAGCCCAGCAGCTCGCCGCCCATCCGGATCGGCACGATCAGCCGGGGCAGCGTGCCGTCCCGCTGGGCCGGCACGAAGATCACCGAGCGGCCCTTGCTGAGCTGCCGGAACACGCCCCGGCTGCGGAACCGGGCCAGCACGTCGTCCGGCACCCGGCGGCCCATGATCGTCGACACCCGGGCCGGGTCGGTGCGGTCCTGTCGGGTCGAGTAGGCCAGCACACGGGAGTTGGCGTCCTCGATCGTCACCGGCGCGTCGATCACCGCCGCCACCGCGTCGGCCAGCCGGAACAGGTCGCCGAACTGCTCGACGTCACCGTCGGACTCGTCGTCCGCCGCCGCGTCCAGCACCGCTCGCAGCAGCCAGACCAGCTGCGCCCAGGCCGCCTCCTGGCGTACCTCGACGATGGCCGTCTGCGCTTCCTCGGCCGCGGCGAGCACCTCCTTGTCGGCGGCTTGCGGCTGCTTGAGCAGCACGCCCGCCGCGCCCTTGGAGTGCCTGATCAGGTCGACCGCGTCCTTGCGGCCGCCGACCGCCACCCCCAGCACCAGGTCCCCGGCCGCGATCACGTTCCGCCGTCCCGGCTCCGCGATCACCACGTCCGTCACGCTCTGCGGGGCGGCCGCCGCGTGCACCGCGCGCAGCATCGTCGGCCCCACCCGGTCGACGACACCCTGCACGGTCACCATCGCGCCATCGTCTCACCGGGTGGGGCCGCGGGCCTGTCAGTGCCCTGAGTTGTCCACAGAGCCAGCACGCCCTACGGAGTTGTCCACAGTCCGCCCCACTTCAAGATCAAATAAGCCCTCGTGCTGGTAGAATGGGCTCGGGGATGGCCCCCTTGGGTTGGGCGGGCCGTGCGGGGTGGTCAGCGCCTGCTGATCTTGAACACCCAGGCGTACTGACCTGCGGCTATCGCCGCCGCCGGCACGTCGATCACCAGCGAGCCGGCGGTCGTCGTCCAGGTCAGCGGCTTGGCGTAGCCCAGCATCGTCACCTTGTCACCGGTGCGGATCGGCACCGGTGCGCTGACCGTCAGCTTGCTGCCGGGCTTGGTCAGCGAGCTGACGTAGAAGGCGTCCGGCTTGGTGGTGAACCGCAGGTCGCCCAGCTGCGCCTGGCGCGACCAGTACGAGGTGTCGTAGATCGACTCGCCGTTGACCTTCAGCCAGGCGCCGGTCTGCCGCAGGCGGGTCTGCATGATCTCCGGGATGGTGCCGTCCGCCCGCGGTCCGATGTCCAGCAGGAAGTTGCCGTTCTTGCTGACGATGTCGACCAGCGTGTGCACGACCTCCTCGGCGGTCATGTACATCTCGTCCGGGGTGGCGCGGTTGTAGCCGTAACTGCGCGGATCCAGCCCGCGGCTGGCCTCCCACTTGGCCACCACGGTGTTCGGGTACGTCGCGTACTCCGGCGTGGTGAAGTCGTGCACGGCGATGCCCGACCGGTCGTTGATCGTCACGTCCTTGGGCCGCGGGCGGTCCTTGGCGTGGTTGAAGTACTCGGCCATCAGCCGTCGGCTGTCGTTGACGCCGCCGATGTCGCACCAGATCACGTCCGGGTCGTAGCCGTGCACGAGCTCCAGCATCTGCGGCAGCTGGTAGTCCAGCACGAAGTCCCGGCCGCTGGCGTACCCGGTGTACGGCACGGACGCGCCCGTGTACGGGTTGCGTGGCGGGTGGCCCATCCACGGGTTGTCCGGGTTGAACCACTCCGGCATCGAGAAGTACAAACCGTTGCGCAGCTGGGGAGTGTGCTTGCGGGACGCGTCGAACAGCGCCTTGACCAGGTCCCGCTTCGGGCCCAGCTTGGCCGCCGTGCGCCCGGAGACCTTGGAGTCCCAGAGCGCGAAACCCTCATGGTGCTTGGAGGTCAGCACGTAGTAGCGCGCGCCGGCGTCGACGAACAGGTTCAGCCAGTCGAGGGGATTCCACTTCTCCGCCTTGAACTGCGGGATGAAGTCGTCGTAGTTGAAGCTCTCCCCGAAGTTCTGGCGGTGGTAGTCGTAGACCGCGTTGCTCGGGTCCTGCATCCAGTTCCAGTACCACTCCGCGTACTGCTTGCCCGGCGGCGACCAGGCCGGCACCGAGTAGACGCCCCAGTGGATGAAGATGCCGAACTTGGCGTCCTGGAACCAGTACGGGGCCTGGTGCGTGGTCAGCGACGTGTCGGCCGGTTGATAGTCCGGCACGCCCAACAGGATCGGCGCTGTGGTGCTGGCCAGTACGTTCGTTTTGGACTTCGCTGCGACGATTCCCGCGACGGTTGTGCCGTCGTCGGTCGCCTGGTTCTTGCGGATGCCGATGCGGACCTTGGCCTCGTCGCCCGGGGCCAGCCAGGCCACCGTCGCCGGCGTGACCGTGCGGCCGCCGTTGACGTCGACGGAGATCGTCAGCTGGTCCTGCGGGGTGATCCACTCCGTGCCCAGGTTGACCAGCGTCGCCTCGACCACCTGTGGACCGGCGTCGGTGAGCAGGCTGGTCGTCGACTTGGTGCCCCGCAGCGTGACCGCCTTGCCGATGACCACCGGCTGCAGGCTGAGCGCGAAGACGTGCAGGCTGGACTGGCCCTCGACAGCGGGATTGGTGGTCGGCAGGGTGATCGCCACCGCGTCCCGGTTCGGGTCGATCCAGAGCTGCGAGGTGCTGATCGAGACGGGGCTGTGGTCGGTGCCGCCGCCCGGCGTGTAGCGGAACGGGGCGACCAGCTGGCCGCTGCTCGAGTACCAGTCGGCCCCGCCGAGCTGGGCTTCGCTGGTCGTGCCGTCGGCGTAGTGCACGGTCGCCGGGCCGCCGGTCGCGCCGTACGAGCAGGCCGTGAGGAACAGGGCCGTCACGTAACGGCCCTTGGGCAGCGGGATCTGCTGGCCCATGGCCACGATGTTGTTCTTGCCGGCGGCCGTCGGGAAGGTGAACGGGATGCCGTCCACCGTCGTCTGGCCACTCGGTAAGCCCTCGGCCGGGAAGGTGTACCCGGATCCGTCGAAGTTGCCGTCGTGCGTGGTCGCGGTGTCGATGCCGTCGTTGTCGAACAGGCCGTCCAGTGGCACGGGAATCGGATTCGGTGCGTTCTCCGCAGCGAAAGCGGTTCCCGTGTCAGCGATCGTCGCGAGCACGGTCGCACCCAGGGCCAGGCCCAGCGCGGTGCGTCTGGGGAAGGTCGTCATCGAGCCCTCCTACGTCGGGCCGCCCGGCAACGAACATCCGATGTATGGGGGTTATTTGCGGCGGAACGGGGCCTGACGCGGGTTAGTCATCGGATGACTGTGATCCTGGAGTGGTTGGTCTCACACTGTCAAGACCTCGGTCACGCCCCGGGCGCTGAGGTACTCCGGCGTCGTGTCCAGCACAACCGCCGGTCGGTGGCCCTCCTTGGCCAGCCGCATCCAGGCCTCGAAGAAGGCCCCGCCCGGACCCGAGGAGCTCCGCTTGCCGTCGAAGAACAACGCCGTCGGGCGCTCCACCGGCTTCGGCAACTCTGCGTGCACGGCCTTCTCGACCGCCAGGGCCAGCGGCTTCGCGTTGCCGTCGGTGTCGAACAGGCCCAGGCCGTACTCCAGCTCCGGGTAGTCGACGAACTTCCGGTTCACGTCGTGCGAGCACCACCAGGTAAGGCCCCAGACGTTCTTGCAGGTCGCGACGTTGCCAATCGTTTGCTCGGCATACTCGACGGCGTGCTCGACCGGGATGTGCGGGGCCGGCGCGCCCACCTCCTGCACCCAGATCACGCGGTCCGGTCGGCCGTAGGCGCGGGCCAGCTCAGTGCCGTACTCGGCCAGGTGATGGATCTCCGTCGACTGCGGACCGTAACGACGGGCCGCGTTCAGCGTGAACACCCAGGGGTGGACCGTGGTCATGGCGCCCTTGGTCGCGCTGGCCAGCGGCGTGAACGGGTGGTCGTCCACGTACCAGGCGTCGTCGAAGGCCGAATGGCAGTGCGGGTGGTCCGGGTCCGCCTCGTTGACCGTGCCCAGCAGCTGGTCCAGCCAGAAATCCACCTCGGCCGGCGTGCACGGGTTGTGGGCCACCAGATTGTTCATCTCGTTGCCCAGCGTCATGCCCAGGAAGTTCGGCTCCCCGCGCAGCGCCGTCGCCAGCGTGCGCAGCAGCAGCGCCTGGCCCTCGAGCACATCGGGATCGGTGAAGACGTTGCGGTGGTGCCAGGTCTGCGTCCAGGAGGGGTAGAAGTCGAAGCTCGACAGGTGGCCCTGGATGCCGTCCACCGTGACGTCCAGGCCCGCCTGCGCGGCGATCCGGACCATGTCCAGCAGCTGCTCCACCGCCTTCTCGCGGACCACACCCCGGTTCGGCTGGAAGACCGACCAGATCGGGAACACCCGCACGTGGTCCAGGCCCAGGCCGGCCAGCTGGTCCAGGTCGCGGCGGATGGAGTCCGGCTCGAAGTCCAGCCAGGTGTGCCACCAGTGCTTGCTTGGCGTGTAGTTCGCGCCGAACCTCATCAGCCGCTCCCCGGGTCGTTTACAGTGAGAGCCAACAATTCCACACAGGCCGCGTGCCTTCGGCACACAGCCCGGTCGGGAGAGCCCTCGGATTTCTCGGGGCGCCGAAGGAGCAAGCCTCCCCGCACACTCTCAGGCAACCAGACCGGCCGGGCGAGGCAACTCTGGAAAGCAGCGTGCGCGGTCGTGCATGCCACCCACGGTGCAAGCCGTCGCGGTCGTGACGGCGAAGCTCTCAGGTCCCATGACAGAGGGGGAGCTTCCGTCTTCTGGCATACCCCTGGAGTCCGTCATGGCCATCAGCGTTTTCGATCTCTTCTCGGTGGGGATCGGTCCATCGAGCTCGCACACCGTCGGGCCCATGCGCGCCGCCGCGATGTTCGTGTCCCGGCTGCGGGCCGCGGGCGTGTTCGACCGGGTGGCTCGGGTGCACGTCGAGCTCTTCGGCTCCCTCGGCGCCACCGGCCATGGCCACGGCAGTCCCAAGGCCGTCATGCTCGGGCTCGAGGGCTCCCAGCCCGAGCTCTGCGACCCCACCGACGCCGATGACCGCGTCGCCGGCATTCGAGCCGCTGGCCGGCTCTTGTTGGGCGGCTCCCGTGAGATCGCTTTCGTCGAAGACACCGACCTGATCATGCACCGCCGCAAGCAACTTCCGCTGCACCCCAACGGAATGAGCTTCGCCGCGTTCGACGCCGACGGCTCTTGCCTGGACTCTGCCGTCTACTACTCCGTCGGCGGCGGCTTCATCGTCGACGAGACCGCCACCGGCACCGACCGCATCAAGCAGGACTCCACCCCGCTGGCCCACCCGTTCCTCTCCGGCGACGAACTCCTTGCCCGGACCCGGGAATGTGGCCTGTCCATCAGCGACATCATGCTGGCCAACGAGCTCTCCTGGCGTCCCGAGGCCGAGGTTCGCTCGGGTCTTCTGCACATCTGGCGAGTCATGCAGGAGTGCGTCGAGCGGGGTTGCACCGTCGAGGGCACCCTTCCCGGCGGTCTCAAGGTTCGCCGCCGGGCCGCCGATCTCCGTCGGACCCTCGCCGCCGAGCACTTCGCCACCGACCCCCTTCGCGTCATGGACTGGGTCACCCTTTTCGCCCTCGCCGTCAACGAGGAGAACGCCGCCGGCGGTCGCGTCGTCACCGCCCCCACCAACGGCGCCGCCGGCATCGTGCCCGCCGTCCTGCACTACTACTCCCGCTTCGTTCCCGGCGCCTCCGACGACGGCGTCGTCCGGTTCTTGTTGACCGCCGGCGCCATCGGCGTCCTGTTCAAGGAGAACGCCTCCATCTCCGGCGCCGAGGTCGGCTGCCAGGGCGAGGTCGGCTCCGCCTGCTCCATGGCCGCCGCCGGTCTCGCCGAGGTGCTCGGCGGCACTCCCGAGCAAGTCGAGAACGCCGCCGAGATCGCCATGGAGCACAACCTCGGGCTCACCTGCGACCCCATCGGCGGGCTCGTGCAGATCCCTTGCATCGAACGCAACGCCCTCGCCTCCATCAAGGCCATCACCGCCGCCCGCATGGCCCTTCGCGGCGACGGCGCCCACTTCGTCTCCCTCGACAAGGTCATCAAGACCATGCGCGACACCGGCCGTGACATGAAGGACAAGTACAAGGAGACGGCCCGCGGCGGCTTGGCCGTCAACGTCATCGAGTGCTGACCGGCGGGAAGTGTCAGGGGTAGGCACTACCGTCGAGGGCATGGTCGACCTGAACATGCCGGACGGTCTCAGCGCCGAGGAGCAGGTGCGGTGGCTCCGGGAGACCGGTGAGGCGCTGCGGCGCGAAAGCGGCCAGCCGTCCGGTGTCACGGAGCACCAACCGGGCCGGCATGGTCAGCCGGTCTGGGGCATCTGGTGGTCCGACGACGGCTAGGGGAATTCAGGCGCGGCGGTGACTTCGTGCTGCCTAATCTGCGCGCGTGGAACACGTGTGCGGGGCGGTGGAGGACGACGAGGCGGCGGTGCGGCTCGGCGGTCCGCAGGGATGGGTGCGGCTGTGGAATCGGGTGGTGGATCCGCCGCCTTACGGGGGCCTGGAGTTCTGCATCGAAGTCGGGGCCGCGGACATGGCAGCGCGATTGCATCGGGTGTTCGTCTACAACGAGGCACCGGACACGTTTGTGGTGGGGCTGGCGGAGAGCTTTGCGGGGTGGAGCGGGCAGAGGTCATGGCAGAGCGTCAATCGTGACGTGACGATCACGGCGGTGTTCCTCAGCAGGGGGCACGTGGACATGACGTGGGTGCTGGCGCCATGGCGGATGAACATGGACTGGCGGGCTGAGGTGACGGTGCGAGGGATCCAGGCGGGGGAAGAGATGCGGTCGCTGGCGGCGGGCATGGGGGTGCTCCTGGGGTGAGGTCAGGGGGAACCCTGATGTGGGCCGAAGCTTCGGGGGTGGAGGCTGAAAGGTATGGAGGGGAACGGGATCGGCCGGGTGCTGGCGGGGGCGTGCCTGGTGCTGGGACCGGCGTTGATGGGGGCGTCGACGGCGTTCTGGCAAGGGAGTGGCCAGGGGGCTACGGGTGGGGCGCTGGTGGTGGTGGCGACGGGGGTGTGGGCGTACGGCCTGGTGACGGTGCTGGCGGGGGTGTCGAGAAAACTGCCGAGGTACGGGGCGGTGGCGACGCTGGTGACGGTGCTGGGAGTGGTGGGCGGCACGGCCTTCGGGGTGCAGGCGATATACGAGGAAGCGCTGGGAATGTCGCACGGGAGGGCGATAGCGGCGCTGGG
>DASWRQ010000328.1:0-21267 GCA_036403095.1 Kutzneria sp. | reverse complement strand
GGCGGCCGCCGACCGGCTGCGCGCCGAGCTGCCGCCGGCGGTCGAGCAGACGCTGCGCACACACGAGGCCGCCGGCACCACCGACAGCCAGGAGTACAAGGAGGCCGTCGACGTGTTCTACGAGCGGCACCTGTGCCGGGTCGTGCCGATGCCCGACGAGGTCGCCGCCACCTTCGAGGCCCTCGACGCCGATCCCACCGTCTACCACGCGATGAACGGCCCCAGCGAGTTCCACGTGATCGGCAGCCTCCGCGACTGGTCGATCATCGACCGCGTCGGCGCCGTCAGCGTGCCGACCCTGCTGGTGTCCGGCCGTCACGACGAGGCGACACCGGAGACCGTGCAGCCCTATTACGACAACATCCCCGACGTCCGCTGGGAGATCTTCGCCGAGTCCAGCCATATGCCGCACGTCGAGGAGCCCGTGCGCTTCGCCGAGGTCGTCGGCGGCTTCCTGGGGACGCTGTCGTGAGCGAGCTCGCCGACTTCGGCTACCGGCAGGAGCTCAAGCGCTCGCTGCGGCTGCGGGACCTGCTGGTGTACGGCTTGATCTTCATGGTGCCGATCGCCCCGTTCGCGATCTTCGGCGTGGTGTTCAACGCGGCCAAGGGCATGGTGCCGCTGACCTACGTCATCGGGCTGGTGGCGATGCTGTTCACCGCTCTGAGCTACCGGGAGATGAGCCGCGCCTTCCCCGTCGCCGGGTCCGTGTACACCTACGCCGGCCGCGGCATCGCCCCGTGGGTCGGATTCCTGGCCGGGTGGGCCATTCTGCTCGACTACCTGCTCGTGCCGACCCTGCTCTACGTCACCGGCGCCGCCGCTCTGGGCACCGTGGTGCCCGCGGTGCCCCAGTGGCTGTGGGTGGTGCTGTTCGTCGTGCTGAACACCGTGGTGAATCTGGCCGGCATCGAGACCACCGCCCAGGTCAACCGCTGGTTCCTCATCGGCGAACTGGCCGTGTTGGCCATTTTTGTGGTCGCCGCCGTGATCACCGTGTCGGCCCGCGGCGCCTGGTCGGTCACCCCGTTCTTCAACGCCGCCGAGTTCTCCCCCGGCCTCGTCTTCGCCGCCCTGTCCGTCGCCGTGCTGTCCTTCCTCGGTTTCGACGCCATTTCCACCCAGTCCGAGGAGGTCCAGGGCGGTCCCCGGGTTGTCGGGCGGGCCACCGTGCTCTCGCTGTGCCTGGTCGCCGTGCTGTTCATCGTGCAGACCTGGCTCGCCGCGATGCTGGTGCCCGGCACCACCGAGTTCGTCGGGCAGGACGCCACCAACCAGGCCTTCTACCACGTCGCCGGTCTCGCCGCCGGGCAGTGGCTCACCGTCCTCGTCGCCATCACGTCCGCGCTCGCCGCCGCCGTCGCCAACAGCCTCGTAGCCCAGAACGCCACCGCTCGCCTGCTGTTCTCCATGGCCCGCGACCGCACCCTGCCGTCGTTCCTCGCCCACGTGAACCAGAAACGCCGCGTGCCCGAACGCGCCGTCCTGCTCGTCGCCGTCGTCTCCCTCATTCTCGGCATCTTCTTCGTCGGGCAGATCGAGTTCCTCTCCACCCTCGTCAACTTCGGCGCCTTGTTCGCCTTCCTGATGCTCCACGTCTCCGTCGCCGTCTACCACCTGATCAAGCGTCGACAGCGCACCTTCGGCATGCACCTCGCCGTGCCCCTCATCGGCTTCGTGATCATCGGCTACGTGCTCTACAACGCCGACCCCGACGCCAAGATCGGCGGCCTGATCTGGCTCGCCGTCGGCGTAGTGGTGATCGTCGTCCGCAAGCTCACCCGCCGCCCCATCACCCTCAACCTCGACGAGCACGCCCGGCCTGATTAGGTTCGCCGCGTGAGCAGCCATGACGTGACAGTGGTCGAGATCTCCGTGCCCGCGAGCGAGGCTTCGGCCCGTGCCGATGCCGTCTGCGACTGGCTGCTCCGCACCGGCGTGATGGTGCCGAATCACTCCCCCACGCTCCACTGCGCATATCTGCCGGGTCCCGAGGCCACGATCGACAACCCTTGTCGGGACACCGGCGTCGACGTCATCTCCGACCGCATGGTTTTCGACTCAGCCGCGAACGTCACGCCGCCCGACTGCCCGCACTGCGCCGCGCCACTGGACGTCGACGTCTACATCGATCAGATGGAACCGTGGCTGTTGGCCGGCGAGCCCAGTATCCGCTGTCCCGCGTGCGGCCACGCCGCGCCGCTGGGTGACTGGCCCGGCGAATGGACCTGCCAGGTCGGCAATCTCGGCGTCCGCTTCACCAACTGGCCGCCGCTGCGCGACCACTTCGTCCGCGAACTCGGCCGACGCCTCGGCCCCCGGTGGCGCGTGGTTCGGGCCCATCGCTGATCCGCCCTGTCCAGCGGATCTGGCGTTCGGGCGGCAGTAGCCTTCGCGGTCATGTTCAAGTGGTGGCACGTGTTGCCGGAGGAAGAGCGGCAAGGTCGGCGTGCTGAGCAACGGCTGATCACGACGTGAGCCACGGCCGAATCGCTGTGGAGGTGACAGTGCCGTGGACGCAACCACACGCCAGCACCGCGCGACTCACCGCACCCGCTCACCTGGCCCGCGCCGACGAGCCTTGCGGCGTGGACACCAATCGCACTCTCGAACGGACAAGGCGGCTTCACCTCAACTCCCCCCCGCCACGCACCGCATCCACTTCGGCTAGCAACGCAGCTTTTCCGGCAGCCGACAGAAACGAGGCTCCGATGGCGTTGCGGGCCAACTGGCGAAGGTCCTCAACGCCCAGACCGAATGCCTCAGCCACGGCGAGGTATTCGCCCTCCAGGGTCGCCTCGAACATGGGTGGGTCGTCGGTGTTGAGGGTGACGACAACGCCGGCGGAAAGCATGTGCCCCACGGGATGGTCGGCGATGGCAGCGACCTGCTGGGTACGGAGGTTGGAGGTGGGACAGACCTCGACGGGAACGCGGTGCTCGGCGAGGTGGGCCAGCAACGAGGGGTCCGAGGCGGCACTGGTGCCGTGGCCGATGCGCTCGGCGGAGAGGTCGCGGATGGCGGACCAGACGGTGGCGGGGCCGGTGGTCTCGCCGGCGTGGGGGACGCTGTGCAGGCCGGCGGCGAGGGCGTCGGCGAAGAAAGGGGCGAACTGGGCGCGGGGGACGCCGACTTCGGGGCCGCCGAGGCCGAAGCTGACGAGACCGTCGGGACGCTCGGTGAGGGCGAAGGCGAGGGTCTCGCGGCCGGCGACAAGGCCCTTCTCGCCCGGAATGTCGAAGCACCAAGCCAGGTCGACGCCACGGCGAGAAGCCTCGACGCGGCCGGAGGCCAGACCGGAGAGCAGCTCGTCGGCGGGCATGCCGTCGAGAAGGTGGTTGTACGGGGTGACGGTGACCTCGGCGTAGCGGACGTTCTGGCTGCGTAGCGAGTCGGCGAGACCGACGACCAGGGTCTCGATGTCGCGGCGGTCGAGCAACATGGACTGAATGGCCCAGTACACCTTCAGGAAATGATCGAAGTCACGGAAGGTGAAGAAGTCTCGCAACGACGCCGGGTCGGTCGGCACCCCGGCCGAAGGGTGCCGACGGGCCAGGGCCAGCACGGTGTCGACGCCGGCGGAGCCGACGAGGTGGACGTGCAGTTCGACCTTGGGCAAGGCATGGATGAACGAGCGCATGGGTGTGCTCCCTGAGAGAGAAAGGTGGACGGCGCAACGGCGGGCGACTCAGGGAGCGAGGTCGCCGCGTTCGGTGTCAGCGCCGAAGAGCGGCAGCTTGAAATCCGTCACGCCGCCGACGGTAGCCGACGGCGCGGGCGGCTGTCAGTGGATCAGGCGGGCTTGAGCTCGGCCATCTCGGACCAGTCGTCCTGGGGGATGGTGACGTTGATGATCTGGGGTGTGGTGGCGATGGCCTTGGGCAGCTCGGCCATGGCCGTCCGGAAATGCGCGGACGTCACGTGGGCCTCGGCGGCGTCGTCCTGGAAGCCCTCGGTGAGCAGGTAGACGTTCGGGTCGTCGACGCTGCGGGACCAGTCGAAGAAGACGTTGCCGGGCTCGGCACGGGTGGCGGCGGTGAAGTCGGCGGTGATGTCGAGCCACGAGTCGGCGACCTCGGGGCGGACGGTGAACCTGACCACGATGAAGATCACGGCGAGCCTCCTGTCGAGTGGGCGAGGCCCACGATACCGATGATCAATACGGCCGCGCCGAGCCCGAGCAGCGGGGACGCGACGGAGCTGAACCGGACGACCCGGGCCCGCACGCACGAGGGCACGGAACCGAGTTCGACGAAACGGAAGGCCAGCAGGGACAGCGTGAGCGTGCCGCCGAGCACGGTCAGCCAGATCACGAGCTCACCTCCGCGACAACCAGGTACACGTTCAGCACGGTGATCAGCGCCGCGCAGCCGGTGGCGGCGGCGGTGGTGACGCGGCGGTTGACGAAGGAGCCCATGACGTCGGCCCGTCGGGTCAACAGCACCAAAGGGATCAAGGCGAAGGGAATGCCGAACGACAGCGCGACCTGGGAGATGACCAGGCTGTCGGTGGTGGGCAGGCCCAGGGCCAGCACGGTCAACCCGGGCAGCATGGTGATCCCCCGCCGCACGTACAGCGGAATGCTGCGGCGGATGAAACCCTGCATCACGACCTGCCCCGCGTACGTGCCGACGCTCGACGACGACACTCCCGAGGCCAGCAACGCGATCGCGAACGCCAACGCGGCCCCACCGCCGACGAACCGTCCGAGCGACTCGTGAGCGGACAGGATCGGATCGCCGGTGATCGGCAGCGACGCCGCCAGCACCAGCATGGCCATGTTGATCAACCCGGCGGTGCCCAGGGCCAGCAGCACGTCCACGGCCTGCGACCGAAGCAGCGTGTGTCGGGACATCTCGCTGCGGTGATGGGCTCGCTTCTTGGTCAGCGCCGAGTGCAGGTAGATCACGTGCGGCATCACCGTCGCGCCGATGATGCTCACGGCCAGCAGCACGCTGCCCGAGCCCGCAAACCCCGGCACCAGCCCCGACCCGACATTCCCGTGCACGCCGACCGTGGCCAGGTCATAGGCGAAGCCCAGGAACACCACCCCGAACAGCGCGGCGATGGCCAACTCGAACGGGCGACGACCGCGCTGCTCCAGGGCCAACACCCCGAACGCCACCACGGCCGTCATCACGCCGGCGATCGGCAGCGGCACCCCGAACAGCAGATTCAGACCGACCGCCGCGCCCACCAGCTCGGCCAGGTCAGTCGCCATGGCCACCAGCTCGGCCTGCACCCACAGCCCCCGCGACACCGGCCGCGGGAAGTGCTGCCGGCACAGCTCCGGCAGGTCCCGCCCAGTGGCGATGCCCAGCTTGGCCGACAGGTACTGGACCAGCATCGCCATCACGTTGGCCACCAGGATCACCCACAGCAGCCGGTACCCGAACAGCCCGCCGGCGGTGATGTTGGTGGCGAAGTTCCCCGGGTCGATGTACGCCACCGCCGCCACGAACGCCGGCCCCACCAGCTTCGCGGAGACAGCCGGCCGCACCCTCGTCACCGTCGCCGGATCACGCTCTAACACAGCCACCTCCTCCCCGTCAAGGACCGAGTGTTGGGAAAGGACCATTCCTCACGTTGGATGTCAGGAATGGTCCTTTCCAAACGTCAGATCAGGCGACGGAGGGGCCCATGCCCAGGGATTGGGGGGTGCTGGAATCGGGGGAAGGTTGGTGCAGGCCCCCGTCCAAGGGGCCGAACTCGGTCATCAGGGCGGCGCTGCCGCCCCACGGGGTCTGCTCCTCGGCGATCAGGGAGTTGGTGGTCAGCAGCAGGCCGGCGACGGAAGCGCCGTTCTGCAGGGCCGACCGGCAAACCCGCAGTGGGTCGATGATGCCCATCTCGACCATGTTGCCGTAGCGCTCGTGCAGGGCGTCGAAGCCCTCGTCCTCACCCAGTTCCCGGGTACGGGCCAGGATCTGCGCGGCCGGCAGGCCGGCGTTGGCGGCGATCAGGAAGGCCGGCTCGGACAGCGCCCGCCGGACGATCTCGGCGCCGGTGGCGTAGTCGCCGGTGACCCCGAGGTCGGCCAACACCTTCTCGGCGTGCAGCAGAGCGGCCCCGCCCCCGGGCACGATGCCCTCGGCCATGGCGGCCCGAGTGGCGGACAGGGCGTCCTCGACGCGGTGCTGGAGCTCCTTGAGCTCGGCCGGGGTGGCCGCGCCGACCCGGATCAGCGCCACTTTCCCGGTGAGAGCGCCGATTCGCTCGGTCAGCACGTCCTCGTCGGTGCCGTTCTGAGCCCGCTCCAGCTCGGAACGCAGCTGGGTCACCCGGAACTCGATGTCGGCCTCGGTGCCCGAGCCGCCGACGATGGTGGTGCTGTTCTCGGTGATGCGAACCTGCCGCGCCCGGCCGAGATGCTCCAGGGTCAGCGTCTCCAGCGAGAAACCGGACTGACGCGACAGCACGGCCCCGCCGACCACGGCGGCGAGGTCCTCCAGCTTGTGCAGACGACGGTCGCCGAAGCCGGGGGCGCGCACGGCACAGGCCTTGAACATCCCGTTGACGTGGTTGTGCACCAACATGCTCAGCGCGGTGCCCTCGACGTTCTCGGCGATCAGCAGCAGCGGCCGGGGATCGCGCATCACCTTGTCCAGCAGCGGCATCAGCTCCTGGACCTTGGTGATCTTCTCGCTGCACATCAGGATGTACGGGTCGTCGAGCACGGCCTCCAGCCGACCGGGATCGGTGACCAGGTACGGCGACAGGTAGCCGTTGTCGAACTCGAAGCCCTCCACGAAGTCCACCCGCATGCCGATCTTCGGCGACTCCTCGATGCTGACCACGCCGCCCTCGCCGACGGTGTGCAGCGCCTCGGCGATCACCGCGCCGACGAAGTCGTCGTCGTTGGCCGAAATCGCGGCCACACGGGCGAAATCCTGCCGCGTGCTGACCGGGTGGGCGACCTTCTCCAGGTGCTCGACCAACAGGCCGACGGCGTGGTCGATACCGCGCTTGATCAGCACCGGGTTGCCGCCCTGGCTGATCCGGGTCATGCCCTCGCGGATGATGGCCTGGGCGATGACCGTGGCCGTGGTGGTGCCGTCGCCGACCACGTCGTTGGTCTTGATCGCGGCTTCCTTGACCAGCTGCGCGCCCATGTTCTCGAACTGGTCCTTGAGGTGGATCTCCCGCGCGATGGTCACGCCGTCGTTGGTGACCACCGGCGAGCCGGTGATCTTCTCGATGATCACGTTGCGGCCCTTGGGCCCCAGCGTGGACTTGACCGCCTCGGCCAGCTTGTCCACCCCCGAGAGCAGCAGGTCCCGGGCTTGTGCGCCGAAGCGCAGTTCCTTGGCCATGGTTCCATGCCTCTCTACGGGGTGAGCACGGCCCGGCCGCGCACCCGGCCGGCGTCGAGGTCGGCCAGCGCGTCCAGCGCGGCGTCCAGCGGGTACTTGCGAGTGTGCAGCGTGACCTTCCCCTTTTGCGCCAACACCATCAGCTCGACCAGGTCGTTGTACGTGCCGACCAGGTTGCCGATCACGTTGCGCTCGGTGGAGATGATGTCGATGGTGGGGATGTCGATGTTGCTGCCGTAGCCGATGACGAAGTGCGAGCCACCACGCCGGGTCATCGCGAAGGCGTCCTGTTGGGCGCCCTGTTCCGCGACGAAGTCCAGCACCACTTCGGCGCCGTGCCCGCCGGTCAGGTCGAGCACGGCCTCGACGTGCTTGCCGTCGGCCAGGACCGTCACATCCGCGCCGAGTTTCGACGCCAGGTCAAGAGCTTCCGGGTTGCGGTCGACGACGACGATCGTGGTGGCCGTCAACGCCGCGAGCGACTGGATGCCGATGTGCCCGAGCCCACCGGCCCCGTTCACCACGCATACCGTACCGGGGTACAGCAATGGAACGGCCTTGCGCACGGCGTGATAGGCCGTGATCCCGGCGTCGGCCAGGGCGGCGACATCGTCCGGTTGCGTGGCCTGGTCCAGCTTGATGCAGGCGCGCGCCGACGTCAGCAGGTACTCGGCCATGCCCCCGTCGGCGTTGATGCCGGGGAACACCGACCTGAGGCAGTGCATGTCGTCGCCGGCCCGGCAGGCATGACACAGCCCGCAGGTCGGCGTCGGGTGCAGAATCACCGTGTCGCCGACGGCCACATTGGACACTCCGGAGCCGATTTCCTCGACCCAGCCGGCATTCTCGTGCCCGATGGTGTACGGCAGCGCGACACCGGACTTCTCGGCCCACTGCTCCTCGATGATGTGCAGGTCGGTGCGGCAGACACCGGCGCCGCCGATGCGCACGACCACGTCGAACGGGTCGCGGGCGCGCGGTTGCGGCACTTCCTCGATGACGGGCTGCTTGTGGTAGGAGTGCAGCCGAACGGCCTTCATTGCTCCTCCTTCAATCCGTAACGGCCGAGCAGCATTCCCCGGCACACCCCGGAATTGGCCTCCTGGCTGACCCGCGTCAGCCGGGCGAGGCCCAGGTGGGCCCGGATGTCGGTGACCGCCTCGCCCGTCGCCGGATCCAGCACCAGCGGGTCGCAATCTCCACTGGGCAGGCCGAGTTCCCTTCGGCGGGAACGCAACCGCTCTCGATCGGCGCCCTCCGGTGCGTCGCCGAGACTGAGGTCGGTGAGGGTGAAACGGTCGACGCCGGCGGCGATCAGCGCCCGGCAGACCCGGTCGGTGCCGGCGAGCACGGCCCGGCGCAGGAAGTCCGCGCGCAGGTCGTCCAGCTCGTTGACGGCCTCGCCGGGAAAGGAGTCCATGAAGCCGGCCCGCCGCGCCACCCCGTCGTTGATCGACGCGGCGGCGAAGTGGTCCTCCAGCTTCACGGACACCGAGGTCACGCCGGGCACGGCGCGGACGGCGTCGTAGGAGTCCGCCACCATCAGATAGGCGAAGTTCGGCGCGCAGAAATACGTCGGCAGCCGTAGCCGCACGCGAACCTCCCCCTCCTCGGTGACCAGGCAGTGCGAGACAAAACCCAGGTGGGTCAACGGCTCGTCCAGCTCGGGGTCGAGCACGGTGCCCAGGGCCGACCAGACCGCCGCGAGCACCGCGGCGGCCTGGTCGGGGGTGCGAGTGACAGAGGTCATGACGCCGGCACACCGACCGGCTCGACCTCGGGCGCGTCGACATCGCACTCCGGCGGCACCTTCAGGTCGTACAGCTTGGCCGCGTTGAGACCCAGGATCTTCTTCTTGGCGGTCACCGAGAGCTTGCCGTAGTCGGAGAACTCCTCGCCGTCGGGCATCTGCCAGTCGACGAAGCCCTCCACCTGCCACTTGGGCTCCCAGATGGCGTAGTCCGCGCCGAACACCAGTCGGTCCTCGCCGAGCCAGAACATCAGCTCGCCCATGACCTTGGCGAAGAAACGCGGCCGCGCGTGCATCAGTCCACCGACCACAACGGACAGTCCAGCGTAGACGTTGGGCTCCTGCGTCGCCATGAAGCAGAAGTCCTCGATCCGGGGCAGGCCGACGTGCTCGACGATGAAGTTCAGCTCCGGGAAGTTGGTCGCCGCGTGGTCCACATCGGACACGTCGAACGCGTCCTTGTCCAGGGGCCAGATGGTCGGCCCCTTGTGGATGTGAATGTTGCGGATGCCCAGTTCCTGGCACTTCTCCAGGTACCGCGCGGCTTCCGGGCTCTTCAGGCTCCAGCCCCGTGAGTCGCCCTTCCACTCAGCGGTGTAGAGCTTGGCCCCGACACTACCCCAGCGCTCGGCTCGCTCCTCGAGCGCCTTCAGGCCGTCCTCGCCGTCGCGGGGATCCCAGTTGGTGTTCACCACGAACTTGCCGGGATGCCGTTCGGCCAGTGCGCCGTTGACCTCGGTGGTGTTGAAGCCTTCCGTGTACCACTGCCGGAGATTGGTCGGCTGGAAGATCGCGACGTCCACGTGACCCTCGTCGAACAGATCGGTCATCATCTGCTCTTCGGAGTACTTCTGGAACTTCTCGATCGGCCAGTGCGTCTCGGCCGGACCGAGACTCTGGTACGCGTGGAAGCACTCGATCCAGCCCTTGGCGAACGCCTCCTGGCCGGGCACCCAGTTGGCCGGGCTGGCGTCCCAGAAGTGGGTGTGGCCGTCGACCACGAAGTACTTCACGCCGTCCTTGACGTACACGCTGCCTCCTAGGACCGGGCTACGAGGTCGAAATCGAGGTACTCGGCGGCGTCCTCGGGATTGGCGAACATGATCGTGCGGTCGTCCTCGTGGATCATGCGCCCGTAGTGGGTGGACATGCTCTCCTCGAACTCGGCCGCGTTGAACCAGCCCTCCTCCTCGCCGGCCGCCTCGTCGACCTCGCTGTAGATCAGGTCCATCCGGCCGACCGCGTCCACCCGGATCATGGACGGCAGCGGCAGCACCGTCACGTTGTCCTTGGTGGCCATGACTTCCGCGACGATCGCCCCGACCTGGTTGTTCATCAGGGTGAAGCCGCACATGTTGGAGGCGGTGTTGTTCTGCTTGTACGGGCTCTCGGCCGTCTTGAAGGTGGTCACTGGCCCAACTCCTTCGGCGCGGTCAGTTCCAGTTCGGACAGGATCGCGCTGAACCGGCTCTTGGCCCGGTCCAGGCCGTCCTCGAAACGCGGCGGCTTGGCGTCCGGCTGCGACCACAGCGGTTGCAGCGTGCGGGCGGCGTGGATGCACCGCGGCACCCAGGTCTGCAGCCACTGCTGCATCAGCTTCCGGTTCTCCGCGCCGAACTGCTTGTCGTTGACCAGCAGCTGGAACATCGGCTTGGTGTAGCGGAGATCCCGCTCGGCGAAGTCGTACTCCTCGGCGCCGATCAGCGTGGGCGTGATGAAGTCCCCGTTGGACGGGGCCGCCTGCTGGACCAGGTTGCTGCGGAACAGTTCCCCGACCAACGGCTCGAACACGATGTTGGCCGCGAAGATGGCCTCGCACCAGTCCCACACGCCCGTCAGCTGCTCGGCCGTCTCGCGCACGCCCTGCCACGCCGGATCGGAGTTCCAGGTCTGGATGTGGGCGCTGCCGTCGAAGTCGGCGATCTCCTCGCTCAGCGTCAGGTTGTACAGGGCCAGATCCTGCGCGGCCCTGATGCGGTGCATGCTGTTCACGGAGATCGCGTTGTTGTGCATGTTCGTGGGAGCACGGCGGTTGGCGTTGGCGAACAGGTAGAGCCCGAGGCCGTGGTCCACGTGCATCCACGAGCCCACGTGCTGGGCCACGAACTGCACCCAGTTGCGGTTCCACTGCTCGAACGCCTTGGCCTGGCGGGCCGCCTCGATGTTCTGGTTGAGCTGGCGGACCACGTTGGAGTTGTAGCGGTAGAGCGTGAGCTCCCACTCCTCGTTGGGGTCGCGGAACTCGTGCCAGCCGTGGGCCGGCCACTCGTAGCCCTGGCCGCCGGAGCCGGGATAGCGCTCCGGCACCGGCCGGTCGCTGCCCCAGGCCCGCAACGCGGTCCACTCCAGGGGATAGCCGCCGGTGCCGTCGGCGAAGCCGTACAGCCAGCCCTGCGACAGGTAGTGCCGCGGGTCGGGCTGCACCTCGACGGTGACGTCCTCGTAGTGGCTCTGCTTGCGCTTGGCCGGCTTGAAGTAGTTGTAGCGGCGCGCTTCGGAGTCGGGGAACACCTTGGCGCCCGCCTCGGCGTCGGTGAACACCGGCTTGGGCACGCTGCGTTCGGTGGTGGGTTCTGCGGTCGTTGTCATCGGCTAACCCCTTCAGCCGCCGGTGGTGGTGAACTTGTCGTAGAAGACCCGCTTGTCGGCCACGCCCAGTGCGGGCAGCAGCTCCAGCGCCGCCTCCACCATCGGCGGCGGCCCGCACACGTAGGCGTCGGCCCCGGACAGGTCGGACTCCCGCCGCCGGACCACATCGGTGATCAGCCCGACCTCGCCGTCCCACGGCTCACCGTCCGGTTCGGACAGTGCCGGCACGAACTCGAAGCCCGGCAAGCGGGTGGCGAGCTCGGCGATCTCCTTCTCGAAGCAGAGATCACGCCGGGAGCGGGCGCCGTAGTAGAACACCGCCCGGCGGTCGATGCCGCGCTCGGCCATGGTCCGCAGCAGCGCCAGGATCGGCGCGATGCCGGCGCCGCCGCCGAGGAACACCAGCGGGGAATTGCCGTCTCGCAACGTGAACACCCCGAACGGGCCGGTGACCGCGAGCCGGTCGCCGACCGCGATCTCGTTGTCCAGCACGCCGGAGAACAGGCCGTCGGGGTAGATCTTGATGACGAACTCGAGCAGCCCGCCCGCGGCCGAGGTGGTGGCCATCGAGAACGACCGCGTCGCGTCCCGCCCCGGCACCTCGAAATCCAGGTACTGGCCGGGAAAGTACTTCAGGTCGGCCGGCTCGACCAGCCGCACCACCAGCTGCACCATGTCGTGCGTGACCCGGTCCTTGGCCACGACCTCGACGGTGGCCTGCTGGATGGGCAGGCCCGAGCGGATCATCTCCTCGTCGTAGTTGATCAGCTCGATGGTCAGGTCCTCGTACGCGTGGGCCCGGCACAGCAGCGTGTAGCCCTCCTCCTTCTCGTAGTCGGGCAGCGCGAACGTGGAGTAGCGGTCGTGCTCGACGTCGTCCCCGTCCAGGATGAACGACTTGCAGGCCGCGCACTGGCCCTCCTTGCAGCCGTGCATCAGCATCACGCCCTGCTCGGCGGCGGCGCGCAGAATGGTCTGGTCCTCGTCGGCCTCGATCTCGATGCCGACCGGCTCGAAGCGGATGCGGTGCTTTTCGCCCATGGCGCTGTTTGCCTTCCGATTGGGCGCTGTCACTGGGGGGCGCTGTGGCTGGGGCGAGGGAGGCGGCCGGAGGTCGCCTCCCTCCGACCACGGGTCAGGCCGACCGGGCGGGAGCCGGCCTGCCGGCGGGGCCCTGCCGGTTGTAGTCGGCCTGGAACGCGGCCCGCTCCTCGTCGGTCATCTGGTTGAGCAGCACGTTCGGGCTCTGCACCGGGCCCATCCGGCGAAGGTGGTCCAGCGTCCACATCTTCTTCGGGTTCAGGTCCAGGTGCGGCTGCGCGACCATGGTCTTGCCGTCGTCGCGCACGAAGCCCATGTCCTTGACGACATCGGCCCAGTTCCAGCCGTGGTACAGGGTCTCCCACTCGCGGGCGCCGATCAGCTGGCCCATGTTCGGCGTGTTGCGGCCCTGGTAGGTCGGCCGGAACGCCTCGACGTCGGTCCAGCGGCAGGCCTCGTGGCAGTACGTGCGCCACTGGCCGTCGACCTTGTCCATCACCATGTCCTCGCGCACCAGGCACGGCACCATGCACGTCCAGCAGCGGTGCGGGTACACGTAGTCGACGTTCTCGGCGACGATCGGGTGGTGCCCGTTCGGGGTGGCCAGCCGGTTGTAGTTCTCCCACCACTTGCCGTACCGGTCGTACCAGCCCGGGTACTTGTGCTCGAACCACTCGAAGTCGGTGTCGGTCATCGCGTCGATGCGCCAGTAGTTGGCCAGCCAGCCGGTGGCGAAGAACTGCGCGACCTCGTGCACGTAGCCCTTGTTCCAGATCTGGTTCCAGGACTCCTCGATGAGGTCGTGCGGAATGGTCAGGCCGTACTTCTCCAGCGGCACGAGATAACTGCGGTAGTAGTCGTCGTAGATCCAGCGCCGCCACATCTCCGCGTAGCTCTCGCGGTCCTTGCGGCGGTCCTTGGTGCCGTACTCGATGAAGGTGCCGATCGCGGCGTCGACCACGCGGTGGTTGTTCCACCACGCGTACCGCAGATCGCGTTCGAGCAGCTGGTGGTTGGACTCGTCGGACAGCGCCATCAGCAGGGTGGCGTAGCCGTTGCTGATGTGCCGGGACTCGTCGGACTGCACCGAGTGGAACACCGTCGGCAGCAGGTAGTCGCCGTTGGCGGCGGCCTCGGCCGGCATGGCCACGAACAGCGTGTTGGTGAACGCCGTCTCGGCCACGATGGTCAGGTAGATGCTGGCCGCGGTGATGGCGTCGCCGGTGATGAAGCCCTCGGCGAACTGCCGGCCGATGGTGCCGCAGTAGTCGTTCTGGAAGTTGCGCAGGCTGGAGTTGAAGCCGGCCGGGTCGATGTAGTTGTTCATGTACAGGCGCTTGAGGTTCTGCTGGATCGTCGAGTGCCTGACCTCGTCGATCATCTGGATCGCCTGGCCGTTGTGCAGCTCCGGGTTGGGCACCGTGCGGAACAGCAGCGGCATCGCCCGGGCGGCCGAGATCTCCGGCAGCGGGATGATGGACAGGAACAGCTTCTGCCATTCCAGCCAGCGCTCCTGCACCTGCCGGAACATGTTGCCGCGAATGGCGCCGTCCTCGGCCCCGTACACGCGGTGGTCCTTCTCCTCCTGCATCGGGAAGTAGGACCGCAGCACCTGCTTGAGCGGGTCCTTCTTCTTCGCCTTGCGGAAGGTGTAGTCGGTGCCGTAGTGGGAGACCGGCTCGTGGTACACCGGGTCCCAGCTCAGCTCCTGGATCTTCTGGTGTGCTTTCGCCACGCTCTGGCGGCTCATGATCACTCCTCACCCGCCGGTCGCCGGCGGTCGAGCGCGTCGTCGCGCCTTCTGCCTGTCGAATTACAACCGGTGATCCGGGTCACTCCGGGTCTCAAAATGAGACAGTCAGCGGGGCCCGAACTCCTGGTCGAGCATTTCCGCGAGTTTCGCGCGGCTCTCCTGGACCACCCGTTCGTCGGTACCGCCGATCACCGGGGCGATGCCCAGCGCGCGCAGCAGCTGGGCGGCCGGCTCACCGGGGTGGCCGGACTCCCCGAGCACCGGGTGGTACCCCTGTTCGACCAAGTGGTTGAAGACGAGGTTCACGACGGTCCATGGGTTGTAGGACTCGTTGTCGGTCATTACCCACACACCTCCGACCTCTCATCCCACTCCGGTCGAAGGCGGCCGACTGTCTCAATTTGAGACACCCGCCGACGGCACGAGGGGCCTACTCTGGGTCCAGCGGGAGGCACCGCCGGGTGCCCGCGGCCAGGGCTGTCCGTGGGTGGGAGGTCCAAGTGCAGGACGTAGTGGCGGCCGACGAGAGGCGACTTGCCCGTACCCGCGAGCGGTTCCTCACTTCGGAGTCCTTCGCCGCCGACCAGGTGCGCAAGGCGATCCTGGACTCGTGGTGGCGGTCGCGGCAGCTGCGGGTGCCGGCCGACAAGATCGTGCTGTCCTACGTCCGCGAGCCCGACCTCGACTCGCCGCTGATCCGCGCCGCGACCCCCGTGCTGGAGCGGCTGGGCGACCAGCTCGACGGCCAGCCCATCAGCCTCATCCTCACCGATCCGACGGGTGTGGTGCTGACCCAGCGCACCGGCGACGCCGACCTGCACCGCAAGCTGGAGCGGGTGGAACTGGTGCCCGGTTTCAGCTACGGCGAGCAGTTCGTCGGCACCAACGGCATCGGCACCGCGCTGGAGGAGGGCCGACCGGCCCACGTGTTCGGGCACGAGCACTACGCGGAGAACCTGGAGACCCTGGCCTGCGCGGGCGCGCCGATCCAGCATCCGGTGACCGGCAAGCTGGTCGGCGCGATCGACCTGACGTGCTGGAGCCGCGACGCCGGCCGGCTGCTGGTGGCGCTGGCCCAGTCGACGGCCGAGCAGATCAGCCAGACCCTGTTGACCCACAGCAATCCCCGCGAGCTGGCGCTGTTCCAGGCCTACCTGCGGGCCTGCCGGCGGACCACCGGCATCGTGCTGGCGTTCAACGACGGCATCGTGATGATGAACGACCACGCCCGGCAGCTGCTGGACCCGTCCGACCAGTCGGTGCTGATCGGGCACGCCACCCAGGCGGTGACCGAGCGGCGGTCGAGCACCGCGGACGTGGCCCTGCCGACCGGCAGCAAGGTGCGGTCCCAGTGCCGCAAGGTGTTCGGCCAGCACCGGACCGACGTGGCCGGCGTTGTGCTGTGCGGCAAGCTGATCGACTCCGAGCCGGAGGGGGCTGGTGTGCCCGAGCCGCGGCTGCCGATGTTCCTGCCCGGGGCGGTCGGGTCCGCGCCGCTGTGGCTGCGCTGCGCCCACGACGTGGATTCGGCCTACAACGCGGGCGAATGGCTGGTGCTCGGCGGGGATCCCGGCGTGGGCAAGGCGACGCTGGCCCGCTGCGTGCACCAGCGCCGGCATCCGACCGGACGGGTGCATCTGCTCGACGCCGCGGCCGCAGACGCCGGCTGGCACGACGAGCTGCGGCGCGAGCTGGTCGAGGATCCGGTGGACGCGCTGGTGATCCGGCACGTCGACCGGTTGGCCGGCCCGGCGCTGGCGACCACGATTCGCTTGCTACGCCTGGCTTCCCCGACGACGTGGGTGTCGGCGACGTTGACCGAGAACGCCATCGACCGGCCGGAGCTGGCCGAGCTGCTGGCGCTTTTCCCCCGCACCGTGCGCGTTCCCCCGCTGCGACGGCACGTGGCGGACCTGTCCGAGCTGGTGCCGCTGTTCCTCAACCGCCTGGGCCACGGCGGCCAGCTGACCTGCTCGCCGGCGGCGATGCACCTGCTGATGCGGGCCGACTGGCCGGGCAACGTGGCCGAGCTGCACCACGTGCTCAAGATCGCGGTGCAGCACCGGCGGACGGGCACCATCCAGCCGGGCGACCTGCCGGCCGAGTTCCGCGCCCTGACCCGGCGGCCGCTGTCCCGGCTGGAGTCGATCGAGCGGGACGCCATCGTGCAGGGCCTGGCCGACAGCGGCGGCAACAAGGTGCAGACCGCGCAGCTGCTGGGCATGTCCCGGGCGACGCTGTACCGCAAGATCCACGAGTACGGGATCGTGACGCCCGAGCGTTAGAACACCTGGGCGTGCGGGGTCGCCCTCGGGAACGCCTTGGCGATCTTCTCGACGTCGTCGCCGGGACCGCCGTAGACGTCGATGCGGGCGAAGTCGGCGACGGCGGCCAGCCGGCCCAGCAGCTCACGGCTGTGCTTGCCGTGGGCGGCCGACGCTGCCGCGTCGACGTACTCCTCGATGAAGGTGTAGCTGCCGGGGGCGTCGGAGAACACGCGGTAGGACAGCGTGTCCGGCTCGTCGGCGGTGCCCGCCACCAGCGCCTTGGCGAGCTCCTCGAACTCGGCCTGCTTGCCGTCGTGCGGGGTGACCTCGACGCGCACATAGATGCTCATGGCTGCCATTCCACCAGCCGCGCGGCGGTCACGCTATCGGCGCGTGATCAACAACTCCAGGCCGTCGAAGATCCGGTCGAGCCCGAACCGCCAGCTGCTGTCCGGGGTCGCGTCGGCGGCGTCGTCCGTCGCGGCGACCAGGGCCGGGAACAGGTCTGCGTGCGCGGCGATCTGGCTGCGCAGGCTCCGGTCCCGGTTCCACGGCTGCGTGCCGGCGGTCGAGGCCGACCGGGTGTTGCGGATATGCCCGCTGACCAGGAAAACGGCGTCCATGCGCTCGGCGCCGGTCAGGCCCGTGCCGTCCAGCGCCGCGACCGCCGACTCGGTCCAGCCGATCTCGCGCGGGCCCATCGCCCGCTCGCCGACCGTCACGGCCGGCAGCCAGGGGTGCTGCTGCCAGGTCTCGCGCATCAGGCGGGCCCATTCGGTCAGCTTCGGCCGCCAGCCGCCGGGCACCGTGGACAGGTCGGGCGGCGGCCCCACCGCGATCTCGATCATCACCGCGACCAGCTCGGCCTTGTTGGTGACGTGGCGGTAGAGCGCCATCTTGGTCACGTCAAGCATGCCGGCCACCTGCTGCATGGACACCGAGGCCATGCCGGTCGCGTCGGCCAGGGCGATGCCGGCGGCCGCGATGCGGGGAACCGTCAGGGCCGGCCGCGAGCCGACGCGTCCCTGATCGCCCAGCTCCCAGAGCAGATCCGTGCCGAGAAATCTGGCGCTTTCTGTCACAGACGGCCCCTTGCTGTCCTCCCCAGGCGTGTCTACCGTACACCGAAGTGTCCGGTAGACACCTGTGTGTCCCGAGGACACCGATCGCGAAGGGGCTCGCATGGTGATCCGCACCCACGTCGGGGTCAGCCTCGACGGGTTCGTGGCCGATGCGGAGGGCGTGGCGGCCTGGGAGTCGCTGCCCGGCTACGAACACCGCTCGCACGGCATCGCCGAGGTGTTGGAGCACTGCGAGGCCGTGGTGATGGGCCGTGCGACGTTCGACCGTGGGTTGGCCCGATGGTCCCAGGATTGGCCGTGGACCGACAAAGAAGTGCACGTGCTGACCTCCCGTCCGCTGCCTTCCGACGTTCGGGCGCGGCCCTGCGACAATCCCGCGGAGTTGGTGCGGCGCTTGCAGCTCACCGGTCTGATGGGCGACGTGCACCTGCTCGGCGGGGCCCGCACCATCCGAGCCTTCCTCGACCTCGGCACCGTGGCCCGCCTCGGCGTAGTCGTCCTGCCCATGCTGCTGGGCTCCGGCGTACCCCTGTTCACCGGCACCGCCGCCCAGCCCTTGCACCTCCAGTGCCAGCGCACCCACCCCGGCGGCGCCATCGAGCTGATCTACACCCCGGCCTGACCGATGTTTGGAAGGGACCATTCCTGACGTTGGATGTGAGGAATGGTCCTTTCCCAACACTCAACCCTTGACAGGATTGTCAGTTGTGGGTAAAGGGGGTCATGGTGCGGGTGTATTGCCAGGGGGCCTGGGAGACGCCGGAGCAGGCGTCGGAGTGCTGGCCGGGGCAGGAGCCGCTGTCGCGGCCGAGGGCCCAGAAGGACAGCGAGCCGATGTTGTGCAGCCATGACCACACCGTCACGTCGACGGCGTCACGCGGGGTGAAGATCTCCAGCGGACCGGTCTCGCCGCCGGAGCCGTAATCGTCGAGGCCGACCATCTCGATGATGCCGACCTGCTGCCACAGCTTGGCGTCCGGCGTGCCGGGGTGCAGCGCGCGCAGGTCGGCCAGCAGCAGGTTGGCCGCGGTCCTGGTGTCGGCGGTCATCTGGTGCGGCTGGTTGTCGTAGTAGTCGAAGGTCATGATGTTGACGATGTGGATGTCCGCGCCGTTGGCCACGGCGTTGGCCAGCATGTCCCGCGAGCCCTGGGTGATGCCGACGACGTCGGTCGGCACGGTGTAGTCGAACTGGATCAGGCGGTGGTTGGCCGCCGCCCACTTCTCGACCTTGGCGATGGCCTTGTTGCGCCGGTCGACGCCGGCCAGGTTCTGCTGCATCGGCCCCTCGACGTCGAGGTCGATGCGGGTGATGTCGTAGGTCGTGATCACCTTCTCGAAGTTCTCGGCGATCTTGTCGACGTCGGTGCAGCTGTCGGCGATGTCGGTGCCGTGGCCGGAGGCGTCGCCGCCGCCGTAGGAGGCGATCACGTCGCCGCCCATGGCCCGCAGGCGCCTGATGGAGTCGCCGTACTCGGCCGGGGAGATCGGCCGGTTCGGGTCGCCGTCCCAGGTCGCCTCGCAGGAGCCGGCGACCGGCGTCTGCAGGAAGGCCATGGTGAGGTAACGGGCGCCGGAGGCCGCCGCCTGCTCGGCCGGGTCGCCCGGCTTGTACGTCTGGAAGTACGGCGCGAACACGTGCGCCGGAATCGCCCGCTGGTGGTATCCGGACGCTGCCGCGCTGCCGGGAGTCACCGTGGCGGCCACCGCGGCGAACGCCGCGGCCGCGGCCAGCCCACGGGCCAGTCGTGAGGTCAACATGCCCACAGCCTCCCGGTACCGGTACCGAAGGTCCAGACCTTTGGCCGGACCTGGTCCGAACAAACCCGGGACCGGTTCCGACATTGACAGCGGTCGGCATCGGCGTGACCATGAGAGCGCTCTCACACCCTGACCGAGAGCACGGCCGCCTCGCCACCCTGCCCACGACGAGGGGAATTCACGTATGCGCACGACAAAGATGTTGTGCATCATCGCCGCCACGGTTGTGGCCGCCGGCGTGCTGGCAGCGCCGGCTCAGGCCGCGGTGCCGGCCACGATCCCGTTGAAGATCGTCAACAACTCCGGCCGGTCCGGCCCGGTCTACATCTACGACCTCGGCACGAACCTGGCCACCGGCCAACAGGGCTGGGCCGACGCCGGCGGCGGCTTCCACGCCTGGCCGGCGGGCGGCAATCCGCCGACCGCCGCCCCCGACGCGTCGATCGCCGGGCCGGCCAACGGCGGTTCGGTCACCATCCGGATCCCCAAGTTCTCCGGCCGGGTGTACTTCTCCTACGGCCAGAAGCTGGTGTTCAAGCTGACCACCGGCGGCCTGGTGCAGCCGGCCGTGCAGAACCCCAGCGACCCCAACCGGAACATCCTGTTCAACTGGTCCGAGTACACGCTCAACGACGCCGGCATCTGGATCAACAGCACCCAGGTCGACATGTTCTCGGCCCCGTACGCGGTCAGCGTCGGGACCAAGACCACCGGGCACCTCAAGCCCGGCGGCTACACCGGGTTCTTCAACGCGCTCAAGGGTCAGCCGGGTGGCTGGGCCAACCTGATCCAGACCGCGCCGGACGGCTCCATCCTGCGCGCGCTGTCCCCCGGGCACGGCATCGAGACCGGCGCGCTGCCCAGCACCGCGATGAGTGACTACGTGAACCGGGTCTGGACCAGGTACAGCAGCTCAACGCTGACCGTGACGCCGTTCGCCGACCAGCCGAACACCAAGTACTTCGGCCGGGTGTCGGGCAACGTCATGAACTTCACCAACAGCGCCGGGCAGGTCGTCACCTCGTTCCAGAAGCCGGACGCCAACAGCATCTTCGGCTGCTTCAACCTGTTGGACGCACCCAACGACCTGGTGCGCGGGCCGATCTCCCGCACGCTGTGCGCCGGCTACAACCGGGCCACGCTGCTGACGAGCTCGAACCAGCCCGACCTGAACGCGGCCGACTTCTATGTGGACACCGTCTGCAACCAGTACGCGCGCAAGATCCACGCGCAGATGGTCGACGGCAAGGCCTACGCGTTCGCCTTCGACGACGTCGGCAACTTCGAGTCCCTGGTCAACGACGGCAACCCGGCCAGCGCCACGATGACCCTGGACCCGTTCAGCTAAGTTCGGCGGGTGCACAAGCCCAGCAAGGCCGAGTTGGCCGCCGCCCACGGCGCCGTCATCGACGACCTGATCGCTCCCGGCCTGACCGTGCTGTTCTGCGGGATCAATCCGGGTCTGTGGTCGGCGGCCACCGGCTTTCACTTCGCCCGTCCCGGCAACCGCTTCTGGCCGGCGCTGCACCAATCGGGCTTCACGCCGCGGTTGTTCGCCGCCGCCGAGCAGAAGCTGTTGCTGGGACTGGATCTGGGCATCACCAACGTCGTCGCCCGGGCCACGGCTCGGGCCGATGAGCTCACGCCGTCGGAGTTCGTGGCGGGCGGCGAGCGGCTGGTCTCGATCGTGCTGGAGTACCGGCCGAAGTTTC